>JBEKVS010000021.1:0-29524 GCA_049513795.1 Occallatibacter sp. | reverse complement strand
TCAAATATGACAAGCAATCAAATGACAAAGAATTTGTCGATACTTATGCTCGAATTTGATATTGTTCTTCGGCCATGAGCCGAATTGCCGCCTCGCATACCGCAGCCGGATGCTGATGAGGGTGAAGCCGCTCATCGTAAAGCCAGTCGTCGATCATCGGGGACTCTCCTTCCAGCAACAGGATTCTTGCGCCGATCCATCGATGGCGGACAAAAAACGCCGCCTCGGCTGTTTCCGCTGGTTTCGAATGGAGCACGAGGATCACAAGTGCATAACCGTGACCCTCGTGAAGATACATGTCGGCGCACGAAGTCAGCCTTTCGACGATGGCTGGAATCGTTTGCAGGAGCAAAAGATGCGATTCCTGCAGCACGAGTGCTGCGTCGACCAGAAGAATCCGAGCTGGCTTCTTTGAAGTAACCAGAAGCGGCTGGTCGGCTCGATTAAGAGTGGTCACCTCGGGTGATCCTCCCGGTAGTTATTGCCGACATCCCGGCCAACGTTCCGTCGAGGACTCAGGCTGCTGCAGTACGATCAGTAGTTTCAAGGTGTTTCACCTCTGTTTTGTCCTTGATTCTTGTTGCGTGCCGTTCTACTGGAAGTTGCGGTACAAAGCAATGACAACAGAGCCGTGGGACCCGAGCAATTGGACCAAGGTATCGCTCGATACCTTGGTATCGGTCAAGAAGCTCACGTCCGGCAATCAATGCATATCGAGTATTGCGGTGAGTCCGTTGCCGAGAAACGATCGCGTACGAAACTGCTAACGCTGGGCGATCGGACAAAGGGATCAGAGCATAACTCAAATGTGACCAAACGTAAGCGCAGCATGGGTTCAATTGCACGATGGTGTTGGCGGATACCTAAATGCCCCCCGATACCAAAGTCCAATAGATTTCCATTCGCGCTTGGTGAGATGCTTCAGGAAATCTGCAGCAAGATGCGACGATGCGCGGTCACGGAAGTTCTGAGGCAATGATGGGATATGGGTCGCAAAGCGAAGAGCAAAACAGATCTGGAGGAGGAGGAATCGAGATTTCTCCAGAAAGGATCGGGTATGCGGTACAGACCCTGGAATAGGCTCCTGCTGCTGAGTTCTGCTCTACTCGGCGGAGCGGGAGGCTTGGCACAGAACAGCTCGCCAGCAACACCGGCGCCGTATAACCCGATCGCTCTTGCCGAGGTAACGGGAACACCGCGAACAGCTGTTCAATCCGGACAGAAAAGCTATCAAACCCTGGCGCAGAATCCATACCTGGGAGGTGTCCCTGAAGGACAACTCAACGCAACGCCAATGGAGCTGTCCCTTGAAGACGCCGTCAACCTCGGGCTCAGGCAGAATCTCGGTGGAGTGTTAGCCACGGATGCGAGTTTAGACGCCCGAGGAGAGAAGTGGCAGGCGCTAAGTGAACTGCTCCCGAACGTAGTCACCAATACGGGTTTCGGAGTTCATCAAATCAATGTGAAAGCAGCCTTTGGTATAACCATTCCGAAAGAACCTCCGGTCATTGGGCCATTTGGCTATTTCGACTCGCGGGCCTATCTGACGCAATCGGTCTTTGATTGGGCATCCATCGAGCGGGCGCGAGCGTCGCAGGCGCGCCTGAGGTCGGCCGAGTTCAGTTCAAAAGACGCTCGTGAGTTGGTGGTGCTTGTCATTGTCTCGAATTATCTGCTGGTTGTCGCTGACCAATCCGAAGTTGAGTCAGCCACATCACAGCGGGACACCGCGAAGGCACTTTTCCAACAGGCATCCGACCAGAAGACCGCGGGCCTCGCCTCGGCCGTGGACGTTCTGCGCTCCCAGGTGCAATTGCAATCGCGCGAGCAGAAGCTCATTAGTGCACAAAATGACTTAGCCAAACAGAAATTGGTCTTGGCGCGAGCTATCGGGCTAACACTTGGCCAACAGTTCGAGACGACGACCCGCGTCGCTTATGAGGAGCTGGCGACTTCGAGTCTCGATGAGGCCATCCAAGGCGCCTATAAGTCGCGTCCTGATTTTCAGAGTGAGATAAATCGGGTGCGGTCCGCCGAGCTGGGGAGAAAAGCGGCTTCTGCTGAACGCTATCCATCTATTGGTGCGGAGGCCGACTACGGTCTTTCTGGAGTGAACCCAGGCTCATCGCACGGCACCGTCGATGCGGCCGCTACGCTCCATATTCCTATCTTTCAGGGAGGGAAGGTACATGGGGATGTTCTCCGCGCCGACGCTTCACTCAATGAAGAAAGGCAGAGACTGGAAGACTTGCGGGCCAAGATCGATCAGGAGGTTCGCGACGTCTATCTCGATCTGGAAGCATTAGGGCGAGAAGTGTCTGTCGAGAGGAGCGCGGTAGACCTTGCCACCCAGACCCTGGCGCAATCTCGCGATCGATTCAGCTCGGGAGTCACAGACAACGTTGAAGTCATTCAAGCGCAGGATGCGCTGGCAGTCGCCAATGATGCCTACATTGCCAGCCTCTACAGCTACAACCTGGCCAAGGTATCTCTGGCGAGAGCGACCGGAGTCGCGGAATCCCGATACGCAGAGTATCTGAAGGGAAATTGAGTATGTCAGAAGAACATCAAACGCCCAATCCACCGCAAGCAGCACCGCCAGAGCCAAACGCGCCGGCAGACGATGGCAGCGCGGTTGACCCGTTAACTTCGGCCTATCCGAGAAGGCCGTCGCGAAAACGTTGGATCATTCTTGTCTCCATCGTTGTTCTCGCCGTTGGTGGCGTTTTCCTCTGGCACTATCTTTCCGGCTTCGAATCCACAGACGATGCGCAGGTAGACGTGCATCTTTACCCCGTCAGTGCGCGAATCTCCGGTTACATCCAAGGGGTCAACGTCGATGACAACCAGTGGGTGAATGAAGGCTCAACGCTCGTGGCAATCGATCCAAAAGACTACGAAGTGGCATTGGCCAGGGCCCAGGCAACGCTCGACACTTCAGTAGCTGCGGCGAGGAGTTCGAATATTGACGTGCCGATATCGTCGGTCGATACCTCGAGCCAATTGAAATTCACGTCGTCCGACATTAAGAATGCGGAAGCGGCAATTCAGGCAGCGGAAAAACAGGCTGCCGCCGCCCACGCTCGCGTTGCGGAGGCTCAAGCGGAAAACGTAAAGGCTCAGGATGACGTTACCCGCTATCGCTTGCTGCTCACGAAGGAAGAGGTGCCGAAGCAAATCTACGATCATGCCTTTGCCGCCGCAGCGACGGATGTTGCCGCCATAGCCGCGGCAGAAGCAGACGAGGCCGCAGCTGAGCAAGCTGTTCAAGAGGCGCAGAGCCGCCTGATTGAAGCGCAGGCACATTACGAAGATGCCCAGGCCGGGCCGCAGCGCGTTGCCTCAACGCGCGCCAAGGCAGTTTCGGCAATGGCAGATATAAAGCAGAAAGAAGCTGCTGTCGAGCAGGCGCAATTGAACTTGAGTTATACAAAAATTCCTGCGCCTGTAGCTGGCGAAGTCACGAAAAAGGTTGTTGTCGGATTGAATGTCGACCCCGGTGAGCAGTTGCTTACCGTGGTTCCTCTGGATCAGGTGTGGATCACAGCAAATTTCAAGGAGACCCAGCTGAAGCGCATGCGGGTGGGCCAGAAGGCGAGTATTGAACTCGACTCGAACGGCCGTACATACAACGGTCATGTCGACAGCATTGCAGGAGCAACGGGCCCCATATTCAGTTTGCTTCCGCCCGAAAACGCAACCGGCAATTACGTGAAGATTGTGCAACGCGTCCCGGTAAAAATCGTTCTGGAGCCGGGCGAGAGTCGCGATCACCAACTTCGGCCGGGTATGAACGTTGAAGTGAAGGTGTATCTACGATGAGCGCCGCCGCAACCAGCGTGCCCGCAGCGCAGGCCTTCACTCGCCCCAGGGTGAATCCCTGGCTTATTGGCGTTACTGTGTCCATGGCCGCATTCCTTGAGGTGCTGGATACGAGCGTGGCAAATGTTGCATTGCCCTATATTGCGGGCGATTTGGGCGCCAGCTACGATGACAGCACCTGGGTGCTCACTTCCTATCTCGCGGCCAATGCGATTGTGCTTCCCGTAAGTGGATGGCTCGCCGAGGTGATCGGGCGCAAGAGATATTTCCTTCTCTCTTTGATCATCTTTACGGTAAGTTCGCTGCTGTGCGGCCTCGCGCCCAATCTTCCTCTGCTGCTGATCTTTCGCGCCGTGCAGGGAGTTGGGGGTGGCGGACTCCAGCCGATGGCGCAGGCAATCCTCAACGATACATTTCCCCCCGAACAACGTGGCGCGGCCTTTGCGCTCTACGGTATTACAGCGGTCCTTGCTCCGACTGTCGGGCCCATGCTGGGGGGATGGATCACGGATAACTATTCCTGGCGCTGGATCTTTTTCATCAAGCTGCCGATTGCGCTTCTTGCCCTTTACATGACTTATACCCTGGTGCACGAGAAACCGGTCGTAGGTCGTGTCAAGAATGGCGGCATTCGCGTGGACTACATCGGAATCGCATTTCTGACGCTTGGTGTGGCTTCACTTCAGGTCGTCCTTGACAAGGGCCAGGAGGATGATTGGTTCGGCTCCCACTTCATTCTTACGCTCTCGATCATCGCAGGTGTTTGTTTGACAGCGCTCGTCATCTGGGAGTGGTACCACAAGGATCCCATCATCGATGTCCGCATGTTCAAGAGCTTCAACTTCGCGGCGGCCAACCTGATGATGTTCATGATGGGGATCATGCTCTTCAGCACCTTGGTACTCATCCCAGAATTCTTGCAGACGTTGCTCGGCTACACGGCAGAGCTTGCGGGTCTTGTGCTATCTGCGAGTGGATTGATCTTGCTGCTGATGATGCCCGTCGTGGGGCGCCTCACCTCGAAGGTTCAGGCTCGCTATTTGATTGCGGCCGGCTGGCTGTGTCTTGCCGTCGGTTTGTTCTACTCCGCATATCAAATCGATCTATTCATCAGCTTTAACTTCGCCATGTGGCTACGCTGCGCGCAGGTAGTAGGCATCGGCTTCCTGTTCGTTCCGATTACAGCGGCTGGCTATATTGGTGTCCCGCCAGAGAAGGGCAACAGTGTCTCGGGCATGGTCAATTTCATGCGCAACATCGGCAGCAGCATCGGCACGACCATCGTTACGACGATGATCGTTCGGCGCTCAGATTATCACCAACAAATCCTGGTAGGTCATATCACGCCAGATTCGCCGGCGTTTCAGGGGGCGCTCCACAGTCTGACAAAGAGCATCAAGCACTCCGGCCTGGGCACCGTAGATGCACACAACCAGGCGATCGCCCGGGTTTACGGCCTGGTGAATCAACAAGCTCATGTGCTCTCGTTCATGGACACACTCTGGGTGTTAGGCGTGCTTTGCGCCATCATGTTCGTTCTCGCATTCCTCCTGAAGAAAAACGATCCAGGAGCGGGCGGGGATGTCGCGGTGGGCTGAGGATAAATGCAATGGTGCAGGCAATAACAATTGAGCGCGAGTTCGGCTGCGGAGCATCTGAGATTGCCGGCGTGGTCGCCAGCCGCCTTGGATGGAGTCTCTGGGACTACCGGTTGACAGAGGAAATCGCGCGACTGAATCAGAGCACGCCAGAAGCGGTCGAGCAAAGAGAATGGCGAAACGATCCTGCCGTGTACAGGGTATTCAAGGACTTTCTTCGCGGCGCGTTCGAGGGAGGCTTGCCGCCAGCCAGCCGGCTCCATTTGCTCGATGCGCGCCGCATCGCGGCCGTTTCGGAAGCAGCCGTGCAATCCGCATTGTCCAGCGGCCCCGCGGTGATTGTGGGCCGCGGTGCGCAGTATTTCCTGCGCAATCGCAAGGATGTATTTCATGTTTTTCTTTACGCATCTCGCGATCAAAAAATCCGCAGACTTATCTCTGGCGGCGCAACTCAGGCTAAGGCGATTGAACAAGTCGACACAACGGATGCATCGCGAGCCGCGTTCGTCCGCCAGCATCTCGGACTGAAATGGCCGGAACCTTCTCTATATCATGCGATGTTCAATACCGATATGGGGGCGTCTTGTACGACCGCAATGCTTCTTCAGTGCGTGAAGCAGTTTGCGGGCGACCAGTGAAATGATAGTCGCACGCAACAGACGGCAGCAACCTTTGGTGACTCCTCTAAGTGCGGTTGACCGGATCAAATGAACCAAAAGGCTGGCCGGTCGGAAGCTTGGCAACAGGATGATGCGCAGGGAACAAGTCGCAGTTTTGCTTCCGATGGTGGCCGGCTCAATCGCCGCTCTCTGCACAATCCTGATTCATTCCGTAACACTGGGGGTTTGCGTGCGTTTATTTCGCCGCGAGAGGGCTCTCGGACTGGTTGGATCGCGAGCCTGGATTAATCTCGCAATATTTATGCTGGCGATGTTAATTGCCTTTGCAGCGCACTTGATTGAGATTGCATTGTGGGCCTGTTTGTTTGTGCTTTGCGGAGAATTCACATCGCTCGAACTCGCATTCTACCACTCAGCGGTCAACTACACGACATTGGGTTATGGCGATTTGATCATGACGCCGTCGTGGAGACTTTTGGGACCGTTGGAAGCAGCGACAGGTGCGCTGATGTTTGGTGTCTCCACGGCAATGATTTTCACCATCGCCCAGCGCTTGATGCACGCCAAGTTTGGTGACCTCGAGGGATGACTTGGACCAGTTCCTCCGGCGAAAACGGCGGAGTGAATTGAACATTCGCAAGCATTGTCGGTCGGCGCATCTTGCAACGCAACTTCGTTTCGGAACGATGTAAATGATGAAATGGCAATCCCTCAACAAATTAGGGAGAACGTCCAATGACACCCACCGAGAAGCTCAACACTCATCAGAAAGCGCTCCGCATCAATCTCGATTCCACCAGCTACGGCTCTTTCGCTGAAATCGGCGCTGGCCAGGAAGTCGTGCGATGGTTCCTGGTTGTAGGAGGGGCATCTGGGACAGTTGCCAAATCGATCTCTGCGTATGACAAGGAAGTCAGCGACGATTTGTACGGTGTTGGTGCGCGCTACGTTTCCGGAGAACGCCTCCAGGCCATGCTGGAGAGCGAATGGGTTCAACTCATCAACCAATTGAGCAAGAGCCGTGGATCGAACACTCGTTTCTTTGCATTTGTTGATACCATCTCTGCCCGCAACTACGCCGGAACCAATGAACCACACGGCTGGGTCGGCTTGCGGTTTCAATTGCAACCGGGCGGTCAACCGAACGACATACTTCTCCATATCAACTTGCGCGATCCTTCCAACGCGCTCGAACAAGAAGCTGTCGGCATCCTGGGCGTGAATCTTATTCATGCTGTTTTCTATCAATTGGAGACGAAGGAATCCTTCTTCGAGAATATTGTTCAGGATGTCGAGAAACGTATTGAAATTGACTACGCGGAAGTGCGCGGCGCCGCCTTCGACGGGTGGGATCAGCGCGCGATTCTGGTCCACCTGGTATGCGCAGGGCTTGCTGAAGCAGTCTGTTTTCCGTGCAGCGGTCCGCCTGTGCCGCCTATGGAGGTTCTCCACAGGAAAGCCACTGTGCTCGCGCCAGGATCGTTCGAACACGTCGATTCCCCTCATGCGGCAATCCATAATCAACTGCTGGCTTCCGCGATCGAAAAACTCCGCGGAGAGTTAGCTGAAAAAGATCCCGCGCCTGCCGGTTTCTTTTGCTTTTCTGCGACGCCGCTCAGCGAAGCAGATCCCCCTCCGGGAATCGCAAACCTGCTGGAGCGGATTGATGCGCTTCACGCGCATTGCGGCGATGTCCTGCTATTCCGCGAACGGGAACTCTACGGCATGACCGCTCTCGTTAACCGCTATACGAAGGCGCCTATTCGCTTCGTCCTGGGCCTGTCGCTGCTGGTTCGCGTGTGGGAATATCGCTACAGTAACCTCCCCGGCAGTTTCCTTGAAGCTCTATCTCGCCTCCTGGCGCAAAACGTCCGTATTTACGCATATCCGATGAGCTCACAGGATCTCCAGCAAGCGGTTCAAAGCATCTCAGCCATTCACTGGCAGTGGACCGACACGAATGGATGGGTCTCCGCGCGTGAGCTTCATCCTCCCTCGCCGCTGGGTCACCTTTACGACTATGTTCTCGCCAGAGGCTTCCTCGTTCCGCTTGAGATTCCGGGAGCATTGAAGTTGTAGAGAGTCCAATTGAGTCGAGGGCAAACATGGCTTTGATTGCGAATATTCTTTTTCCTGTTGACTTTTCTCCATCAAGTGTTGCGATGGCCAGTTATGTCAAAAGGGCGGCAGCTCTGTTTGGAGCGCGTGTTTCCCTTATTCATGTCGTCGACCTTGCCAGCCATAACGGCCTTGAGCTTTTCGTAAGGTCGGTTCCCGAGATCTCAGACGAGCATATGGAGATCGGCCGTGAGAGACTCGACTCATTTCTTGCGGCGAAGTTTCCCGTCGCTGAATGCCCGAGGATTCTGGCTTCGGGAGATGCGGCAAGAGAGATTGCTCAAGCCGCAAAAAACGGGAAATTCGATCTCATTATCATGCCAACGCACTCCGGCATTTTCAGACGAATGCTGCTCGGCTCGACGACAGCCAAAGTCCTGAACGATGCGGACTGCCCAGTGCTAACTAGCCGACACGCTGAAACAATTTCCGCAAGACCTTTGGAGCACAGGGAATTGTTGTGCGCCATCGGCCTGAGCCCTGATTCGGAAAGAGTGCTTCGCTTTGCGACTCGCCTGGCTCAAGAGGCGAACGGCAAACTCACAATCATTCACGCCGTGCGTCCGGGAGAGCCGGATCAGGCAATCGAACGGGGTCTTAAAGAGGAATTCCAGCCGGTCGAAAAGTGGGATGCGCTTCGTCGCATAGGTGACCTCCAGCGAGCGGTCGGTTCCGATGCTCAGGTTTGCATTAAAGCTGGTTCTGTCAAAGGCGCGCTTCTTGAGGCAGCTCGCCAGTCAAACGCCGATGTGCTGATGATCGGAAGAGAGCCCCGATCCGGTGCCCGTGGGCGGATGCGGGATCTGACCTACGCAATGATTCGTGACTCACCGTTTCCTGTACTGAGCGCCTGACGCGGCGATTTCCGGCTCCGGCGTTCGCACCCCCTCATTTTTGCTTCACCGGGAGTGAGTAAATGTCGTCGCCCCCCTTGGCGATCAGCAAGAGCGGTGCGTTTGTCGGATCGAGACCCATCCATTGATTGAACGTACCGGTCAGAGGCGTGTTTTGCAGATCGGCCACCTGCTGCGGTTGGCCGCCATTTACGTTCACTTTGAACACACCACGAT
The DNA here is from genome assembly GCA_049513795.1 of Occallatibacter sp. Lineage (GTDB taxonomy): Bacteria > Acidobacteriota > Terriglobia > Terriglobales > Acidobacteriaceae > Telmatobacter. The sequence goes on along the minus strand of JBEKVS010000021.1, from coordinate 20,296 downwards.
TGCCGTTCTCCAGGTGCAGATAAAAAATCCACTTGCTATCGCTGGACCAAGCCGGGAAGTTTAATTGGCCCCCTGTTGAAATGGTCCTCCATTGCCTCTTTTCGAATGAGTAGACCATCAGTCGGTTCTCCTCGCGGTTGATAGCGGCGATGTATTTGTCATCTGGCGACCATCGCGGCGACCAAAATCCATGGGATTCGGGGACGGCGTTGACCTTGAAATTTCTAAAGTCAAAGATTCTCAACTCGGAACTCATGGTCCGCGGCTTTCCCGAGAGAAAAACGATCCTGTTTGAGTCCAACGACCAGCTCGGGTCGCGTTCCTGTTCGGTGTCGTCGTTCAGAATCCTCGTTGCGCCGCCACCCTCCGAAGCGACGGTGTAGATCTCAGGTCCAGTCGATCCCAGGCTCGTGTCCATGAATGCGATCCTCACTCCGTCTGGGGACCAGCTCGCAACCTCGGGGTGCCGGGGCTGGTCGCTCAACTGCCTTGGATTGCTTCCGTCCCGGTTGGCCCTGAACAGGATGCCGTCCGGGAAGGAAACATAGGCGACATACTTGCCGTCTCTCGAAAACGTCACGCTCTCGGCGGGAATGCCGTGCATGAAAGGCTTGAACTGCTTGGATTGCGCGTCGAAACTCGATAACTGCCCGGTCTCGGACAGGCGGACGGCGAAGACGGTCTTTGAGTCATTGGAGGCGATGGGATACTTCCAGCGGTCTGATCCGAAAGTCAATTGCAATGGCTCCGGCCGCTTCTTCGAAGCGTCGGGCCTTCTCTCATCGAGGGCCCAGATCTGTCCCCCGGACTTCAACGAGATTCCGGAGATGAACAGAAAAAAGCTTCCGTCCGGGGTCCATCGACCGCAGCACTGCGCAGAGGCCGTGTGCCAACCGAGCAGCAGCTGATGAAGATTTGACCCGTTCGACGATATCTCCCACAACGCGTTGTCCTTGTCGAAACGGATGGTGCTTCCGTCGTGCGACCATACAGGACGATAAGCAGATGATCCAACATTCGCTATCTTTTGAGAGACGGCGCCGTCGGCTCCGCCAACAAACAAATCTCCGTCTGGAGTGATGAAGGCGATCTGCCGTCCATCTTGCGAAAAAGCGGCGCCCTGCGCCACTCCAATGCGGTGCAGGGGATCTCCGTGAGTGGTCGCAGTCCACAGCACATGAGAAGAGTTGCCTTCTTCACCGGAGGCAACCAGAAGAGTGGATCCATCCGGGGACACATCGAAGACGATAGCTGTGCTACCGCCGCCGGCAACCGGAATGGACGCAACTGCCCCGCCCGCAATGGCAACCTGGCGAACCCTGTTCGGTGAAGGTTCAGTAAAGTAAAGCCTGCTTCCATCGGTTCCGGCGAGAGCTTTCAGGCTCTCATCGCTGGTTATCGGGACCGGGTTTCCAAGGTGAAACGGCGGAAGCGGCCTATGACGATACCAGTAGCCGGCCGCCAGCATCGCAATGACAATCGCGGTTCCAGAGAGAAGCGTCTTCCACGGCCACTTGCGCTTTATAACAGGCTGAATGACGGACCTCAGCGGCGGAGCCTCGTCCGTTGCCGGGTCGGTTTTTACCGTTGTTAGAACAGCCTGAACCCGAGCCACGATTTTCCAAAGGTGGCCATCGATCGGTCGCGAAGATGCATCGAGCGACTGCAGGCTGGCCAGGTGGTAGGCCAGTGCGCCGGACGGAGGGATGTCTTCCAGGCGCACGGGAATCACCGGCTTGTCGTTCACCTCGAAGGCAAAATGGATCTCTCTCTGTACCTGCCGGCTTTTATTGGCGTTTGAAGAAAGTAGGCAGAGCACCACTCTGCAGTTCGAGATTCCGCGGATGATCGCATCTTCCCAAACCTCGCCTTCCTGAATATCCCGAAAAGCTACCCAGCAGCGGATGCCGGCCTCTTCCAGCGACCCAAGTATCGCCTTCGCGGCGTCAAGGTCCTTGGTCGAATAGCTGATGAAGACACTGGGACTCTCTGGCATATGTGTATCGGTCATTAGTGAGCCGGTGCTGTCACTTTACTAGCCGGACCGGCGCAAGTAAACTGCGAAGTTCTGGCCGCGTAAGTCCCCTTCCTGCAAAAACCACTTGCAATTCAAATTGCTGATCGAGCATACTGAACCGGAATACTAATCATACCAACGTGGAGTTGATCCCTTCCTCTGCAGTGAGGGGATCTCGGCTTCGTTGTCAGGTCAGTCATCCTTATCTCATTGGCGGTATGCAAACGATCCCCTTGTTTGGCCCGCAAATGCCCTTGAGAGCCGTCCAGACCTTTATTCCAGTGCCGGCTGAAATGCTTAAAGAACCGATTTTGACCGGGAATGCGCATCGTGTTCGGAAGGTGCGCGAGAGGCAACCTCGTAAAAGTTTGCGCAAGGCCACATTTATGTACGCAGAATTTGGCGGTTAGGATTGTCTTTAAAGGTAGCGCGCGTGTGAGTCAACACAGCCGGGGTAACTCCCATCGGTAACTCGGTTGGGTTCAAGAATCGCGAAATGGTAATCAACAGGTCAACGTGTATATGTTGCCCATTAAAATTCGACGCCAGCAACGATTTGCAGGCCGTGAAGGACGGACCCCTCCCCGTGGTCAATGTTTGAGTCAGCATGGATGTTCGATTGAGTTAGAGACAGCTACGCTTCTGCGCACACGAACTTTAACCTACAGATAACTTGCCCCTGTATTGATGGGCAATTAACTAGTAAAGCACCAACAGCACCCCTCGCATTCTCAGTGGAGGATAGACTTATGATCGAATTGTTGTGTCGTCGAGGCCAGCGCCCCCAATTCAGGGTTGGAGATGCTATCTCCCTCGTTCTGGCGTTTTGTCTGGTCCCTTTGCTTGGTGGCGTCGGGCTGAACGCTCAGGAGATTGGCGGATTCGCGGGCACGGTCTTTGATCCGGCGGGCGCGGCGATTCCTCGCGCGCAGGTGGCATTCCGAAATGTAGACACCGATATTGTTACGCATGCCGCAACATCCTCCGCCGGAACTTATGTCGCAACCCTCCCTCCCGGTAACTACGACCTCGTGGTGGAAGCGCCCGGATTTGAGAAATTCGAGGAGGACCATCTCGTCGCCGAAGTGGGCTCTACACCAACCATCGATGTCCACATGCTGATTGGCCAGAGCAACGAGAACGTGATCGTAGCGTCCAATGCGATTGCTCTCGATACGACCGAGCCTGATTTGGGCTCTACGCTTGCACCGCAGGAAGTCAATGACCTGCCCCTCGAAGTCAGCGGTACGATCCGTCAGATCTCGAGCTTCGCCACGCTCTCGCCGGGTGTGACAGCGCCGTCGACCACCTACGGCAGCATTCAGGTAGAGGGCGGAGCGCCGAAACAGATCAACTCGGCTGGAACCTATTTCAACGGAATTCAACTGAACACCAGCTCAGCCGTCAATTCCAATCCGCCTTACGATATGGTGGATGAGTTCCGCGTACTGCGTTCGACGTTCTCGGCGAAGTATGGGCTGGTGCAAGGCGCAGTCTCCTACAATATGCGATCGGGCACCAACAATCTTCACGGAGATGCCTTCCTGATCGATCGCAACAGCATCTTCGATTCATATGGTTTCGACCCGGCCAAGAATTCCAGCGGAGTCCCGATCAAGCCGGCAGATCAGGAAGTGAACTACGGAGGTACAGTTGGCGGGCCGGTCATCCTTCCGCGGTACAACGGGAGAAATCGCACTTTCTTCCTGGCCAGTTTCGACATCTACTCCAAAGATTCCGCCAGTGTGGCGACACCGGCAACGGTGCCGACTCCCGCGGAGACAACCGGGGACTTCAGCGGTTTCCCGGTGAAGATCTATGATCCGACAACCGGCGCGCAGTTTCCGGGCAACAAGATCCCCGCTGCCCGCATCGACCCGCTGGCCATGTCGCTTGCGCAGCTGATCCCCGCACCGAACCAGCCAGGCCAGGAAAACAACATGAGCTCGGTTGTTGCCTCCTATCCTCTTGTTACGCATGCATGGGGCTTGACGCTGAATCACGCCGTCAACGCATCGCAGAATATCGCATTTACCTGGTGGCGCAACTTTTCCACTTTAGAGATGGACATGTATGCCGCAATCGTCCCGCCCACCAACCCGCTAACCGGCCAGGAGGATGGAAACGACCTTTCGAACATCTGGTTGTTCAACTACGAAAAAATCATGACCCCGAACCTGGTGATGACAGCAGGTGCGGCCGTTGAGCAAAAAACGCAGACTTACCAGAATGCTTACCGGCATGAAAACTTCGGGGCGGTGCAGAACGGCACGACGTTGCCCGTAATAAAATTCCTCGACGGAGACTACTATCCCACCCCTTTTGGCCTGAACGACAATCAAAAGGTGCAGAATACAGTGGACAATATCGGTTACAACTTCGTCAACAATTGGTTATGGACCAAGGGCCGCCATACTTTCAATTTCGGCGGAGAGCTCCATCATTATTACCAGAACTCCCAGGAGAACTATAGCAGCGGCGAATTCGATTTCAGCAAGGTGCAAACCGCCAGAGCCAACAAGGATGGCAGCTTTAGTGGCGGTAGTTCCTTTGCCTCCTTTCTGCTCGGTCTGGCCGCCTCAGCCAGTCGCAATGCTCCAACGACGGAAGCCTTCAACACGGTGGATGTCTCAACATATGTTCAAGACGACATCAAACTCAATCGAAACTTGATCGTGCACCTTGGCATGCGCTGGGACGTGATGCGCCCCTACCTGCAAGCGCAGAACAACAATGTGTTTCTCAATGAGACAACGCCCAATCCATTGGCGAGCGGACTACCCGGCGCAGCGACTGAGTATGGCTACTGCGCGGCATGTGCACGGTTCAAACGGTTGGCAGTTCACTGGGACGATTTCGGACCGCATGTGGGCTTTTCTTATAGCTTGAACACTAAGATGGTTCTCCAGGGCGGATACTTTATTACTTACCTGGGCTACGACAGCGCCTACGCACAGAGCGAGCAGGTGGCTGGGTTGGACGTTCCCGTTAACCTGAGCCAACCGCTTGCGGGGGAATACCAGGTGAATTCGACTGGAGGAACGGCGCCAGGTTACGGTAACTGGTCAACTGGACATAATGCACCTATGGTCCTCCCCAGCCCACAGCCCTTCAGTCCGTCGCTGGGCGTGGGATCGACGATCTCTTATCTTGACCCCAGCAACGGCAAGCCACCGGTTTACCAGGCATGGAGCTTGAACCTGCAAAGAGAGCTTCCCTGGAACATGTTCATCAGCGTGGCGTATTCCGGGAACCGCGTCACGCACCTGACGGGCTATAACATCAATCCGATCAGCCAGCCGGACCCCTCCGTTCTCCAGACATATGGGTCGGAGCTAAACGATACCTTCACTTCCTGCCCGTCTACGGTGGACGGTTTGCAATGTCCCTTCCAGAACTTTGTCAGCCAGTTTGGAACGAGCGCAACGGTTTTCCAGGCTTTGCAGCCATTTTCGCAATATTCGAACGTCAATCGAGCTCTCGACCAAGCCGGCACCACATTCTACAATGCGTTGCAGATCCAGGGAGAAAAGCGGGATCCGAATGGATTGAGCTACCTGGCTTCGTTGACGCTCCCGGTTCAATATGACAACCTCGCCACGCCGCTGAACCGATTCAACCCCGGGCCTGAATATGTAACGGACATCGATTCGTATGAAGTGAAAGTCGCCACAACTTACTTCCTTCCGATCGGGATGGGACAGAGATGGCTCAATTCCGGAAGGACGGGGAGAATCTTTGGCGGGTGGGAGCTAGCGGGCGTCCTTTCATATCACAATGGGAATCCGCTCCAGATCACGGAGGACGGTATGGGTCTGAACGGTGTCGAGCGGCCCAACATCAATCCTGGAGTTCCTCTTTGGTCTGGGAATTACGTCAAGGCAAAGCAAGCTTTTATCAAAGGAGGTTCAGCTCCCTTGGTGTTCAGCACCAACGCATTCACAGTTACAAGCAATCAATATACGCTGGGGGATTCCAAGAGGGCCTATTCCGAGGTGCGGGGACCATTCCATCCCTCTGAAAATCTAAGTGCTCAAAAGATCATCCCAATCAGGGAGACCATGCAATTAGCGCTGCGCATGGATTATTTCAACGCATTTAACCGCTATCAAATACCCGCTCCGAAGACCAACGCAAGCGACAACGACTTCGGAACTGTATCAATTGGGTCCGGCGGCATGAATCGACAGGGACAGATCTCCGCAATCTTCCGGTTTTAGAAAATGATCCCCCTCCAGCCCGTCGGATCTGCGCTGGAATTCTGACGCCAATGCCATGGACGCGGCCTGTGCTGCTTGCCTTCACCATCGGCGCCACGCTGCCCGGCAGCGGACCGCCGCGTGCGCGCCATGGCGACCTCATGAATTCGCTCGCTCTCTCGGCATGTGCCGGTTGTTTCTTCCGCCCGCTAACTCGCAAGCATGCTAAACTTGCGCTGATTCCGATCCGGAATCTTCGCTCATGAGTGTTGGCGAACGGAGTTTGTTGATGCGGGCCGCGGCCGTCACGGTACACTGCCGTTAGTCAAGGTCGCGCGGGGAAGGGAATTACTTCGTGCCGGCGAACGCCACGGTTGAGGGCGTTTCCAAGGAAGAACAGGATGCCTGATTCGGAGCAAATTCGGGAACGATTCCAGGCGGCGAAGGCCTTCTTCAACAACGGGGAGTTCTTCCGCTCTTATGACTTGGCCGTCGAAGCGATCGCGCTGTGGCCGGAAGAGATGCGATTCGCGCATTTAGCGGTACTGAGTTTGGCGAACGCAGGCGCGAGCGATCTGGCGCTGGAAAAGTATGCCGCGTTTGGGCTCGACCGCAGCACCGAATTGGATGCGCGCACGCTGCTCGCTCGGCTTAAGAAAGACCAGGGCTTCGCCACCAGCGGTACGTTGCGCTTGAAGCTGCTTCGCGAAGCGCGGGCAATCTACGAAAATGCCTATGCGATCTCGGTAGCCAACGGCGACCCGGGAGCGTATTACCCGGGAATCAACAGCGCGGCGTTAGCGCTTTGGACCGGGGACTCCGATTCGGCACGGCGAATCGCCCGCAAAGTTCTGGATGGCCTGGAGGCGACCGCCGGCGAGTTCGATGCGGAGAATCACTATTGGTTACGAGTTACGGCGCTCGAAGCGCACCTGATTCTCGATCAGCCTGAGCAGGCAAGATCGATCGCCGAAGAGGTTTTGGCGGCCGGCGCGGCGCATTGCGCCCAGGTCGCTACCACATGCCGCCAGTTGCGCCGAGTCGCAGAGGCCAAGGGCATCTCGCCGGAGTTTCTGCGCGGGTTCACCCCGCAAACGATCATCCACTTCACAGGACACATCATCGCGGCTCCCAAACGTCAGGGGAGGTTTGAAGTTCGCCGGGAAAAAGAGGTCTATCGGAAGATTGAAGAGCTCTTTCAAGCGGAGAATGTTGGCTCGGGATACGGCTCGCTGGCAGCAGGAGCCGATATTCTTTTTGCCGAAGCACTGCTGGCCAGGGGAGCAGCGCTTCATGTGATCCTCCCGTTCCCGATCCCGGAGTTTCTCGAGCAATCGGTCCGTTCCGCTGGAGAGAGTTGGATAGGTCGATTTCATGACTGCCTTGCGGCCGCGACAACCGTTCGCTACGCCACGGAAGACAACCTGCTCGAAGATGAGGTTTTGTTTCGATACACCAGCCAACTTGGCATGGGATTGGCGGTGCTGGCGGCTCGACACTTGCAGGCACCGTTGATGCAGTTTGCGGTATGGGACGGCGAAGCAAAGGGCGGAGCGTCGGGCACGGTGTCGGACATGAAGGCCTGGTCAGAAGCCAAGTTCCCGCAGCGCGTCATTCTATGTGGGGACAGGACGGAAGCGGATGACCTTTCGAACTTCAATCCGCCGGAGTCCACCGAAGACGGTCACCGCACGATTCGCGCCATGATGTTTGGCGATGTGCACGGCTTCAGCAAGCTCAATGACCGCGAACTGCCCAGGTTCGCAACGCAGATCATCGGACAGATGGGCACCGTGGTGCGCACTTACCGGGACGACACCGCATTCGTAAATACCTGGGGCGACGGAATCTTTGCCGTCTTCGCCGACGTCGGAAAGGCGGCAGCCTGGGCCCTGCAAATGCAGCAGGCGATGCGCAGCGTTGACCTCGCCAGTGTGGGCTTGCCCGCCCATTTGGAACTAAGGCTCGGAGGCCATTTGGGGCCGGCCTATGAACTGCCGGACCCGGTGCTCGAACGGCTGAACTATTACGGGGTTCACGTCAACCGCGCTTCCCGCATCGAACCGGTCGCGCCGCCCGGATGCGTATATGTCACCGAGACGTTTGCCGCCGTACTGGCGCTCAAGTGTCCGACCGAGTTTGCATGCGATTATGTCGGATATACGGAAATGGCGAAGGCTTATGGAAGGCTGCGAATCTTTTTATTGAGGGCGGCGACTGGCGGTGTGGGACCGGCGGTGCTTGGAGACATAGAACGGACTCCGCTTGAAAGCCAATCCGCACCCAACGCGGAACAATGCGTTTGCCCGACATGATTTTGCTCCCCAGACACACTGCTTCTCTTACTTTTGCTTGAGAGTATCGCGTCAGTCTGTTTTTATCAGGGCAGGACGTAAGTCATGCCGAAAAGAGAAACAGCCCGAAAAGGTGGCAAGAGATGCGGGCCATTCGATCGACGACAACCCATTTATCGAGACGTAGATCGACCTCCCGGGTCGCGGTCACGATTGTGGCCGTCTGCGCATTTGCCTGCTGCGCTCTGTTTGTGAGTTGCAGTTCAACCGTCAATTCCGCCGTGGTTCCGCCTACAACGCCGAACACGCAGGACAACGTCCTCACCCAGGCCGACGTGCAATCGATTGCTACCGCGGCCGCGGCTTCCATCAATGTGCCGTTGGTAATTGCCATAAGCGACCGCCGCGGAGAGATTCTCGCGGTCTACGAGAATGCCGGAGCTCCAACCACGGCGCTGAGCAACTTCGGCGTGACGGTGCCTGCGGACGAAGAGGCCGCGGCGCTGGCCCGCACCGCGGCCTTCTTCTCCAACGATCAGGCGCCGTTGAGTTCGCGAACGGTGCGGTTTATCAGCGGAGTTCACTTTCCGCCCGGCGTCACGGACACGCCATCGGCGCCCCTCTACGGCATCGAGAACACCAATCGCGGGTGCAGTTTCAACACCACATACCTGCCGGGTCAATCGCTTCCCGTCAGCGGGCTGTTGCACGGCCCTGGCCCTGGGCTGGGAATCCAGACGGGCAAGGTGGACATTTACGACTCACAAAGCACGGCGGTCAATCCAGGCGGCGTTCCGATCTTCAAGAATAACCGTGTCGCCGGCGGCATCGGCGTTGTTGCCGCTTCTTCAACGCCGAACTATAACGGCGTTGTTGAGTACGCGGGCGTCGCCGCCACCATCGGCAATGGCTTTGGGCCAACTCTGCCATTGCCTTTCCCGGGAGCGGTCGTCCTCGGTGGCATTACCCTGCCATTCGTAGAGCAGACGACGATGCCTGCGGGATTTTCCCCCGGCGCCGCTAACGGCATCTTCACCCTTGGTCCTATGGCATCAAGCGGCGCGGCGCCCGAGCTCGACCTGATCGCCGAACACGGTTCCAGTTCTGCCGCCGGATTGACGCTGACGCAGGTGCAAACCATCGTCCAGCAGGCCGTCGCCACGGGGAACTTGACGCGAGCGGCGATTCGTTTGCCGGCTGGCGAACGGGCGCGCTTCGTCATCGCCGTGGCTGACCTGGATGGAAGCCTGCTGGCGCTCTACCGAATGCCCGACGCTACCGTTTTCTCCGTGGACGTGGCCGTGGCCAAGTCGCGCAATGTGGTTTACTTCAGCGGCCCGAATGCAACCGCCGATCTTCCCGGCGTGCCCGCAAGCACAGCGGTCACCAACCGGACAATCGGATTCGCAAGCCAGCCGTTCTTTCCCGAAGGCATTGACGGGACGCCGCCGGGACCGTTCTTCCCGCTTTTCCAAAAAGATCTGGCGAATCCCTGCACGCAAGGCTCGCAGCCTGCGAATGCAAACCAGAGCGGAGTCGTATTTTTCCCTGGATCGGTCCCGCTTTACCTGAATGGGCAGCTCGTCGGCGGTCTGGGCGTCTCCGGCGATGGAGTCGATCAGGACGACTACGATGCAGCCGGAGGGGCCGCGGGCTTCATGGCGCCTGCAGCGATCCGCGCCGACCAGGTAGTTATCAATGGCGTCCGGCTTCCGTACCAGAAGTTCCCGGAGAATCCGACAAACTAAAACCAGCCGATCCGGCGTTCAGACTGTCTCAGCGCAAGGTGCTGCGAACCGCTCTCAACTGTTCGGCAAACTGCCTTGCATCGTACGAGGATTGGTTGTTGACCAGTTTGAACAGGCCGTCAATGGCCTGCCGGGTCGCAGGATCGGGACCGTCCGCCTTGGCTGCGGCGATATAGAGCGAATTGACGGTCATGGTGGCCTGCTCGGCCGTGCGTTCACCGTCGAAAGCGATAGCGTCGGCATCCCCGGTGATTGCGCGCAGAAGCCGTTTCGTCCGTTCTCCGTCGTAGGAAGCATCCCGCGCATCGGCGATCAACTGGCCGGCTAGCTCCGCGGCGTGGTTGGCTGCCGTCTCCACTTCCGCGCGGTTGGGGCTCATGCTGGTCACCTTCTGCTTTACCACATCCGACGCCTTGGAGAGATCTTCGTTGAGACCCGGATTGAGTTCGGCGGCGAAATGCTTGAACAGCACATAGCGCGAGAGGTTATACGGAGGCTGTCCGTAAATGCGGCCGGCGTACGACGGATCGCTTGCTACGCGCATTTTCGCGGCGCTCTGCTGCCGCCAGCTCTGTGGGCCGGTGAGTGAATGGTGGCAGGTGACGCAATCCATTTCGCTGAATTCAGGCCACGGCCCGGCCTTCGCGTGATCCGCCACGCGCAGCATGCTTTGCTTCAACGCGACCGCCTGCCCGACGCTCCAGACACGCACCCCGAACAAGGCGTCGGCTGGACTGCCATCCGCATTCTTATCCGCCCAATGCGGAGGCTCGCTGGCGCTGAATGAATCCAGCTCAAAGGTAAGGTCAGGGTGTCCGGCGGCAATCAATTCGTGATCGACGATTGCGCCCGGCGCGCCCAAATGGCAGTACAGGCACCGCTCGGCGCGCTTTTCAAGGTTCTTGTTGTCGTAAAGGTGCAGCTTCTCGACCAGGTCCAGATGCTTCGCGGTGGGCTCGATGTGCGGCTCAAGCCACAGGGATGCGGGGCCGTGGCAACTTTCGCAACTTACGCCCTCGGCGATGTCGAAGTCCCGCGCGTGGGCAGCCGGCGGGACACTCACCGCGTGGCACACCAGGCACCGCTGCGAACTCTCGGGTGGCTCGGGCAGCTTCAGGATCTGGCCAATCTGCTTTCCCAGCGGTTCCTGCAACGCCCGGTAGGCGTGCGCGTGCTTGTCGGATGTAACCCAGGTGCTGTACTCGTTCTGCCAAACCTTCGTTTTGCTGAGCGGCCGGATATTGCCGTGACAGGCGCTGGCGCCGCAGGAACCCGGCCCCACATATTTCGCCGCACCCGCGTCGGCCTGGCCGTCGGCAGCAGCGCGCAGCAGACCTGGCATCGGACCGGGCAGATGCGGATTCGCCCCCGTCTGGCAGGTGGCCGTGGCGCACCCCATCAGCACGGCAACAGACAAGCTCGCATGGCCGATCCAGACTCGTCCCCAGCCCAAAGCCGCCCCTCCAGCAACCTTTTCGTCTTGAAAGCGTTATATCCCGCTGCTCCTCAGAATGCAATCTATCTTTATTACTCAGCCCTCTTATCGCTTATTTCCCCGCAATTCTCCCCGATCGTTGTACATTGTTGCAATAGGTCCCAGCGGTGTTTTGACGGTGTTAGCCCATGGATGATCTCCAGACCATCTTTCCGGCAGAAAGCTCGCCTCACGCCACGGGGGTATTCGAGGACCTGCGCCGCGTGCAGGACGCCAACGGCTTCGTCTCGGCCTACGAGATAGAGGTCATCGCCGGACGACGCCAGGTTCCTGTACGCGACGTTCACACGGTGGCCAGCTTTTATCCCCACTTCCGGCTCAAGCCGCCCGCCCTGGTCGACGTCCGCGTCTGCGACGATATGACCTGCCACCTGCAAGAGTCGCGCACCCTGCGCCTGGCCCTGGAGCGCAAGTACGCTGGCATGCCCAATGTCGTCCGCGTGCGCGACATCTCCTGCGTCGGCCGCTGCGATCACGCTCCCGTGATCACCATCAACGACCGCTTTTACGACTCTGTCTCCCTGGCCACGGCGACTCAGTTGATCGACCGCGAGGTGGTCCAGCGTGATATGGCGGGCCCTGCGCATATACCGCACAGCAACCCGCCGCGCAGCGCAGAGCAGCGTGGATTGACTATTCAGTGCGACCCATACCCCGACGAGCAGAGCCACTATGCGCTGATCAGGGAATTGCTCGCCAAAAAGAACTTCGACGAAACCCTGCAGACCTTGAAGGCTGCCGAGTTGCGCGGCATGGGCGGGGCCGGGTTTCCTACCCATATCAAGTGGGACGGCTGCCGGCACTCTCCCGGCGATCAAAAATACGTGGTCTGCAACGCCGACGAAAGCGAGCCCGGCACCATCAAAGATCGATTCATCCTGCAGTATCTGCCCCATCTGGTGATCGAGGGCATGATGCTGTGCGGCGCCATCACCGGCGCGCGCAAAGGCTATCTGTATATTCGCCACGAGTATGAAACTCAGGCGGAGATCCTGCGCGAGGAGTTAGCCCGTGCGCGCTCCCTTGGGCTGCTCGGCAAGAACCTGCTGGGCTCCGGAATCGATTATGACATGGAGGTTTTCGTCAGCCCCGGAGGCTACATCTGCGGCGAAGAGACGGCGCTGATGGAGGCCATAGAGGGCCATCGCGCCGAGCCGCGCAACAAGCCGCCGCGCACCGTCAACAGCGGACTTTGGCTGTCTCCCACGGCCCTGAACAACGTCGAGACATTTGCCTACGCCGTCACCATCCTGGGGAAGGGAATTGAGTGGTATCGCAATGCAGGCCTTCCCGGTTCGCCGGGAATCAAGTTTGTAGGAGTTACCGGAAATGTGATTCGGCCCGGCGTCTTTGAAGTGCCGATGGGAACTTCATACCGCGATCTTGTCTATCACTACGCCGGCGGCCCACCCCCCGGCCGCGAGGTAATTGGCTTTGCCCCATCCGGACCTTCGTCGGGCTATCTGCCGGCTTCGCTTCTGGACACGCCGCTCGATTGGGACAAGGTGAAAAATCTCGGATCGATGCTCGGCTCCGGCGCCGTGGTGGTCTGCGCGGACAACGCCTGCATGCTCGATATGGCCCTCACCGCCGTGCGCTTTTATCGCAACGAGTCGTGCGGCAAGTGTTCGCCCTGCCGGATCGGCACGCAGAAGCTGGTGGACTTGCTGGAAAACTGGACTCGCGGCATTGTGGGCGCCGGGGATGCGGCCATGTTGCGCGATCTCTCCCAGGTCTTGCGGCTCACCTCCATCTGCGGTCTCGGCCAGATCGCTCCCGCTCCCATCCAGTCGGTCATGAAGCACTTTCCAGAGCTGATGCGCGAGCACCTCGAAGACCGCGTGTGCCGCGCCGGCATCTGCTTCGGAGGGCGCGACTGATGAGCCAAGATCTTACGAGCCGCGATCCGATGAGCCACGATCACCAGGCGATGATGACGCTGACCATCGATGGGCAAGAGGTCACCGTTCCGCACGGCTCAACGGTCTTTGATGCCGCTCGCATGGCAGGCATTCCCATCCCTACACTTTGCCACCAGCAGAACCAGACGCCGGTTGCGGTTTGCCGCATCTGCGTGGTCGACGTCGGCGAGCGCGCGTTGCAGGCTGCATGCATCTTCAAGGCCGAGCCCGGCATGGTGGTCAAGACCGCCAACGACCCGATTGTTCAGGCCCGGAAAACGCTCTATGAACTGATGCTCTCCGATCACCCTTCGCCATGCCGCCGCCAGCAGCAAAGCGGAGATTGCGAGTTAGAGACCCAGGCCGCCGCCGCCGGCGTAACCGAGGTTCGCTTCAACAAACGCGCCGTCCCGGTGCTCGCGGACGACGATTCTTCGCCCGCCATCCACGTCGATTTCTCCGCATGCATTCTCTGCGACCGGTGCATTCGCGGATGCTCCGAGATTAAGCAGAACTTCGTCATCGCGCGCCAGGGCAAAGGCTACTTCACCACCATCGCCTTCGACGCCAACCAGTCGATGGATAACTCCAGTTGCGTCTCCTGCGGCGAATGCATGGTCAGCTGCCCGACTGGTGCGCTGACCAACAAGAAAGAGCTGGGCACGGGCCGCCTCTATCCTGAAGAAACGCCCAACGTGTATTCGGTCGAGACCGAAGAGCTGCTCAAGCTGCCGGTCTTCAAAGGCGTTTCCGGCACCTTCCTCGATCTCAATACCGGCTCGGTGGTGCAGCGCGTATTTGAGTCCGGCGAGATCATCGTGCGCGAGGGCGAAAACGGTTCAACCGCCTTCTACATTCTGAAGGGCGAGGTTGACATCTTCATCAACACGCCCAAGGAGCATGTGTCCACCGAAGTCACCGCGCCCGGTTTCTTTACCCGGATGACGAGCATGCTGCTCCCCAAGACTGAGCAGCCGCGCGAAGAGGAGCGCGCCACGCCTACGCATATCCGCATTGACGCGCCCGTCGACCTGCCGTACGACCACCCCATCGCGCAGCTGCACGCCGGCGACCTGTTCGGCGAGATGACCTGCATGAGCTATTACCCGCGCTCGGCGACGGTGCGTGCGCGCGGCCGGGTCGTGGTGCTCGAAATGCTGCGCAACGTGCTCGATGTGATGCAGAAGAACAAGACTTTTCGCGCCGAACTCGAAGCCAACTATCGCGGCCGCGCGCTGGGCACGCATCTGCGCAGCGTGCCCATCTTCGCCAATATCGGCGAAGAGTTTGTTGACCTGATTCGCGACCGGGTCGATCTGCTCCGCTTCAGCCCCGGACAGGTGATCTGCGAGGAGGGTGCACCCGCCGACGCCTTGTACCTGGTCCGCATCGGCTTCGTCAAGGTGTCGCAGAAGCACGGCAGTGAAGAGATGGTCATCGCCTATCTCTCGCGCGGCGGCTACTTCGGCGAAATGGGCCTTCTTCAAGGGGGCTTTCGCAACGCCACCTGCGTCGCGCTCGATCATGTCGAAGTCGTCCGCATCATGGCGCCGGAATTCCACCAGATGCTCGATCGCTTTCCCGAGATGCGCGCGCAAATCCAGCGCACCGCCGAGATGCGCGCCCGTGAAGACAGCCTGCTGCACAAGCGCCGCGATCCGATGGCCGAGAACGCGTCTCTCAATCAATTCCTCGAGCAGGGTTTGATGGAGGCCAACAGCCTTCTCGTCCTCGATTTAAATAAATGCACCCGTTGCGATCAATGCGTAAAAGCCTGTGCGGACGCACATGACGGCGTAACGCGTCTGTTGCGCGACGGCGTGCGCTTCGAGAACTACCTCGTGCCCACCTCGTGCCGGCAGTGCCGCGATCCGCGTTGCATGATCGGTTGCCCGGTCGGATCGATTCGCCGCCGCAACTCGCTCGAAGTCATCATCGAGGACTGGTGCGTCGGGTGCGGGCTTTGTGCGACCAACTGCCCCTACGGCAACATTACCGTGCATGAGTTCGACAAGTCGGGCCAGGCGCATCCGCTGCAATCGGTGCAGGCCGACAAGGACTCCACGAATCACGACAAGGTGCGCAAGGCAACCTCGTGCGACCTCTGCCACGGCCTCGCCGAACCGAGCTGCGTCTACGCCTGCCCGCACGACGCCGCGCACCGTGTGAAGCCCAGCGAGTTCTTCGTCAACGTGCTGGGCATCGACCTCGATCGGGAGGCAGCCTTCATAGGCAAGAATCGCTGATGCGCAACCAGAGTCGATGTATCCCGAAGCCGCAATCTTCAAGTCGACGCGACCACCTGGGAGCGGCGGCCCACAACAACCCTCAACAGAACACAGCAGTTCCGGTTTCGCATTAATGCGCATCGACCAAACCCACAAGCCGTGGATGATCGGAACCGTCGCAGCCACCCTGGTGGGGGCGGCCGTCTACGCTGCTTATGCGATCCGGACGCCGGCCCCCGAAGGTGGAACGCCGATCGGGCTGGTCTTCGGCTCGCTGGCCTTGGGACTCATGCTGTTCGCCGCCCTGCTCAGCCTGCGCAAGCGATTTCCGATTTGGAGAATCGGCCGCGCTGCCATCTGGATGCGAGCCCACCTGTGGCTGGGCTTTCTCGCCCTGCCCATGGTGCTCTTCCACTCCGCGTTTCACGCCCGCGGCGGGCTGACCCTGGTGCTGCTTTGGCTCACCATTATCGTCGTCGGCAGCGGCATAATTGGCGCCGGGCTGCAGCACACTGTACCCACCATGATCTTCCGCGAAGTGCCGTTCGAGACCATCTACGACCAGATCCCCGTCATTCGTACCCAGCTGGCAAACGAAGCCAGGACGCGCGCTGCAGATGTGGCCCAGAGCCTCGCCCCGGCGACCGGTCCCGGAGCGACGGTGGTCGATACCCTGCTCGAAATCACCGACCTTCAGCCGCAGATCGAGTCGCTGCAGAGCTTCGTCTCCGAGTGCGTGATGCCTTACCTTCAGCAGGAGGGAGGGGGTCGGTCAAAGCTAAAAGATCGCGCTTGGTCGCGCGAGCAATTCGAAAGCATGCGCCGCGATTTTCCTGAGGCCGCCTGGGCGCCAATCACCGCCATGGAAGAGATCTGCGAGGAGAAGCGCCAGCTCGATCACCAGGCACAGCTGCATCGCTTGCTGCACGCCTGGTTGCTCGTGCATCTGCCCGTATCCGCGGCGCTCATTTTGCTTTCGTTGGTTCACGCAATTGGAGCGCTGCGTTATTAAAGCGGTTTCAAAATCTTGGGTTGCCTTTGAAATGGCGTAGGAGGTGTCCTTTCTTAGGGTCTGTCCAAAATCTTTGATCGAAGGGTACGGGCTTTAGCCCGTACATGAACGTTAGCCCCTGAGGTTCGTTGGAACGCAAAACACGCAGCATTGTTCCATTTAAGATTCAGGCGAAACTCGAATCCGTCTGCCGATTTGCAACAACAGGAGAACTGCTCTACCCGTGTCGATTCGCAAGCGCACCACAAAGCTCATCGCCCGCCGCCACGACTTGAGCTACTTCAAGCGCATGTCGCCCCTGCGCGCCTGGCAGTGGGGTCTCGCCATCGTCGCGCTGGCATGTGCCGTGGTCTGGTTCGGCGCGGCGGAGTTTGCCCGTGGCAACACCGCGTTCTCGTCCGGGCCCATGTCATCCTCGCACGCCATCTTTGGTGAGCGCTGCGAGGTTTGTCACGTCCCCGTAATCCGAGCCACGCGCTGGACGCCAAGCTTCGGGCGCCGCAATCACGTGCCCGACTCCGCCTGCCTCAGCTGCCACGCCGCTTCTCCGCACCACCCGGCAGAAACCACGGCAAACCCGACTTGCGCCTCCTGCCACACCGAGCACGTAGGCGCCACGCACCTCGCCTCGACTGCGGACGCCGGTTGCACTCGATGCCACGCCAGCCTCCACTCGCGCACCGGCCTGCTCACGGTCGCGGCCAACATTAGCAGCTTCGCCTCAGAGCACCCTGCATTCCGCGAACTCCGCACTGCTTCACCTGCCGATCGCGCGGCTGCGTTTGCGCTTCGCTTCAACCATGCCGAGCATATGCATCCCGGCCTCAAAAGCCCTGAAGGCAAGGTGACTTTGCAATGCCAAAGCTGCCACGCTCCGGCCATCGGCATGGGGCAACGTCAGGCCGCTGGATTCATGCCCGTGTCTTTTGCGAAAAACTGCCAGAGCTGTCACACGCTGGACTTTGATGCCCACAGCCATCAGGAAGCCCCGCATGGTAAGCCAGAAGAGGCCCGCAGCTTCGTCATCAAAGCCGTCACCGAATTTGCCCAGACGCATCCCGCGGTCGTTGCCGCCGAAATTCTCCACTGGCCGAATGAGGTTTTGCTTCCCGGCCAGATGCGCATGCCGCCGCCACGCTCGACGGCCGAATGGATCGCCAACCGCATCAACCGCGCTGAAGTCATTCTCTGGAGAGGGAAATGCGGGCTCTGCCATCGCGACTTGAATCGCGGAACTCAAGCGGCTCTAACTCGCGCTGACATGCCCATTCCACCCTATGGCCCGGATTATTTGCCCAACATCGAGCCCAGCAAACAGCCTGCCCGCTGGTTCACCGACGCCAACTTCAGTCACCCTGCTCATCAGGAAGTGCAGTGCGCCGAGTGCCACAATAGGGCTCTCACCAGCTCCAACGGTTCTGATCTGCTGCTGCCCGCCATCGCCACCTGTCGCCGTTGTCACGATGGCCTGTCGAGTCCGCAAGGGCCGCCCGTGAAGATCGGGCACGCCGAGAGCGGCTGTTTCCTCTGCCACAGCTACCACGGTTCGCAGCAGGGAAACCTCGCCGCAGCGCGCAGAATCGCCGACCTGGTTGCACACTGAGCGCATCAACGCGGAGCAGCTGCGGCAATTGCGCTCGCCGGATCATGCGCGGCATTCGGCGGCTCATCGGTAACCGTGTAGAGTTCACCATTGCGCAGATACATGCGGCGCATCTCTTCACCATTGAGAGGCCGGCCGCCTCTTCGTCCGAAGACCGAGAGTTGATTCCCGCTCTCATCCACGGCGCGGTCGCGGTCCATGCCCTTCGAAATGGCCAGCGCCGGAGCAGAGGTTTTGCGGGTAGCAATTAACTGCGGCACGGGCTGCGGACTGAAACCGTACGCAGTCCGCTGCGACTTGGGCGAGAACAGTTGCAGCACCCGCATACCGTTCTTGCCGTCGGCAACAAAGGCGAATTGGCTCGCGCTCACCATGCCGATCTTCAAGTCATTCACGTCGTTCATGGCCCCATTCGCGTTGAAGAACTGGGGCGCGCCGGGCTTCTCCGGCTGCTCCACATCCACAATCGCGATGCCGTTCACCCCCGCTGAGATATAAGCATAAGTGCGGGCGACGTAGATATTTCTCGCGTCCTGCAAGGCCACCGTGGAACCCACCCGCCGGGGCTTATCGAGATGCGTAACATCGAACACCTTCAGTCCGTCGCGGTCGACGACAAATGCATATCGGAACTGAATCGCGATTCCACGCGGCTCTGATAGCTGATCTCCGCCGATCTCAGTGGTAATACGAGGGTGCAGAGGATCGGCCAGATCCACAACGACAAGGCCGCCGTCGCAGAGAATGTAGGCGTATGTTCCTGCAATGGTAATGCGCCGCGCACCCTTCAGCTTTCCATCGGGATTGAAGGTGACGGCTCGCCGCAGAAAGTTGTTGCGCGGGTCGCCGTCGAGCAGGGTTCCCACGCCCTTCTTCGGATCGCCGATGACCACCAGGCCCTCGTACTTGTCCGTCACGTAAAGGAACGCATAGATCGGCGCGATGGCCTGTTCTTCATTCTCGACAATCTGCTTGCGCAGCGGATCGAGCGCCAACGTCGAAGGAGACGCAACGGCGGTGGCGTAGCGCGTCTTCACGTAGAAGCGCTGCCCCAGCGGCGAGACCGGCGCAGAGATCAGCCTCTCGGAAACGTCCTTCACATCGATGTTGGCTACGTCGAAGGCGCGGAATCCACCCGTGCCCATGGCTGCGTAGAGATACTCGCCGCGGAGTTGCACATCGAGCACATCGCCGCCATGATTGTACGCAGTCTTCAACGCGCGACCGCCGGAAACGAACTTGCTGTAATTCTCCGGATACGCCAACTGCTGCAGATCGCTGCCCAGCACCGCCGGCGGCTCGGAGCCCTCGGCTACGGGTACGGCCGCAAATCCCGCCTTGCCATTGGCCACGTAGATGTACTTGCCCATGAAGTTAAGAAAGTTCGTCCCCTGCACCATCAGCTGCGCCATCCACGCATTGTTGTCGCCTTTGGCCGAGACATGGCAGTCCGTGCATCCCTTGGTTTCGGTAGCGCGCACCGTGTGCGGCACATAAGTGCTGAACGCCTGACCGCTGAATCCCGGAGTGGAAACCGTCTGCTGCTGCTGATAAATCCAATCGCGGTTTGCGTTCTGCGAACTTACCACCACGGCGCACGCCGACCGCACCGGCGCAATCTTGTTGCCAGTAACAGTTCCATCCACGCCCAGCATGTAGACGTCATCGCGCAGCACCATGAAGTTATAGTTGGTGTAGTTGCGGGGGGGTTTGGGCGGGGTGTGGGGGGGGGGGGTGGGTTGTCGGGGGGCGCGGAGGGCCGTGGGGTGGGGGGGCGCCGGGGGGGGCTGTGGCGGCCG
>JBEKVS010000020.1:0-30274 GCA_049513795.1 Occallatibacter sp. | reverse complement strand
CTGCCCTTCGAGTTCTCGCTGGGGATCCCGCTCATCCGTACTGCATTGCCGCGCGCCGCCCATCTGCTGCTGCGCTGGCTCGATGGGCCCATTGAGGAGCATGAGTTGGACTGGCTGTTCTCAACTGGCTACGCGGCCGCAAATCCCGCGGAGTCGTCAGCGCTCCAGGCTCACATGCACTCCCTGCGCCAGCGAGGACTGCAACAGCCTGATTGGACGGTTCAGGCGTTCATCCAGGCTGGTTTTCGAAATGCGATTTCCAGACCATTCACAGCCGAAGTTTCATTCAAAGCGTGGTCGGGCAGAATAACGGATGCGCAGCGTCGAGTGAGGACCTTCGCGCGCCTTGCGCAAAGCCCGCTTGACTGGGCCGAACTGATTCCGCGGGTTCTTGAGGGACTTGAATTTGGCGCCTCTCAGCCCCTATCGAGTGCGGAGTTTCAAGCATTTCGACAGTGGCAAAAGGCGATTGAAACCGCAGGCTCTCTCGGCTTCGATGGCCGCCGCATGGATGGGAAAGAATTCTTGTCTGTTCTTGCCCGCACGCTCGATGAGACGTTATTCGCCGCCGAATCGCACGGTGCGCCGATCCTGATCGCCGGGCCTGCCGAGTCTGCAGGCTTGACGGCGGACGCGATCTGGTTTCTCGGCGCAACCGAAGACGCGTGGCCCGCCAGAGGAACGACTCACCCACTGCTGCCGCCTGAAGTGCAGCGCGAGTCGCGCATGCCCCATGCTACCCCTCAGCTCGATTGGGATCTGGCCCAGGCCATCAGTGTCCGGGTGCTCGCATCCGCACCTGAGGTTCACTTCAGCTTTGCAAAGCAAGTTGAAGGTGCGGAGATGCGTCCTTCGCGCTTGATTGCTCAACTTGCCGGAGCGCCGCAGCCTATGCCGGTTGAGCTGACGATTCCATGTCGCCGCGAGCCGCTCACGATTTCAGTTGAAGATTCAAGCTGCATTCCGTATTCGCCGGGCAAGGTGCCGGGGGGCTCCCGGGTGCTGACGTTTCAGTCGCAATGCGCGTTCAAGGCATTTGCAACCGCTCGGCTTGGCGCTGAGGGCTGGGATTCGGCTGAGACGGGGCTTACTCCCGCGCAGAGAGGTCAACTTCTGCATGCCATATTGCATGCGGTTTGGGCCGGGCCACCGGACGGAATTCGTACCCACGCCGATCTGATGACGATGACCGACCTTAAGTCGTTTGTGTCCGCACACATCTTCCGCGTCTTTGAAACGAAGCTTCCATCGAGCTTGATTGAGCGGTTGCCGGCGCGTTATCTGGAACTCGAGAAACGGCGGCTGCACCGCCTGGTTATGGCTTGGCTGGAGTATGAGGCAAGCCGCGTGCCCTTCGAAGTGCTGAAGACGGAAGCAGCCAGGTCAATTGCGCTTGCTGGTCTCAACTTCGATCTGCGTCTCGACCGGCTCGACCGGCTCGCCGACGGCTCAGTACTGGTTATCGATTACAAGTCGGGCGATGTCTCGCCAAAGTCGTGGGAACTGCCCCGGCCAGACGACGTGCAGCTACCGCTCTACGCAGGCTTTGCCCTGGACGAACAGCAGCACCTAGGCGGCCTGGTGTTTGCCAAACTGCGGCCGGGCGATCTGGGCTTTGCCGGGCACGTAGGTGCGCCGACGCAAACATTGCTGCCCGGCCTGAAGAGCACCAGCGCACTGGCCAAGAACCGGCTGGAAGCGGAGCAACTCATCGCGTGGAAGGAGAATATTGAGCAGCTCGCCCGAGATTTTCTGGCTGGACGAGCTGAGGTTGACCCGCGCGACGCTCCCGAGACTTGCAAGCGCTGCGGGCTGCAAACGATTTGCCGCATCCAGGAGAATCTCGCCTTGGTTGAGTTTGAAGACGAACCCGAAAGCAGCGCGCGAGAAAGCAATGCAAAGGGGGCCGATGAGTAAGACCGCGCCGCAAGCCGCGCCGCCCGACCAGCTGCAGCGCGACCTGGCACTCGACTCGACGCGATCGGTGCTGGTGCAGGCGCCGGCAGGTTCGGGAAAGACGACATTACTCACGGAACGCTTCCTCACGCTGCTCATCGAAGTGGACGAGCCGGGACAAGTTGTCGCCATCACCTTCACCAACGCCGCGGCGGCCGAGATGCGCAGCCGGCTTCTCGACGAACTCCGCGCCCCGGACCCGAGCCCCATTGCCCGCCGCGTGCTGGATCGCTCCGAATTGCTGGGCTGGAGGCTGCTCGACTTGCCCGCCCAACTGCGCATCTCGACCATCGATTCCTTTTGCCGCGACCTGGCATTGCAGCAGCCGCTTCTTTCCAGCCTGGGCGGAGGGCTGGCCATTGCCGAGCAGCCGACCGAGCTCTATCGACGCGCAGCGCGCCGCACCATCGAACAGATCGGAGTGCCGAACTCGACTGCGATCAGCGAGGCGGTCGCAACCCTGCTCGAATGGCAAGACAACAACTGGCACGAATTGGAAAATCTGCTGGTCGACATGCTCTCTACGCGCGACCGCTGGATGCAGGAGTTTGTGCTCAGCAAAGAGCCGGATTGGGAGGCGCTGCGTGCGCGGCTCGAGCGGCCATTCGCAACCGCCATTCGCTCCGTGCTTGATCAAATTGTCCGGCTGCTCGATCAAGCTCCCGGAGCATGCGACGAAGCCCTGCTGCTCGCTCGGTTCGCCTGCTCGCAGCCGAGTGGCGAGCAACATCGGGCGCTTGCCGAGCTCGTCGAATTTCCCAGCGGGCCGTTCGGCCGCGTCGAGGCGCTCGAAGAAGCGCACGAGGCGACGCAGTGCCTGGCCAATCTTCTGCTCACCAAGGACGGCGGCTTTCGCCGCCGGGTGGACACGCGTCACGGCTTCCCGACCGATCGCAAGGCGGAGAAAGCGCGGCTGATTAACTTGATCCAGCGCCTCGACTCCATACCAGGCCTTGAGGACTCCCTCGCTTCAGTTTGCGCGCTCCCGCCGATTCGCTACACAGAAGACGATTGGATGATCGTCCGCGCCTGCTTTACTCTGCTGCGCCATGCTGCCGGCGAACTCAAAGTAGTCTTCGCGGAAGCTGCCACAGTGGACTTTATTGAAGTGGCGCAGGTTGCGGAAAGCGTACTCAAAGGGAACGATGGTTTCCCCAGCGACGCTGCGTTCGCTGTGGCCGATGGCATCCGCCACCTTCTGGTCGACGAGTTCCAAGACACGAGTCGGCGCCAGCATCAACTGCTTGCCAACCTGATTGCTGCCTGGCCGGATCGCGAAGGCCGCACCTTGTTTCTGGTTGGCGACCCGATGCAATCCATTTACTTCTTTCGCGATGCGGACGCTGAGTTATTTCCGCGTGTGAACGAGATGGGCCTCGAAATCCCCAACGCCGATCCCTTGAAGTTGCGCTTCGTTTCGCTTTTCGCGAACTTCAGGACCGCTCATTCGCTGGTCGATCGGCTGAACGGGGTCTTTGCCGAGATTTTCGCGGTCAATGACGGAAGCGGCGTTGAGTTCTCTGAAGCGCGCCCTGCACGCGAAGCCCTCGGGCCTGCGGACACACCGTTTCAATTGCATCTGGACTTCCGCATTTCGGCGGCTCTCGCGCAATCTGAGGTGAGCCAGGACTCTCAAGAAGACCCTGCGGCAGACCAGGTGGGTGAAATTGTCGAGCTCATCCGCAGCCATCAACCGGCAATCGACAAGGCGCGTGCAGCTGGGAAAAAGTATCGCGTGGCGGTGCTCGGGCGAACGCGCAGCTCACTTGCGCCGATTGCCGTGGCGCTGCACGAAGCAGCGATTCCGTTTCGCGCCGTCGATCTGGAGAAGCTGGGTTCGCGCGCTGAAGTGCTGGATGCCCTGGCGCTGGCGCGTGCGTTGCTCAATCCATTCGACCGCGTGGCTTGGCTCGGTGTTCTTCGCGCACCGTGGTGCGGGCTTGGCCTCGACGATCTGCACACGCTCAGCAGTGCCGACGACCCCGCAATCCTGGGCCGGCCCATCCCCGATCTCCTCGCCGAACGCAGCTCGCTGCTCAGTCCGGTGGGACGCATCGACGCCGAGCGCGTGCTCGCGGCATTGGCACTTCGGCCCACACTCGAAGCGAGTCAGCCGGGGCCACCGCGGATCGGTCTTAGTCCGTGGGGTGGAGAGCCCACTGCCTCACTCGGCACATGGCTTCAACAAGTCTGGGTGAGCCTGGGCGGCGAGGACTGTTACGATGCAACCGCCGGCGCCAACCTGGATTTGTGTTGGAGATGTTTGGACCGGCTTCCCGGCGGCCGGCAGGATTTACTCAGCCCCGCGCTCGACGCTGCGCTTGACAAGCTCACGGCGCTGCCCGATCCCCAGGCATCGATCGACTGCGGCGTGCAGTTGATGACCATTCACAAATCGAAGGGCCTCGAGTTCGAGGTGGTAATTGTCTCTGACCTTCAGGCGAAGACCGGCGCACACGGCCGCAAGCTTCTTTCATGGCTGGAGCGAGGCCTGCAACCCGGAGTCGATGCCGACTATTCGGACCCGGAGCCGGAAGGCGAGATTACGGAGTTCCTCATCGCGCCGCTTCCTTTGAAGGGTGAAGATGCGGGGAAGTCGAAGGCTTGGGTCGATCGCGTGTATCGCCAGCGCGAGGCGCAGGAGACGCGCCGCATTCTCTATGTCGCGGCCACACGCGCGCGCGAGGAGTTGCATCTCTTTGCCCGTCCCGCCGTGAAGGTTGAGGCCAATGGGCAGTTGAGCCTCGTGCGCCCATCGGCGAGTTTGCTGGCCACGGCATGGCCTGCATTTGAAGAAGAAATTCAAGCCCGCTTCGAGGCATGGAAGTCCGCACGCCGGCAGACGGCACTCGCGTTGGAACCACAACCAGATGGAGAGATTGTCTCCCTTGCCGCCTCGGCCGAAAGAGATCTCTTTGCAGTGGATTCTTCGAGCTCCCGGCCCACCAAGCCCACAATCCTCCGACGGCTGCCGCAGGGCTACCGCGTGTTGCGCGATGCTCCATCGTCCCCTCACCCGCTTGCGCCTGCGCTGGATGGTCAGCAAGCAAACGCCTCGGTCTCGTTCCAGTATCCGAAAACAACCGGTCTTTACGATCGCCACGAAGGTGGTTTGCTTTCCCGAGCCATTGGAACGGCGGTCCACACCTTGCTGGAAGAGCTGACCCGCCTTCGCGCGGCATCCGATTGGCCCGTCGCGCGCTCGGGGCTTCGTCACCGCGAAGCTCGCATCGCTTCCCAGGTTCGTGCGACTGGAATCGCTCCACGTCAAGCCGAGGAGATCGGATCCAAGGCCCTGCAGCTGGCGCTCGATGTCTCCAACGATCCGATTGGTCAATGGATTCTGGCGCCTCATGTTGGAGCTGCCAGCGAAGTGCGCTGGTCGGGCGTGCTCGCGGGGTCCGTTCGCACCGTGCAGGCAGATCGCGTATTCCAAGCCGGATTGATTCCTCAGACCGACGGGCAGGAATCGTGGTGGATCATCGATTACAAAACCCATGCCAGGACACCGGATTTTGATCCGGCCAGCGCATTGCCACAGCTTCGCGAATTGTTTGCGCCGCAGCTCGAGGCGTACGGTGCGATACTCCGCGCCATGCACGGCTCCGGCGCCGTGATCCGAGCAGGGCTCTACTACCCGCGCATGCTTCTGCTGGACTGGTGGGAGCTTTAGCGAGCATTACTTCTCGTCGACGCCAAGCCCGATCGATCGCATCAGCGCCAGTGCGTTGCTGGTCCGCACAATACCTGGCTTCAGCTTGTAATCGAAGATCAACTGGCCATCATCAAAGCGGTCTTCGAAATGGCAGTTCGCGGCGCGCCCATTCATTGTTTCGGGAATCCGCGCCAGGGCCAGGTCGTGCGTGCTCACCATGCCGATTGCATTTCGCTCCACCAGGCTGCGCACAATGAACTCACTTCCCGCCAGCCGGTCGTGGCTGTTGGTCCCGGAAAGCAGTTCGTCGAGCAGAAACAGCACCGGAACAAGTTCGCCAGACAAGTCGAAGATCAGCTTGATGCGGTGGATCTCCGCGTAGAAACGCGAAACGCCGCCGGAGAGCGAATCGAGAATGCAGATCGATGCAGCCACCTGCAGTGGAGAAAGCCGGAGACGCAACGCACGCACCGGCGCGCCACACTGTGCCAGCACCGCGTTCACACCAATGCTGCGAATGAAAGTGCTCTTGCCCGCCATGTTCGGGCCGCTGAGGATCATCAACTGCAGCCCGCCTCCGAGCTTCAAGTCGTTGCGCACGGCCTTATTCGCCGGCAGCAGTGGGTGCGCCATTCCGGCGGCATCGAAGACCGCGGCTTCACGGGAGAGTTCCGGAAACACATCGCCCGGGTGCTCATATGAGTAGCCTGCCAGTGCTGTCAGGGCTTCAATCTCGCCCACAATTCTCAGCCAGCCGCGGATGGATGGCCCAAATTCACGCTGCCAGCCTTCCGCGGCGAAAACAATTTGCGCGCTCCAAAAGGTAAACAGATCGAAAGGCTTGAGAAAGCGATTGTGTCGCTGTTTCAAATACTCCACAAGACGTGCCAAATCGCGGATCGCAGCCGATGGCGCAATGCCGTCGCGCTTCAGAGCGGCCTGGAGCGCCAGCAATTTGGCCGTTTGAAACTTCTCCTGCTCGACGAGAGCAAGCACTCCGGCAAGTATCTGCAAGTCTTCGGCTGCCTTCTCCAGCTTGTCGGATGCATCTTCCAGCCGTTGAAAGATGCGGTGCGCCCAGGCAAGATTGAGAAGAGTGACGGCCCCGGCAACTTCACCGATTCCCCAAGCCGCCCAAATGGCAAGGCTGATAACCCACAAGACGGCCACCGCGCGGGTTGCAATGCGCGTGGCTTGTTCTGCGAAAATCGGCTTGCTTTCGCCCCATGCGGAAAGCGCCTCCGGATGCAAGCCCAGACGCACCGTCTCACCAACCGTAAAGAGACGCTCGCGGAACAGGACCGGGTCCGGGACCTGGTCGCGCAGATCGCGTACCGCTTCCTGCCGGCGAAGAACCTCATCCAATGGCGCTGGCGCAAGCAGCCACGCGGCCAGCGTCTCCTCACCGGCCCGCGTTCGCGCCGTGCACAACAGCTCGAACAACGAGCCGGAACCGAAGAGGTCGAGGTCGCGTGCATAAGGATGAAGAGGATCGAGAAACCGCTCTCCGCTCTCGCCGCTGCCCGCCCACCGATCTTCGATCCTTGCCAGTCCAAGCTCGTAAAAAGCGATGGCTCGGGCGCGGAAACGCATGCGCCGGATAACCTTCTCGTGCAGAATGGCCAGCAATAGAAAGACGCTGACGGGTACAAGCAGAAGCTCAAGGACTTTCGGAAAGCGAAGAAGCAGCACCGCGGCAACCGCCGTGACCGCGAGAGTTCCAAGCTTGGCGTAGCCGAGCAGATTCTCGCGACGCTTCTCGGCGTCCTGCAGCAGGTTCAACGCGGCGAGCCGCTGAGCGTATATCGCTGAGGGACTGTCCACGCTGCTTAAAGCTTCGCCCGCATCCATCCTTCGCTCCGTCGCCACCCATCAAGACTATAGCGGCTGAAGGACAGGAGTTGATTGACGGGGAAACCTGAATCCGGGAAGCAACGCCCGGCCAACGCCCAGCAGGCTCACCCCAGTGCCGCAGTGTCCGGCGCCAGCTTCAGGCTCTTGTGGTGGCGCACGTCGGCGCCTTCAACCCAGAAGATCACGTCTTCGGCAATATTGGTCGCGTGATCGGCAACGCGCTCCAGGTTGCGGCAGATCATCAGCGCATTCAAGGCCTGCGGAGCCACGTGGCTCTCTTCTTCCATCACCCGGGTCAGCGCCTTGTACGCGGAGCGGTTCATGGCGTCGACGGCATCGTCCATGGTGAGCACCGAGCGCGCCATATTCGCGTCGCCCTCAATGAACGACTGCAGGCTCTTGCGCACCATGTCGGCGGCCAGCGAAGCCATGCGCGGAATATCCACGGGCAGATCGACGACAGCCATCTGCTCCATGTGGCGCACACGGTCGCTGATGGCCTTGGCTGCGTCGCCCACGCGCTCGAGGTCGGCATTGATCTTGATCACGCTGAGGATGAATCGGAGATCGATGGCCATGGGCTGCTCCATGGCGAGTAAATCCAAAGCCGCCTGGTCAATGTCGCGTTCCAACCGGTTGATGGCGATCTCGCTTCGGTTGACCAGGTCGCAGATGGAAAGATCGCGGACGCGATAGGCCTCAATGGAGCGCTGAATGGCCTGTTCGGCCAGGCCCGCCATCACCAGCAGGTTCTCTTTCAAATCGTCAAGGCTGCGTTGAAACCGTATGCGCGTCATCCAAACCTGCCCGTGATGTAATCCTCTGTGCGCTTGTCGCTGGGATTGGTAAAGATTTTGTGGGTGGAATCAAACTCGACCATGCGGCCGTTGAGAAAGAAGCCCGTCTTCTCGGCCACGCGTGCGGCCTGCTGCATGTTGTGCGTCACGATGACAATGGTGTACTGCGATTTTAACTGGAAGATCAGGTCTTCGATCTTCGACGTTGAAACCGGATCGAGTGCGGAAGCCGGCTCGTCCATGAGCAGCACTTCAGGATCGACCGCCAGCGCGCGCGCAATGCACAGGCGCTGCTGTTGGCCTCCCGACAGGCTGGCTCCGGATTTCTTCTTGAGGTCGTCTTTCACTTCATCCCACAGCGCTGAGTTCTTCAGCGACTTCTCGACGATCTCATCGAGCACGTGGCGATTGGTATAGCCGTTCAGCTTGAGCCCTGCCGCGACATTGTCGTAGATCGACATGGTTGGAAATGGGTTGGGCCGCTGAAACACCATCCCCACGCGGCGGCGAATCTCGACCGGCTTGGCGTCCTCATAGATGTCCAGGTCGCCGATGCGCACCGTGCCGGTGACGCGGGCAATGGGGTTGGTTTCGTGCATGCGGTTGAGGCAACGCACAAACGTGCTTTTGCCGCAGCCCGAGGGTCCAATCAGGGCGGTCGCATGGTTGGCGGGGATATTCAGATTGATGTCCTGCAGCGTGTGATTGGCCCCGTACCACGCGTTCAGGGTTGATACCTCGATGCCAACTCCCACCTAACTTGCTCCCTTCAACACGCCCCGGCTGGTAACGAAGCGCACCAGCGAGACCGCTGCAACAATCAAGACCACCAATACCAGCGCCGCCGCCCAGGCTTGCCGGTGCTGGTCATCGTAAGGGGAAATCGCATAGCGGTAGATCTCGAGCGGCAGAGCCGATATCGGCCGATTGAGAGCCACGCTCCAGTTGGAATTGCCGAATGCGGTAAATATGAGTGGGGCCGTCTCGCCCGCGATGCGTGCAAAAGCCAGCATGCAACCGGTGATAATGCCGGGAGAAGCTGTTTTCACGGTAATCGAAAGCACCGAGCGCCAGTTGGGCACGCCCAGCGCCAGTGCGGCTTCGCGCACCGCGTGCGGCACCATCAGCAGCATCTCCTCGGTGGTTCGCGTGACGGTCGGAATCATCATGATTCCCAAAGCCACGCCGCCCGCAATCGCAGAAAAGGGCATTTGCGGGGTCACGACCAGGCCGTAGACGGCCACGCCCATCACGATGGAGGGAACGCCATTCAGTACGTCCGCAGTAAAACGAACCGCATTCGCCAGCCTGGTTCCGCGGCCGAATTCGGCCAGGAAGATCCCTCCGCCGATGCCGATGGGAACGCCGATCAGGCTGGCTAGCCCAAGCAGGACTCCCGAGCCAAGAATGGCGTTCGCCATGCCGCCGCCGACCTCGCCTTCCGGCTTGGGTATCTGCGTAAAGAACGCCAGGTTTAGCGAGCTCGCGCCCTTATAGATGAGATAGCCGAAGATAGCCAGCAACGGCGCCACTACCAGCAGCGTGGAAAGGATCGCCAACCCGGTGGCCCCGCCATCCATCAGGCTTCTCGTCCGGTCGCGAAAATTGTTTGCCTTTCGCATCTTCTCTTCTCCCACGCAGTTCTCTGACAGCCAGGTTTTGGCGGATCGTTAGATTCAGTTCACCCGGGCTGGAGCTCCGCGGGTGACGGCCCACACCAGCAGACGCGCCAATGCGTTCACAATGATGGTTACGATGAAGAGCGCGAGCCCAATCTCTGTGAGCGCGCTGAAGTGCAGGTTGCTGGTGGCTTCGGCATACTCGTTGGCAATCACCGATGCCATCGAGCTGCCGCTGGCCAGCAATGAGCGCTGGATCTGCGGAGTGTTGCCAATAACCATGGTGACGGCCATCGTCTCACCGAGCGCTCGTCCCAGGCCGAGAATGATAGCTCCCACGATGCCGATGCGGGCGTTGCGCAACACGCCCACGCGGATCATCTCCCAGCGCGTCGCCCCCAGCGCCAGCACCGCCTCACGCTGCGAGCCAGGCACGGCGTTCATGACTTCGCGGGTGAGCGAAGAAATGATGGGCAGGATCATGATGGCCAGAATGATCCCGGCGGCCACAAACCCCAGGCCAGTAGGATTGTCGTCATTGAAGAACCCCGTCCAGCCGAGAAGCTTGACCAGGAGCGGATTTACATATTCCCGCAGCAGGGGCACCAGAATAAACATGGCCCACAGGCCGTAGATCACGCTGGGGATGGCGGCCAGAAGCTCAGTCAGGAAGGCGAGCGGACCGCGCAGCCATCCAGGGCACATCTCGGTGAGAAAAACCGCGGTTCCAATGGCCAGCGGAACTGCAAGCAGGAGCGACAGGAATGAGGAAACCAGCGTGCCGTAGACAAACGGAAGCGCGCTGAAATGCCCGTTGACCGGGTCCCAATACATGGGGAGTTTGGTGTCCGGGTCGACGAAGACGGAAACAAAAAACCGGATGCCATTGTTGGCCCACGACAGGTGCGAACCCCGCACCAGCTCGGAGGCGATGAGCACCACAATGGCGAAGATACTGAGCGCGCAGAGCACCATCAGCACGTGAAAGCCGCGGTCGGCAATGGCCGAGTTACCCCGCGAAAGAAGAAAGGCGCGAATGGCTGAAGTTTCCGTCGCAGGCGCCACTGCAGCGGGCTGCCTTACCTCTGCGCTCGTTCTGGATTGGGCTACAGGTCGAGAGATACGAATGTCGGGCACGTTGGAGCTCACCTCAAACAGGCTACCGGGCCAGTATGAACAGGAGGTTACAGCCCTGCTAAATCAAGTGCATACAAACCGCAAAATCAATGCGCCGGCGGAATCCGCAAGCCCAAAACTCAGATTTGCCGTTCTAAAGCGCCGACCGGTCGCATCGGCGCTACCGGCCGCCACTCAATTGTTCTAAGCTGGTTTCTGTTCAACGGAAGGCTCCCATCCAATGCGTACGATTTTTGCCCTTGCCGTCCTCGCTTCCGCAGCTACTCTGGCCAGCCCAGCTCAGACTCAGACTCAACCGGACCCGCCCCATCACGAATGGCATGCCGCTTGGATTACCCACCCGACCGCACCCTTGCGCGAGCCGATCGTTCTCCACTTTCGCCGCACTCTCACGCTGGCGTCCGCGCCCGCCAGCTATATGGTTCGAGTCAGCGCCGACAACCGGTTCGTCCTCTTCGTAAATGGGATGCGCGTCGGCGATGGCCCGGCGCGCGGCGACCTGACGCACTGGCGCTATGAGCGTTTCGATCTGGCGCCGCTTCTGAAGGTGGGCGAAAACCTGATTACAGCGACGGTTTGGAACTTCGGCATTTATGCCCCCGTGGCTCAAATCTCCGACCGGACAGCTTTTCTGCTTGAAAGCGAGGCGACGGGTGAAGCCTCGATCAGCACCGGAGAAGCAAAGCCGGGCGAGAGAAAATCCGACGGCTGGCAGGTCGAGATCGAACCCGGCCAGCGGCCCCTGGATCGCAGCACAGTCAGCATCCAGGAATACTTCGCATCTGGTCCTGGCGAAGAAATCGACGCGACGCATTACGACTGGGGATGGAATTCACCGGCAGCACCCGGCGCGTCTTGGGTCGCCGCGGCCACGCCCATGCGCGATGCCATCTTTGCGGGCGTGAACAAGGCGCACTCCGCCGATACCACGGGCGACAATCCCTGGGGGCTGGTTCCCGATGAGCTTCCGGCCATGGAATACGGGCCGACTTCAGCGGGCGAAAACGTACGAACTGGCCCCGTGCAGACAGGCCTGCCAGCCTTGCGCGAGTTCCCTGCCGCGGCTGCCACGGTCCCGGCCGGCGCGCACGTGCATGTGATGCTCGACCGCAAGACCCTCACCACCGCCTACCCGCTGCTCACCGTCTCCGGCGGCAAGGGCGCTCACATTACCCTCACCTACTCCGAAGCCCTCTACGACAAGGAAAAGCACAAGGGCGATCGCAACGCAGTAGACGACCGCGTCGCGCTCGGCCTCACCGACAGCTTTCTCCCCGACGGCGGCCAGCATCGCGCCTTTGAACCGCTCTGGTGGCGCACCTGGCGCTACCTCGATCTCGACATCCAGAACGGCGACGAACCTCTGCAATTGGAGTCACTTACTGCCCATTTCACCGCGTATCCCTTTAAAGAACTAGCGGCCTTCAAAGGCGACGACCCCGACCTGGCCAAGATCTGGGAGGTCAGTTGGCGCACCGCAAGGCTGGATGCCCACGAAACCTACATGGACACGCCCTACTACGAGCAGCTTCAGTACATTGGCGATACACGCATTCAGGCGCTCATCTCCTATTCGGTTGCCAACGACGACCGGCTCGGGCTGCAGGCTCTGCGCGCCTTTGACAACTCCCGCATTCCTGAGGGGATAACCCGCAGCCGCTATCCAAGCAATCTGCCGCAGTCGATTCCCACCTTCTCGCTGCTCTACGTGAACATGCTGCACGACTACTGGATGTACCGGCCGGACCCCGCGCCGCTGCGCGAACTGGTCCCAGGCACGCGCACCGTGCTCGACTGGTTTGCCCAATACGAACAGCCCGATGGCCTGCTGCATGAAACCCCCTGGTGGAGTTTCATCGACTGGGTGCCCACGGGCGAAATTCCCACTTACAACGCGCACGGCGAATCGTGTGTCACTACGCTCGAGTATCTGGGCGCACTCACCGATGCCGCCGATCTGGAAAATGCCTTTGGCGACACAACCCTGGCCACCCGCTACCACTCGCGGGCCGCCCACGTGCGCGAAGGCATCTATGACAAATGCTGGTCCACCTCGCGCGGCTTGCTCGCCGATACGCCTGATTTGAAAGGCTTCAGCCAGCAGGCCAATATTCTCGGTTCCCTTTACGACGTGATTCCGAAAGACCATCAACAGGACGTTCTGCGCAAGATGGTGTCCATCTATCCCGGCACCACGCCCGATGGCGTTCTGAGCGCCTCCTATTATTTCCGCTTCTATCTGGCCCGCGCACTGGATCACGCCGGTTTGGCCGATTTGTATCTGGATTCGATCGGTCCATGGCGGAAGCTCCTGCCCCTTCACTTCAGCACCTGGCCGGAGATTCCCGGTGACACGCGTTCAGACAGCCATGCGTGGAGCGCGCATCCCATCTACGACTTCCTCACGCTGGTTGCGGGCATCGAGCCAGCCAGCCCCGGCTTCGCCACTGTCCGCATTGCGCCCCACCTTGGCTCGCTGCCTTCACTCACCGCCAGCTATCCGCATCCTCAAGGCGAGATCAAAGTCGAGTACCATCGCCAGGCCGCGGGTCTGAGCGGAACGGTCACATTGCCTGGTACCCTGACCGGAACGTTTGTATTCGCCGGAAAAACCCAGGCTCTGCATCCGGGCGCGAACGAGATCGCAGTACCTTAGTAACTATCAAGCGCGGCCGTGGCTCTTGAAAAGGAAGAACGGGTGACCTAAGTACTGTCGAAAACCGAGCGGCAGGCTCACCGCATCGCCGCCTACCCGGCCGGTTATCGAGGAGCAGAATGCCGGCGACCTCAGGATCGAATGCCGAAAACTTCGCTCCGCGTCCCAATTGTGTGCTCTGGCTCCCTGAGCATCTTTTCCCCTCAATGCCATCTAAGTGATCATAATGTGCCGAATAAACTGAAAAATCGATTAATTAAATGGGGAAACGCTGTTCACAGTCCAACAGATAACGTGTTACAACTCCAACATGGCAAAGGGCAAGATTCCGGTTCCTCCAGGGCACGTAAACCTGCGCATGCTGGCCGAGCACCTGGAGCTATCGCAGACCACGGTCTCTCTGGTGCTGAATAACTCGCCCTCGGCCAAGTCCATCCCTCAGGAGACGCGCAACCGGGTTACGGAAGCCGCCGAGCGCCTCAACTATCGCCCCAATTACTTTGCCCGTTCGCTTCGCCAAAGCCGGTCGATGAGTGTCGGCGTACTGGCTCCCGATCTAAGCGAGGGCTACTTTACCCGCGTCATGAGCGGCGTGGTCGAAGAACTGACAGCGGCTCATTACTTCTACTTCACCGCCTGCCACGACTGGAAGCGGGAGATGATCGAGAAGTATCCGCGCATGCTCGTCGAGCGTGCCGTGGATGGTTTTCTGCTGCTCAACACGCCCGCCGATCACATAGATGTTCCTGTTCCGGTAGTAGCGATTTCCGCCCACAGCGCGGCTGAAAACGTGACCAACATCGTTCTCGATCACCATCTTGCCGTGGAGCAGGCCCTCGCGCACCTCTACGCGCTCGGGCATCGCCGCATCGCTTTCATGCGCGGCCCGCGCGCCATCCCCGACTCGGAGTACCGCTGGGAGAGCATTCAGCAGGTGGCCGGCGAAATGAATCTCAAGATCGATCCCGCTCTTGCCATTCGCATCGACTCCGCAGGCTGGTCCATGAAGGATAATTACCATCCCATGGCGCCCGAGATCGGCTACAAACCCATGCAGGGTCTGCTCGAGAAATCGCACGACTTTACGGCCATCTTCTGCTTCAACGACATTGCCGCCATAGGCGCCATCCGCGCCCTGAAGGACGCCGGCCTGTCAGTGCCCAACGACGTCTCGGTGGTGGGTTTCGACGATATTCAATCCGCGGCCTACTCCACTCCCTCGTTGACTACGGTCCGTCAGCCCCTCACCGAGATGGGCAAGCGCGGCGCGCAGGTGCTGCTCGACCGCATCGCCAACCGCGACAAGGAGCAAAGCTCAGAAATTGTGATGGCTCCCGAGTTAGTTGTGCGCGAATCGACGGGGCCGGCCAAAAGCTAGCAAAACCATCAACTGCAGAATGATTCCAGCCAGCGGCTGACGTAGATCTGCGCATGGGCTTCGCCGCAATAGTGGCGGGCGTGAGGCTGGTCGGCGGCTTCCTTTGTCCATTTAAAAATGGTCAATTGAGCGCTGTTGCATTGAATGACAATCCACTTCATGGGGTGGTCGCTCTCTTCCCCGCAAATCTCACATCGATAAATCGAATCGATCATGGCTGACCCTTTCGTCCAATGTACCTAATTGATTTCTGCCGAGGAATTGATTCTTCTATTCCAGCATCTGCAGGTCAAGAGGTTCCTGAATCATGCAGTCCATTGTGCGCATGGCTTCAAGAGCCCGCTTGAGCGCCGAATTCCGGCACGGCTCCACGGTCACCACAAAGGGCAACGCATCGCACGGATAGCCGGGTTTCTGCAGAATGGCGCGAATGTTGATCTTCTCTTCCGCCAGGGCCTTGGTGATCGCAGCCACAATCCCCGGGCGGTCTTTGACCAGGAAGCGGATGTAGTGAGGAACTTCGAACTCGGCGCTTACCAGCGCGGGCGAGGATGGAATCTCTACGCGCCTGGAACCATGCGCCAGGGCGAGAAGATCGCTGACCACCGCGACCGCCGTGGGATGCCCTCCAGCACCGTGACCAGAGAAGACCACATCACCGCCATACTGCCCGGTGAGGATGACCATGTTCTCTGTGCCCCGCGACCAGGCAAGCGGGGAACGCACGGCCACCAGCATCGGTCCCACCGTGGCCGCGACGTTGCCGATGGATCGCTCCCCGCGCGCTATCTGGCGAATGGTGCAGCCCAGGTCGCGGGCATAACTGAAGTCGACCGCCGTAACTTCGGTGATCGGCTTGGGAACAATCTCTTCCGGGTCGACTTCCACGCGCAGCGCCAGCCGCATCAGGATGGAAAGCTTGGCGCGCGCATCAAAACCGCCCACATCTTCGGTCGGATCGGCTTCCGCATAGCCGGCGCCCTGCGCTTCTTTCAGAACCGCCGCATATTCCGCGCCATCTTCCATCTTGCTGAGGATGAAATTGCAGGTACCGTTGAGAATGCCTTCGATGCGATCGATGCGGTCGCCGGCCAGCCCTTGTTCGAGGCCAGGAATCACCGGTATTCCACCCGCAACCGCCGCCCCATACTTCAGATGACCGCCGCGAGAAGCAGCCAGCCGTTCAAGCTCCACGCCTTGAAAGGCGATCAGCTTCTTGTTGGCCGTCACTACGCTCCTGCCCGCGTCCAGCGCCTTGCGCACCCAGCCGCCGGCTGGATCAAGCCCTCCGGCCAACTCGACGATCACATCCACATCCGCAGCAAGCACTGCGTCCGCATCCTCGCTCCACGCGACGTTCGACGGAACCCAGTCGACGCGCTTGCGCTTCACGCCGCGGTTGAAAACGTGCGTGAGCAGCAAGCCCTGTGGCTGCGACTCGACAAGGATGCGCGCCACGGAACTGCCCACAGTTCCAAAGCCAAAGATCGCAATGCGCAATGGACGCTGCAAGCGAGCGTCCTTCGCGGCCTGCAGTGAATGCTGTGGCGGCGATATGGAAAGATTCACTTCTGACACCGACACTCCCATTGATCCAACGAAATGCGTGAATCGATAGACCGATGATACCTGACAGCAAGGAGCCGGCGAACGCGCCGATTCCGCAAATCCGGCGTCTCATGTACTATGAGTTGCAGATGAGGCGCGCGCTATCCATCTTGCTGGTGGTGTTCTTCGGCCTTGGCCCCCTCGCGGCCACGCTTGGCGCCAGCGAAGAGTCGCTGCTACCCAGCTGCTGCCGCCGCAGCGGCGCGCATCATTGCGCCATGTCGATGCGGGCCATGGCATTGTTAGGTTCCGCGCCAGTCTTTGCGGCGCCCTCGCACTGCCCATCGTTTCCTGACGGCTCGTCCACAACTCCTCCGCCGAGCCATGCCCTGGCCAGTTGCGAACCGGGAATGCCGTTTCTGCTGGCGCTGCCTCATTCGGGCAGCGCCACGCGCGCTGCTGCCCGCCTCAGCCAGGTCCGCACCCGCTCCGGCCGTGCGCCGCCCGCCAGTCTCCTCGCCTAGCAAACTCCTCAAAATCTTCAGCCTTCCAAGTGCCCGGTTTTCGAGGGGCAGGAGCTCATGCTCGTGTGTTCCTCAGCATGCGAGCCGTAACCTGCGCGGAGGTTCGTTTCCTATGCGTCGCAATTCTCTATTGATAACATTGCTCATTCTGCCGCTCTCTGTTCCGGCGATGGCCACCGTCTTCGCCACGGTGCACGGAGTTGTCCACGATCCCCAACACCGTCCCATCGCCGGCGCCGAAGTTACACTCAAGGCCGCCGACTCTTCATTCACTCTCAGCGCAAAAACAAATTCAGAGGGCGAGTTCGATCTGCAAAAAGCTCCCATCGGCGTCTACGAGCTAAATATCTCTGCCACCGGCTTCGCCACTACAGACGAGCCGCTGACCATTGCATCGGGAACCAATCCGATCCTCCACGTCCTGCTCTCCATCGCGCCTGCTACGCAAACCGTCGTGGTTCAGGGTTCCCAGCCCTCGCTCTCTGCGTCCGATTCAGTGACTCCTACAACTCTCATTACCCGGGAAGACATCGATCGCACTCCCGGGGCAGACCGCACCATCGGTATGGAAATGATTACCGACTACGTGCCCGGCGCCTACATGACCCATGACATGCTGCACATGCGCGGCGGACATCAGACCAGCTGGCTGATCGACGGCATCGCCATCCCCAATACCAAAATCGCATCCAACGTCGGCCCGCAGATCGATCCAAAAGACATTGACTCGCTTGAAACGCAGCGCGGTTCCTACTCGTCCGACGTGGGAGACCGCACCTATGGCGTCTTCAATGTGCTGCCGCGCAATGGATTTGAACGCGACCGCGACGGCGAGCTCCTTTTATCAGCCGGAAACTTATACACTGCCGAATCGCAGCTTTCTCTCGGCGATCATTCAGCCGAGACTGCATGGTATACGAGCGTCGCCGGTTCGCGATCCAACTATGGATTGGCCACGCCGGTCGCCCAGATCCTTCACGACGCCACCAACTCGCAAAGCGCCTTTGTCTCTCTCATCCGCAATCAGACTTCCAAAGATCAGCTGCGGTTGAACGCGCAATACCGGCAGGATTATTTTCAGGTGCCCTACGACCCCAACCCCAACGATTGGGAGCAAGCCAGCCAGTATTACGAGTCCTTCGGATTACGCGACGGCCAGACTGAACGCGATAGCTTCGTGATTGCGGACTGGGTTCACACTCTCTCGCCCAAGGCGCTGTTTTCGTTCGCGCCGTTCTATCACCTCAACCAGGCAGATTATGATTCGCCCGCGACTGACAATCCTGTGGCAACCACCTGGCATCAACGCTCGAACTATGTGGGAGGCCAGGCGGATTTTCATGCGGACGCGGGTCCCAACAACTTCTCCGGAGGCTTGTACACGTTTTATCAGGCGGAGAGCGACCTGTTCGGTGTTCTGGTCAACGACGGCAGCGCTACTTCTCAGCCCAATACCGGAGCCAGTGCCGGCGCCGCGCTCTTCGAAGGCTACTTCTCCGATCATCTGCGCCTGGGCCAATACATCGCGCTGCTCGGCGGCATGCGTTTGTCCAGCTTTCACGCGGGACTCTCCGAATCGGCAACCTATCCGCGCATCGGCGCGACTTTAGAGATTCCGCGCCTGCATTGGGTGTTGCGCGGCTTCTACGGCCACTTCTTCCAGCCCGCTCCTCTGTTGACCGTGTCCACTTCCGTGCTCAACTACGCCTCCAGTCTGCCTTCGGGCGAGAATACGTTCACGCCCATCCCGTCGGAGCGCGATGAAGAGCACCAATTCGGCATTCAGATCCCGTACAAGGGGTGGTCACTCGACGTGGATACAGTCAAGAATCGCGTGAACAATTTCCTCGACCATTCCAATCTCGGCGAATCCAACATGTACTTTCCCATCGCCGTTAACGGAGCGCTGGTGCGCGCCTGGGAAATGACTCTGAGATCGCCGCAACTGGCGCACATCGGCCAGTTTCACCTCACCTACTCCAACCAGATTGCGGAGCAGCGCGGAGCCATCATTGGCGGGTTCACCTGCACCGACCCTAACGACCCGGCATGCACGAACGGAGGCTTCAACTATTTTCCCGTCGACCACGATCAGCGCAACACACTGAACGCCGGCTTCAGCGCCAACCTGCCGTTGCACGCCTGGTTTTCGAGCAACGTCTACTACGGTTCGGGTTTTTCGAACGGCCTGGCTGGAGCCAATGAAGGGCCATACAACGGCAGCTATCTGCCTGTCCACACCACATTCGACGCCTCAGCGGGTCACGCGATTGGCGAGCGCTGGAAGCTCGCCGTCAATGTAGTTAACGTGACCAACCATCGCGTTCTGCTCGACAACTCGATTACGATTGGCGGATTTCACTACAACGATCCGAGGCTGTTCTCGGCAGAACTGCGTTACCGCTTTCACTTTTGAGAGGGCTCAATCAAATGGTGTCCCGGATTTCTGCAGCTGGTGGAGTCTTGTGGCTGATCCGTTACATTAGTTACCGGCGCGCGACTGGCCGGCAGGCTGGTGTTGCGGGCGGGCCCAGACCTGGTAGCTGTTGAAGAGGAACTGGCCGCCCAGGATCAACAGCCAGATCCACAACGCAACGCGCAAGGGGCGCTTGGGAATGTAAGTGCTAAGCATCGTTCCACTCACGGCGCCCACCACGCCGCCGGCAATCAAGCGCAGCAGCAGTCCGGTATCGGACGCGTGCGTAAACCAGTGAGCCCCGCTGCCAATCAGTGAAACGACGAACCCGAATGCGATATCGGTGCCTACAACTTGAGCCGGAAGTAGTTGGGTAAAGCTGAGCAAAGCGGCGCTGCCAAGAGCCCCCGCGCCAGCAGATGAGAACCCAACCTCGGCGCCTACCGGAAGCATAAGACCCGCTAGAAGTAGCCCGCGATCCTTCCCGTCAGGGTTGGCCTTGACCGTCCGAAAGGCGTTGGAAAGCTGCCAGGCCGCCATCGTCACCAGGATGGAACCGAGCAGCGCATTCATCAGATTCTGCGAGCCTACCGTGATCAGATGCTTGAGGAACAAAGAGCCGACGAGCACACCCGGAACCCCGCCGGCAAGCATGAATCCCAGCGTCCGCCAGGAAACGTTGCGGCGAAGGATCTGCGTCGGCACCAGGATCAGCTTGACGGCGGTAGCGAACATCAGGCCAATACCGACCGCCACAGGCGCGGGAACTCCCAGGAAAAGCACCAGCACCGGCACCGTGATGGTGCCGGCGCCAACCCCCGTGAGCGCAATAAACAGGGCTATGGTGAACCCTATTAGATACTGCATCCCAGTCGCTCCTTACCCTGAGCCATTTTACCTCGAAGGAGCCGCAGCAATATGGATGCCGCATTCCACTTTCCGGCCAGACCATCGACCCGAACGGGGATCCTGGGCGTCGAGCGGAAGGGATGTGCATGGCTCGCACCCGATGGAAGAAAAGCCTTGCGCGTACAGTGGCAAAAGGGGAATCGATAGCCGCTCGCAGGCGTACCAAACATCGCGCGTCGTCCATCGGGCCAAAGGTGCAAGCTTCAAAACTTGCTTCCCGCCAGGCAATGGGAAGGGCATGGACTCTTCCAGCGAAGCGCGGCTCTTTGCCTGTTCACGCCTCAAGCCTGTCAGCCACACCCTGAAGCCGGCCAGCGCATTGAACAGGGGCGCAACCTTGCGCAACTGGCAGCATTGGTCGGGAGCGGATTGATAAAGCAGCCCATGCTCAGCTTCCTGCCTGGCGACGCTCTTCGCCGGCCGCAGGTTGATCAAATTTAGCTTCCATGCATTCGCAATTCGATCCCGGTACTCATAGGTCTCCCGGAAGTGGTACCCGGTATCGAGGAAGAGGATGGGAATCGCCGGATCGAGTTCAATGGCCAAATTGGTGAGCAAGACATCTTCTGCCTGAAAGCTGCAAGTCAGGCATACGTCTCCACGTCCGGTAATCTCTCGCGCCAGAAGCGCGCGTACCGAGTCCAGCCCTACTGCAACATCATCCTGAATCCGATCGAGAGCATTCATCAAGGTTCCGCCTTTTCTTGGTGAAGGGAAGGAAAACTGAAGGCCGGAACGACGTGCAGAGACAGACCCGGCCAATAAGCAACGGGTTCGTCGTCTGAATCGATTTTTTTGAGGAGATCGAAGACTAGAACGGACACCCGTCGAAGATGTTCGACAGGCGACAACAAGACGAGCTTTGGGAGGCACGCAACATGTGTAGGTCCATAGTATCAAAATTGTCCGAATGCTTCAATGTGACTGCGGATTTCACAGCCAAATCAATGGCCGTCCCCGCCATGTCAAGGTGATGCCTCTGCGTTTGAAGCCCTCATTCCGTCGTGCGACCGGCGATTCCTTCAACCTGCAAAAGGCGACCAAAAGGACTAGAGTGGATGTGGTGCGAACGTGCACCGCAAGTTCAGTAAAGCAAGTTCAGTAAGGCAGGTGCAAGCAATTGTCCGACTCCATCGATTGGCCGCTTCCAGCAAAGCACTCCCGTCCGCGCCGGCGCGGATTGCTCTTCGTTCTCGCCGCCCTCGCCATCGTGGTTCTCGGAAGCCGGACCGCGCTCTCCTACTGGGTCGATCTGCTCTGGTTTCGCTCCCTCGGCTACCGCGAAGTTTTCTTGAAGGCGCGAGGCATAGAATGGGGCATTTTTGCCGCATTCGGCGCGGTCACCTTCCTCTATCTCTTTGCGGCCTTCGCTGCTTTCAAGCGCGCACACGCAGCGGATCTGCCTGAGGATCACACAGTCTTTATCGCTGGCAACCCAATCAAGCTTCCTGTGGCGTCAGTTCTTCGCGTTGCGGCAATCATTGTTTCGTTCCTCATTGCTTTGGCGACCGCTGCGGCCATGCAGGCGCAGTGGTCGACTCTGGCCCTCTATTGGTATGCGCCGGCAGCGGCACCGGGATCGCAGGGAAGTTTGCCGGACCCAATCTTTGGCCGGCCGCTCAACTTCTACTTCTTCACACTCCCGGCCCTCCAGTTGATCGCCGGCTGGCTGCTCACGCTGGCCGTCCTTACCTGCATTCTCGCTGTTCTGTTCGTGCTCGTCACCGGAGGATCGCGCGCCGTCAGCACGCGCTTCCGCGGGGACATCTCGTTGCCCTGGCGCGGAGTTACTTTCTCGGCGGCTTTTCTGCTGGTCGTCTTATCCATCCGCTAATATATTGGCCGGTTCCAGTTATTGTTCGAGCATCACACAGTATTCGACGGAGTTACCTATACTGACGCCCATGTCACGCTGACCGGCATGTTATGCATCTCCGCGGCATTGCTTCTCGGCGCGCTGGTTGCGGTGGGCAGCGCGGTGCTCAAGCCGGGCGGCCGCTGGCTGCTTGTATCCTTCCTCCCCGCCGTCATTTGTTATGTAGCCACCGGGGTGATCGGCTGGTATGTGAGCAGTTTTATCGTCAAG
Organism: Occallatibacter sp.; assembly: GCA_049513795.1. Lineage (GTDB taxonomy): Bacteria > Acidobacteriota > Terriglobia > Terriglobales > Acidobacteriaceae > Telmatobacter. The sequence continues at coordinate 7,739 of JBEKVS010000020.1, read as the reverse complement.
CCAAATGAGTTGGTGCGCGAGCAACCGTACATTACGCATAACATCGAGATGACTCGCCGGGCTTATGGGCTTGATTCGTTCTCGCAGCGCGAGTTTCCCGCCGAGATCACCGTCGGCGCCACCGACCCGGCCAACAACCAGGCGACACTTCAGAACATCCGCCTCTGGGATGTGGAAGCGCTCAAAGAGACCCTTCGCCAGATCCAGGAGATTCGCACCTACTACGACTTTCCCGACATCGATATCGATCGCTATCAAATAGATGGAAACCTGCGCGAAGTGATGCTGGCGGTACGCGAACTCAATGTTGACAAACTGCCCGAGAGCAGCCGCAACTGGATCAACGACAAACTTATTTATACCCACGGCTATGGCATCACCATGAACCCGGTGAACGGATTCACCTCGGAAGGCCTGCCTACCCTGATGTTGAGTAACATGCCTGTACAGAGCACGGTACCTGGCCTCAGCGTAACTCGTCCTGAGATCTATTTTGGCGAAATGACCAACACCGATGTCTACGTGAAGACGCGCCAGCAGGAGTTCAATTATCCCGAAGGGCAAAGCAACAATCTGACATCGTATCAAGGGGACGGCGGCATCGAGTTAGGCGGGTTCATGCGCCGGCTATTCATTGCCTTCGATCGCGGCGATCTTACCAAGCTGCCGTTCAGCGACGATGTCAATGCGCAGAGCCGCCTGCTGATGCGCCGCAACGTCCGCGATCGTGTGGCTGCCCTGGCCCCGTTCCTTACTTACGATCAGGACCCATACATCGTGGTCGGCGACGATGGCCGGCTCTCGTGGGTCATGGATGCATTCACCTCCTCGGATAACTATCCCTACTCAGCCCATCGCACTCTCGATAGCACTCCGCTCAATTACATGCGCAACTGCGTCAAGGTAGTCATCGACGCCTACGACGGCACCACGACCTTTTATGTCTTTGATAAGGACGATCCCATTATTGCCGCCTATCGCGGCATCTTTCCCAGCCTTTTCAAAGATGCCTCAGCCATGCCACCTTCCCTTCGTAAGCATGTCCGCTATCCCGAGTTATTGCTCAGCCTGCAGGCTGAAGTTTACGGCCTGTATCATATGACCAATCCCGAGGTCTTTTACAACCGCGAGGATCTTTGGACAGTCGCTACCGAAACCGGGATGGCTGCAGGCGGCGAGCAGACCACGCAGCCCATGCAGCCGAATTTCGTGCTCATGAAATTACCTGGCGAAGCTGGCCTGGAGTTTGTCGAGATTCTGCCGTTCACGCCCGCCAATCGCAACAACCTGATTGGCTGGATTGCCGGACGCAGCGATGGCGAGCACTATGGCACGTCGGTGGTTTATGACTTCCCCAAGACCAGGCTGGTTGATGGCCCGCAGCAGATTGAAGCGCGCATCGATCAAAACGCGCAACTCTCGGGACAATTGACTTTGTGGAATCAGCAGGGCTCGCACGTGCGCCGCGGCAGCCTGCTCGTTATTCCGTGCGGACGCGCCCTGCTCTACGCGGAGCCTATTTATCTACAGGCCGATCGCAGCCCGATGCCCGAATTGCGATTGGTAGTGCTCGCGCTACAAGACCGCCTGGCTTACGCTCCGACCTTTGAGGCCGCACTTGGTTCTCTGTTTGGCACCGAGTCTTCATCGCTGAGCGCCACTGAGACGCCGCACGCCGCGCAGGAGCCTGGAAAGACAGCTCAGCCGCAGCCTGCAGCGGATTTGAAGGGGCTTATCGCACAAGCCGGGAAGGACTTCGCCGACTACCAGCGCCTCACCTCGGAAGGCAAACTCGCCGACGCGGGCCAGAAGCTTGATGATCTGAAGAAGACTCTCGACAAGCTCAGTGCGCTTCCCAAGTGATACGAAATGAGAAGATTTGCCTGAGATAGGCGCAATACCTTGCTGCAGTAAGATCCCTCAACCGGTAACTAGTCGAAAAATATAACGCTGCCTGGGCTTCCAACTGCGGTGTAATTGCCCGTGAACGCGAGGAGCCCGGTCTCACGATCAACTTTGAAACAGGTTATGCTGTCACTGTGCCGATTGCATGCGTAGAGAAAATAGCCGCTTGGATCGATTCTGCATTGCACCGGGTAATCGCCCATTGTCGATACTTCGCCGATGCGTGCTAGTCGACCCTCAGCGGCAATCGAAAAAGTGGCAATCGAATCGTGCAACCGGTTTGCGGCATAGAGAAATCGTCCGTCCGGCGATATAAGAATTTCTGAGGCAAAGCTGGTGCCCGCAAACCCCGCGGGCAACGTTGAAACCGTCTGCTGCGCCGCGAGAGAGCCGCGCTCTTGATTGTAGTGAAAAAAAACCAGGTTCGACGCTTCCTCTTGAATTGCGTAGAGCCAATGGCCGTTGGGGTGAAACGCAAAATGACGGGGCCCGTTCCCGGATGGCAACCCTGTGAAAGGCGCACCGTCGGGCGAGTTCAATTTTCCCGTGCGGCGATCGAATCGATATGTGTAAATCCGATCCTGACCGAGATCCGTCGCCAGAACAAACCTGCCTTGCCGATCTGGAGCAATCATGTGTGCGTGCGGGGCGTCATGGCCACTGATCGCATAACTCCCAGTCGGTGCATCGGCCGCAACTGACGCGCCCAGATTGTCGCTATCACGATGAATGTCTACCGCGTCCCCGAGACGCCCACCCTCCAAGACGGGCAGTACGGCGGTGGTGCCACCTTGATAGTTTGCCACAAAGGCATAAGCTCCGGACAAATCGATGCTGAGATAGCAAGGACCCGCTCCTTCTGATCTCACCACATTCAATGGAGTTAGATCGCCGGTGACCCGATCGATTTCAAATGCGCTTACTGAGCCGCTGTTTCCACGGTAATCGCTCACTTCATTCGCAGCATAGAGATATCGCTTCGAGGGATGAATGGCAATCCACGAAGGGCTGGCACACTTAGCGACGAGCTTTCTTTGAGTTAACTCCCCATTCACTGCATTCACCGCAAACGAGTAGATGCCTTCGCCATTACCACCCGCCGCGCCCCCGGTGTAAGTCCCAACGTAGGCGAGGTTGCGACTTATCGCCGGCGCAAGTCCAGCGCCTTTCGCCGCGCAGGTTGAATGCGCCCAAGCAAAAGCCGCCCCGGCCCTCATAAAGCCACGCCGTGTCACTTTGTTTAGTACGACAGTTTCAGCCATTCCCGGCGTCCTCTCGTGAGTCAACTGAAGGCATTCAAAGACCCGCATGGAGAATCCTAGCTTTAGACTCCCTGCGTTCCATTCATCCTACACAGCAACGCCGCTCACAAGAAAGCCGGACGATGTCTGCGAGGCTCGAAGGTACCATGCGTTATCCGTCTCTGGAATTGAGGAACGATGATAATGGCCCTGTATCATAGAGGTTGAAGCGGAATGATCTTCCATTGAACCGCCGGCATAGGAATCATGAATCCATTCGAACACGAAATGCTGCGTGAAATCTACGAGCAACCACAGGCTCTTCGTCGAACCCTCGGGCTCTATCTTGATAACCATTCTCTCAAGGCCGACGTGGCGGCTCTGCTTGCAACCTGGGCCATTCCAGAAGGCGAAATTCTGATCGCCGCGTCAGGCTCGAGCCGGCATAGCGGCCTCGCTGCCGAGATTCTGCTCGAAGACCTCTGCGGCCTGGCGGTCGACGTCGAGTATGCCAGCGAATACAGTTGCCGCGGGCCCAACGGCGCGACTGAGATCCGGCATCCCAGCGTGCTGGTGCTTTCGCAGTCGGGAGAAACCTCCGACACGCTTGCCGCCTTGCGTGAGGCGCGCCTGCGCGGGCAGAAGACTTTGGCCATCACCAACGCCGCTGCATCTACCATGGCCTGCGAGGCCGACGTCTCCATGCCTCTTGCTGCGGGCTTTGAGAAGGCTATCCCCGCCACGAAGAGCTTTACCTGCCAGCTTGCCGTGCTTTATCTCCTGGCGCTTTACGAGGGGGCGCGCCTGGAGCGCATCAGTCGCGAACAACTGGCTGTTTACATTGGCGAGCTTGAGGAGCTGCCCGCGCAGATTGAAAACCAGTTGGATGGTTGGCGTAGTGAAATGTCCGGTCTCGCCGAGAAATATAGATCAGCCAACACATTCCTCTTCCTGGGACGGGGAATCCATTACTCCATCGCCCGGGAAGGTGCGCTGAAGTTGAAAGAGGCGTCGTATGTGCATGCCGAGGGTTATCCAACAGGCGAGTTGAAGCATGGACCCAATGCGCTGGTGAGTGACGCTGTGCCGCTGGTCGTCCTGGCCACCGTGGATCGGACGCTCGATGCATCCGTGTTCCGCTATGAAAAGACACTGCAGCTGCTGCGCGACATGCAGACGCAGGGTGCGCGTGTGATCGCCATTGCAAACTCCGGAGACGATCAAGTGCGGAGCCTCGCGACCGATTGCGTCGGAATTGACGAGCTTCCGGAGTATTTGCTGCCGATCGCCGAAGTCATTCCGCTGCAGCTATTCTCGTACTTCATGGCTCTAGCGCATGGTGTGAACGTTGACCGGCCCAGGAATCTTTCCAAGGCAGTTGTTGAGATGAGCGCGGGAACCTGATATTTGGCTCTTGACGTCGGTTAGAATGCAAGCCGAGATGCGAAAAATGCGGCCGCCAATTCGTCCAAGATGAATTGCAGATTATTTTGTGGGATCGACTAAGATAGAAATCCACGGCTGCAGAATCCCAGAGAAGCCTACGCAAGAATCACCGCGGCGCACCTGCAGGCGCCTGCGCGTCCGGGCGGCCCGGAAGACAATCGCAAAACCTGTCGACCAGCAGTGCTGCAAACATCCAAACACCATAACGGGAGGAAACCCCTTGAAGAATGAAACGCTGAAGCTTCGCCCCGCGTTGGCTGAAGTTCACCGCACCGCTCACGATCAGGATCTGGTTGAAGTTCCCAAGCGCGCTCGCCTCGACCGAGCCGCGGAGAACCATGAGATCCACCTGCCACGCACCAAGCGCGGTGAAAACCGAATTGAGATAGGAATTTGAATCTGCTCGCCGGTAATCCGGGGCCGACAGCCTTCCCGTCGGGTCGCGCAGGAGCAGTTCAAAGGAAACAGGCTCTAAGCAAAAAGCCCGGGTAACTCTTCGCCGGCCTTTCCTTCCACAACATGGGTGAATGCGCTGGCGTTGAGCGGCCTTTCCGGTCCCACGTAGACGGTCCGGGCGCCATGTTGCCGGGCCCAGTGCACGAAGTTGGCCGCGGGGTAGACTGATCCCGAAGTTCCCACGACCAACATGACGCTTGCCTGCCTGATCTTCGCCTGGATGCGGTCCATTTCCAACGGAATCTCGCCGAAGAAAACAATGTGCGGGCGCAGCCTCGCACCGCAGGGACAGTGGCCCACATCGTTCAAGCATTTGTAGACATTTCGATCGACCACCGGCGCCTCGCCACACTCATCCTCGCAACGGGACTTGGCCAACTCGCCATGCATGTGAATCAGGCGTTCGGAACCGGCTCGCTCGTGCAGGTCGTCCACATTCTGCGTGCAAAGGAAGAATCGCTCCCCCAGGCGCTGCTCCAGTTTTGCCAGGGCGATGTGTGCCGGGTTTGGCTTCGCCTTGGCACTCTGCTCACGGCGGGCGGAATAGAACTCCCAAACCAGGCCGGGATTCGATTCCCAGGCCTCTGGCGTGCAGACATCTTCGATGCGATGGCCGGCCCATAAACCGTCGGACGCACGGAAAGTAGGCAAGCCGCTTTCAGCGCTGATACCCGCGCCGGTCAATACGAACAGCCGGTCGTCTTCTCGAAGCGAAATCGTTTGCGGCATGTCGAGTGCGTTCATCGGCCGGGTTCGGATTGAGCGAATCTATACAAGTCGGCGTGACTCCGGCCGCGGATCCCTCGGCTTTGCTCAGGATGACTGACCTCATCACGGCTCAAGCAATATCTTGCCCGTGGTTTTGCGCGCTTCCATATCCTTTTGCGCCTGCGCCGCATCGGCCAATGGATAGAGATGCTCAGTACGCAGTTTCAACTGGCCACTGGCCACCGAGCCAAGCACCTCGCCGGCACGCCACTCCAGATCTGCGCGCGAACCGATGTAATGCCACAGAGTCGGTCGCGTCACAAACAGCGACCCCTTTCCGCTCAGTTGGATCAGATCGAAAGGAGGCACCGGCCCGCTCGACGCGCCAAACAGCGCCAGCAACCCGCGTGGCCGCAGACAATTGAGGCTGCCGTCAAAGGTCGTCTTGCCCACCGAGTCGTACACCACGTCTACACCCTTGCCGCCAGTTAGCCGTTTCACCTCCGGCTCGAACTCCGTTTCGGTGTAAAGAATCACGTCGGCTGCCCCTGCTTCGCGCGCCAATGCGGCCTTCTCATCCGTGGAAACGGTCGCGATCACACGCGCCCCGATGCGTGACGCAATCTGCGTCAACAACAGCCCCACGCCGCCCGCAGCAGCATGGACAAGAGCCGTGTCGCCAGCCTTGAGCGGAAACGTTGAATAGGCCAGATAATGAGCCGTCATCCCTTGCAGCAGCCCGGCTGCGGCTTGCTCCATTGTGAGTCCAGCGGGAACTTTAACCAGGCTCGCAGCAGCGACCAAAGCGTACTCGGCATAGCTGCCCAGCACGGCCACCGAGGCTACCGCATCGCCGGCTTTGAACCCGGTGACGCCGGGTCCCAATTCCTCCACTGTGCCCGCAGCCTCGCTGCCCGGCACCAGTGGCATTGAAGCTTTGTAGGTTCCTTTGCGGAAATAGATCTCAATAAAGTTGACCCCTGTCGCCTCGACACGGATCAACACCTGGCCCGGTCCCGGCTCGGGAATGGGCAACTCGGCCAACTGCAAAACCTCCGGGCCGCCGGTCTGGTGAATTTGGATGGCTTTCATGTCAGGGACAGAATGCACTCTAAGGCCGCGCTTCTGCAAGCTTTTCGCCAGGAGCCAGAACTCATGCCCGGAATTCGACTGCTCCAAACAAGGCAAACCCCGCAAGGGCATTCGCCTTAGTGAGGTCATCCGGATGAGTTTTGGGCGTCAGTCTCGATCGGACAGCAGACTCTGCTCTTCCGGGGAGATCAGGCGCACCAGGCGGTCAACCGTGTAGGGCGCCCGGTTTTGCATGGTGTGATAATGGCGCACCTGCAACTCGCCCAGCAGGCCGATGGCCAGCAACTGAATTCCGGCCAGGATCATCACCGCACCCACTACAAAGAGCGGCCCGTGCTGATCCATCAGGCTCTGATGCGGGTTGAGCAGCTTCAGCCCCAGCAGGACCATGGAGATGATGCTGCCGGCAAGAATGCCCAGCGCACCGAATCCGCCGAAGAAGTGCAGCGGTCGGCTCATGTAGCGAAGCAGAAAGCGAATGGTGAGCAAATCGAAAAAGACGCGGAAGGTACGGCCGATTCCGTAGTGGCTCTTACCCCTTTCGCGGTTCACGTTGCGGATGGGAATCTCGCAGATGGACGCGCCGTACCAACTGGCCAGGGCTGGAATGAAACGGTGCATCTCCCCGTAGAGAGGGATGTTCTGAATCACCTCGCGGCGATAGGCCTTGAATGTGGTGCCGAAGTCGTGAATGTTCACGCCAGAGAGTTTGGCCATCAGCCAGTTGGCGCAGCGGGAAGGAATCCTGCGCATGACAAAGTTGTCGATACGCTCCTTGCGCCAGCCGGAAACGACGTCGTACCCCTCTTCGAGCTTTTCCAAAAAGGCAGGAATATCGTTGGGGTCGTGTTGCAGATCTCCATCCATGGCCAGGATGAACTCACCCGAAGC
>JBEKVS010000019.1:0-31106 GCA_049513795.1 Occallatibacter sp. | reverse complement strand
GGGCGTGTCGAAGCATTCGACGTGGAGATGGATAACTCCTCGAGCGAACTGGTCGACTACTTCATCAAGCAGAGCCACAAGCGCTAAGCGAAGCGCCTGTTGGCAGTAGCGGGAATCTTGGGGGGGCGGCTGGGAGATCGGTTCTCTTCCGCCCACCGATTTCAACCTCGCAACGGCCAGCCAGTTCCTTCACAAAACCCCAAAAGCGACGTGGAAAAAAACGTAGGACGGAGCCCAAACAATGGGAATCGCAGTTCGTGACGAAGGTCATAATGTAAGTTCCAACATCAACGTCACCCCCATGGTGGACGTGATGCTGGTGTTGCTGATTATCTTCATGGTCATCACGCCGATGCTGCAGAACAAAGTCCAGGTCGACATGGCCAAGGTGGACAATCCGACCAACATGCCGGATGCCGACAAAGAGGACGCGATCGTCGTTGCCATCACGCGCGACGGCGGAGTGTTTCTGGGGCAGAATAAGGTCGCGCTCAGCGAGCTGGGTGGCCAGGTCCGCGACAAGCTGGCCGACAAGCCGGGCAAAACCATCTACGTCCGTGCCGATGCGCGCGCGCAGTTCAAAGCGGTTGAAGACGCCATTGACGCCGTGCGAACTGCCGGTGTGGATGACGTGGGCCTGCTTACGCAGAAGCGCGAAGGTCCGGGCGGCGCCGGCGGCGAGTAGTGCCACAGATGCGCAGTTAACGATTTCAACGATTCATGGATTTCCATCGAGCCAAGGATTTCCAACGAACCAAGGATTTGAACAACCAAGGAGCTTGAAGCCATGGCATTCTCAATGGGCAGCAGCGGGGGTTACTCCTCGGACATTAACATGACGCCGATGATCGACATTCTCCTCGTGCTGCTGATCATATTCATGGTCATTGTGCCGGTGACTCCCAAGGGGCTGGATGCGCTGGTGCCCCAGCCGCCCAAAGATCCGACAAAGACCCCGCCGCCGACCGACCGTACGATCGTAGTGCAGGTGTTCTATCGCCCCGGCGCGGCACCCACGTACAAGATCAACGAGACCGAAGTGGCCAAGGCTGATCTTCTTCCGCGCCTGACCGAGATTTACGCCAATCGCGCCGAGCGCGTAATGTTCGTCCGCGGAGATGACGATGTCAACTTCTCCTCGATTGCGGAGGTTATCGATATCGGCAGAGCGGCGAGTGTCGACCACATTGGACTAATGACGCCCAAGATTCAGGCGGGCCAGTAAAACTCTCCTCCGGGTGAACCGCCGGGCTGCCGAACTGCGGGAAGCGTCGGAGGAATTCATGTGCCGCCACGGACAGGTATAATTCGTCTTCGCTCCGTGGCGATAAAATTTCAAGCAGGTGATTCGTTGGCCGGGCGAGTAAGAGGCGGCGCAGGCAACTTGGATTAATGGCTCCGCAGGGTTAAAAGCTCCGCAGGCGATTGGTCGATCAGAGACGAGACTGCAGTACAATTTCTTCGTTCTGGTTGCGACTCTCCCGCCCGTAGCGAGCAGCAAGGGATTCCGGGCGCGTTTCAAAAGGCGCAGCCTGAAGGAGAAGGATACGAACATGAATGGACCCGCACGTACTACGGTGCTGGCAGTGGCCTTGGCCGGCATGGTGCTTTCCATGAGCGGGTGCAACCGCCTCGCCGCCCGTGATCAGTTGAACAAGGGCGTGGAAGCCTACAAGAGCGCCCGTTACGAAGAGGCCATAGGGCACTTCCAGAAGGCTACGCAACTCGACCCGACCCTGCCCATGGCCAAGACCTATCTGGCCACAGCCTTGGCCCAGAACGTGGTCCCCGGACTCGATACGCCGGACAACCTGAAGACGGCGCAGCAAGCGATCAGCATCTTTCAGGAGGTTCTCGACAAGGACCCCAGCGACGTAAACAGCATGAAGCAGATCGCGGGCATTTACTTCAGCATCAAGAAGTTCGGCGAAGCCAAGACTTGGCAGAAAAAGGTTCTTGCTGTCGATCCCAAAGATCCTGAGGCTGCATACACCGTGGGCGCGATTGACTGGACGCTGGCGCATGAGAACACGTTGAAGGAGTTGCAGACAGCCGGCATCAACGACGACGGCGAAGGCAATGTGAAGGCCCCCAAGAAGATCATGGAAGTGATCCAGCAGGAGAACGCGCCATTGGTTGAGGAGGGATTGCAATACCTCAACCAGGCGGTTGCCAATCGCCCCAACTACGACGAGGCCATGGTCTACCTGAACCTGATGTATCGGCGCAAGGCGGACGTGGACTACGGCAACTCGAGCGCGGTAGCCGCCGATATCGCTTCCGCGAAGGACTTTACCACCAAGGCATTAGGGACGCGCAAGGCCAACGAAGAGAAGAAGAACGCAGGCCCCGGCGGCATCACCATGGATGCCAATGGCAACATGAAGTAGTTCGCGTCCGCAGCATGGCAAAATCGACCGGCCTCCGCAATAAGCGGAGGCCGGTTTGCGTTTCCCCCAACGGTTCTCCCTCAGCCCAAATGCTCTTACTTAGGAAGATGTGCGATTGCCCAGATATCTATGTGCGCGCGGTGGGTTGGAGTGTGCTATCGAATCGGCGTCGCAGGCCGTGAGGCAGTCTCGATCCTGGATACTATAAGAGTTGCAACCCCGTGCTCAACGGCATCTGCAATTCGATGCACTGATCCAGAGCCCGCCGCTATTTTGCGCCATCTCTTAATATCTGGTCGGCCAGGTAGTTGTGCACCTTGGCCTCGTCGCGCAGCTTTTCGATGTATGCGTTCTTGAGAAGCTCAGCGTGACCATTCCTAAGGCTTTGACGGATGGCTGCCTGGACGCGCACGTCGTTTAGAGTTCGCTGGCCGGCGGCGTCTCTTGAAATCAATTTATAGATCGCATAGCCGACGGGCTTATGTCCTGGGCCGGCGCCATAAACTGGCAGGACATCGGTAAACTGGCCGGGTTTTAGCTTGGTGATGGCGTTATAGACATCCGGCTCGCTCTGCAGCGCCGTTTCGGGCACAAAGCCGCGGTCTCCGCCATTCGACGCAGAACTCGGATCTTCGGAGAAGTTCATAGCCACGGCGCTGAAATCCTCGCCGCTATTGAGCTTCTGCAAAAGCACTTGTATCTTCTTCTTCGCGTCTGCGTCGCCAGAAGCCTTGTTGCCCTGCAGGTTGGTGCTCTGCGGCAAAGGCCCTGAGCTGACAAGAATCTGGGCCAGGTGGTACTGCGGTTCGATCAGGTCGAACTCCGCCTTGTGCGCCGCGTAATAGCCGTTGATCTCAGCGTCGGTGATGTTGATTTTGGAGTCAATTTCCTTGTTGATCAATTTGTTTTCAGTCAGCCCGTGGCGCAGGTCGCGTTTGAAATCATCCAGCGTCTCGTTGTGCTGCTTCAACTGCTTGTCAAACTCCTCCTGCGTGTAGGGAAGCTTTTTCTCGGTCAAGGCAGCGTTCACATCTTCGTCTGAAGCCACCACATTGAGCTTGGCCGCGCGCTGCTGCAGTATCTCCTCGTCGATCATCTGGCGCAACACTACAAGACGGGCGATACTGGCCTGCTCGGGCGAAGGATCCTGCGGGCTCTCACCCTGGCCCATCTTCCAAATCTGATACTGGCGATCCAGCTCCGCGCGCGTAATGTCCTTGCCGTTCACGGTTGCCACCACGTCGGGAGACGGCGATGAATGACAGCCAGCCAGGCTGGCGAGAAGCACTCCGTTCAGTACTATCAGCCCGGCGAGTCGTGAGCGGGCTGAAAAAAAAGCTTCGACTTGCAACCTATGTCTCCTCAATAACCGGTGAGGTTCCCCGCATTCTCAAGCAGGCCCTTGCAATCCCAGGCGGGGAACTGGCATTTAAGAATATATCCCCCAGGCAGCGGCACGATACCTCTTCCGCCGCTATTTCCCGGCGCCCGCCGACGGGGCGGCGGCAGCGGGAGCGGCCGAACCAGCGGGGGGAGGCTCAACGCCTGCGGCGCGCAGGGCGCGGTCGATCACCAGCCATAGCTGTTCTTCGGGCACCGCACCGTCTACGCGCTCTCCATCCACAAACACCGCTGGAGTTCCTTCAATCTTCAGTGCCTCCGCCTCGTGGGCTGATGCCCGCACCTGCGTCTCGTCCTGCTTGGCCAGGCAGGCATCCAGCTTCACAGCATCCAGCTTGGCCAGCGTAGCTTCCTGGCGCGCCACACGGTCGAGTGCAGCAAAGCTCTTGGCCTTATCGCGGTCCGGGCCGGTGATCTCTTGCCCATGCCCGTGCAGGTAGTCGACGTAGGTCCAATACACTTCAGGGTCCTCGGCCGCCAGGCAGTTGGCGTCAACCGCAGCGTGCATGGCCCATGGATGCATGTCCACCAACGGGTCGTCTTTGTAAATGAATCGGACTTTATCCTTATAGCGTGCGATCGTATCCGGGAACAGCGACCGGTGCATGCGCGCGCAGAAGGGGCATTCCAGATCGTCAAAGTTGATCACGGTGACCTTGGCCGCTGGGTTGCCGCGCACCGGCCGGCCGGCAACATCAATCGAGAACACCGGGTCCTTGAGCAGGTCGAACGTCTCGAGGCGGGCCAGGGTTTTGCTGTCGGATGAGATGAGAAAGTCGACCTGGGTCTTTTTCTCTCCTCGAGAGAGGCTGATGGGCAGGGTATCGTAACCGGCAATCTGGCTCCTCTTGCGCTCTCCGATTGTGACTACGTAATCCTGCGGCACACTGAACTGCGAGCGGACCATTACCTCGATGCGCCGGTTCAGCGCGGCGTCAGGCGAAGTCTTGTCGGCCGATTGTGAGGGGGCGGGCAAGTTAGTTTGGGCCTTGCAGCCAGCCGTAAGGCAAAGCGCAAGGAGTCCGGCCAATATGCGAATTTCGATCAAGTCAAAACCCTCTCCTAAAAGGATACTCCAGCGAGCGTGGAAGTGGGTCGAGACGCGGCTGGCCGTCTGGCGGATAGTAGGTTGACGGGCGCCGGAGCGAAAAGCAACCGTTGAAGAGGAAAGAGAAGGATAGCCGGTAACGTGAGAATGCATGCTGGGCGGAATTCGATTAATCGGAGAGATCTTATCGCCTGCCCCTCGGGCCGTTGCGTTTTAAAGACATAGTTACCAAGGTGTTAGGGAATGACGCTTAAGTGGAATATTTCCTTGCGAGTTTTTTTGCGTGAAGCATAACATTGAGGCCGGACCTGTTTTGATCGGTGCCCGCTCAATCTAAAGGAACTTAAAGGAAATCCAAAATGAAGCTGTCGATTCAATTAGCAGTTTGTGCAGTCGCCTTTGTGTGTGTGGGGGGAGCTCTGGCTCAGACTCCGGATAGCGCAGCCGATGAATCCAGGGCCGCAGCATCAACGGCTCCAGTTGCCTTCGTTTATGTGGGAAACACAAACAACACCCTGGATGCCTTTGCAGTGGCCGCGAATGGGCGGCTCACAAAGGTCCCGGGTTCGCCCTACAAATATACCGGTTTCCCGGAGGCGGTAAACGGAAAGTATCTTTTTGGCCGCGAGCCAAAAGGAACGATCGTCGACTCATTCTTGATGGAGTCTAACGGTGCGCTTAAACTTGCGGTTTCGACGAACATAGCGGTGGATAATCCTACCTCGTGCGCACCGAATGAAGGTGCGTTGAAGGTGGATCATTCCGGCGAAAGCTTGTACAACCTTTCTTGGGACTCCTGCGACGGCCAATCTACAACCATGAGGATTGAAACCTTCAATATTAACGACGCGAATGGGGACATTTCGTATCTGTCTGAGAGCGACGGCTTCAGCGCGTTTGATCCGTCGTACCAGATTGCATTTCTCGGAAATAATCAATATGGGTATCTGACGCAGTTTAACTTTTTGGGAGTCAATGAAATCGCTTGCGGGATATCGTGGATGCAGCGCCCGAGTAATGGCGAGCTTGTGAATGAGGGTTATGGAAATCCCGGGCCGGCAGCGCCCCCGATCGCAGGGACCACGAACTATTATTGCCCCGTCTATCTGGCCACAGACCCAACCGACCATGTGGTCGCTCTGCTGCAGCCGACAAACGGAGGCGGCGGCTTCACGGGTCCGCTCGTACTTGGTGTGTACACTGCGGATGTGAATGGCAATCTGACGACTACAAACACAAGCCTGGATATGCCCGAGGCTCCGGCCGGAGCGACTTCTATCCGCATGTCCCCATCGGGCAAGTATCTGGCGGTTGGCGGACAGGGCGTCGAGATATTCCACTTCAATGGAGCTGCTCCGTTGACGAAATACAAGACCGTTCTCCCGGCAAGCAAATACATAAACCAGATGGTATGGGACAACAACAACCATTTGTTTGTGACCACGCTTACCGATTCAAAGAACTTGTATGTCTATACCGTTACTTCCACCGGCATTACAGAAGCGCCGGGCTCGCCGTACACGGTCTATTTCCCAACCACGACGGTGGTGCAAACCAAGCAGCTCAATTGAAGGACGGGAATTCATGGCTTGAAGCTTGAATTCCCCCTTCAATTCGGGGAAATTAAAGCGGAAAATCCAATTCATTTACGTTTAGCTCGAGTAAGACCCTTGTGGGCGTAGGGCAGCTGAATGCGAGCGCTTGCGCCTCAAAGCAGCCTTTGAGACCTCGTACCGAGGGGAGCATTGCCATGTTGCGGTCGACTCGACTTCTTTTCTGCCTGACCATTTCTCTTTGCGCCCAGGTTCTGTTTGCTCAGACGAGCAACGACAGGACCGAAGACGATGCGACGATTCAATCGACAACTCCCGCCGCGCTTATCTATGTCTCGAACATAACCAATCCGACAGATTACGAGCATTTCATCAGCAATGTTTACGCGTACACCGCGGCTGCTAACGGCGAACTCAAGCCAGTGCCAGGTTCGCCTTTCAGCGATAACGTCGCCGTGGAGGGTGTGAACGGTAAATATCTGTTTGCTATGGAGGCGGATAACCTGACCATCGATAGCTACTTGATGGAAGCCAATGGAGCAATCGAAAAGGTCTCGTCAACCAACACGGAAACTTATAATCCTGGCGAATGCGGCTCTCCGGGGCAATTCAAGATCGACCACTCGGGCACGGTTTTGTATAACTCGACCGTCGATCCGGATTGCAATGGAACGCATTTCCAGTTTTTCAAGATCGCGAGCGCGACAGGCAAACTATCTTACGAGGGCGCGACCAGTGAAGACGACCCGCCTGCCTTCGAGATCGATTTTCTGGGCAACAATGAGTACGCGTATGCGCCGATTTGCGCCAGCACGGAGTTCTCCACCTCGGCGGGCATTTACGGATACAAGCGCCCGAGCAATGGGGAACTTACCAATTTGAATCTGAATGTTAACCCGCCGGAGACGCCACAGAAAGGCAATTTCTATTGCCCGTATACACTTTCCACGGATCCAACGCATAACATGGCCATGCTGCTCGAGGATGAAGACGCAAGCGGCGACTTATACGGACAGCCGGTGATCGGAGTCTTCAGCGCGGATGCAAATGGCAACCTGACTACAACGAGCACTTATCACAACATGCCCGCGGTGAAAGGCGGCTACTTTCTCAGGATGTCTCCTTCGGGCAAGCTTCTTGCCGCCACGGGAACGGATGGCTTGGAGATCTTCCACTTCAACGGCGCGAACCCGGTGACGAAGTATACGACGCTGCTTTCCGGTGAAAATCTGGCGCAGGCTGCCTGGGATAGTAACAATCACCTGTATGTTGTAGGCGGCACCGCGAATGGGAAAGGAAAATTGTGGGTTTACACGGTGACGCCAACCAGCGTGGTTGAGACGCCTGGATCACCGTACGCGATCCCCAATCCCTATTCGGTGATTATTCAGACCAAGTAAGAGCTTGCGCGCGAAAACGCGAGCGGCTTCCACAAATGCTGGATCGATTGTGAGTGGGGCTAGTAAGCCGGCGGCAGTGTGGGATCGCGGAAAACTGAGTTAGTGCGGCGCACATCGCCGACGGAACCGAAGTTGGCCAGCGTGAAGCTATAAAGATATTGGGTTTCGTCGCGAACGCTGCCTAACTCGAAACGGCGATAACCGAAGGTCAGGCCACAGCAGTTCCAGTTATAGACAGCCTGCACGCCGGCATATTGCAGCGAGTGCTGCACAAAGTCGTAGCCGGCGTTGGCGGCAAAGTTGAAGCCGCCGCCGCTCTGCTTGCCGATGGAGATAAACGGCTGCACCTGCTGGCTCTGGATGGTGGACGCCGCGCCCATGTTTTCATCCACGGCGTTCAGCATGGCGTGGCCAATGCCCAAAGTAGTGTTGCCCAAGCTGTAACCGGCAAAGACATTGTCCGAATCGAGGCGGCCGGTCTTGGGGTCGAAGTCCAGGTCCCATTCGATGCGCAGGTTGTCGATGGCCTCGAAGCGCAGCCGCGAGATAATCGGCGAGAAGTTGCGCGGTTGGGTGAGGAAGGCCACGCCGGTCAGGTCAAGCGTAGAGTCGAAGACGTTGCGGCGGCCAGGAATGAGCGCGCCGCCGAAGTTGGGATCGAAAAAGAATTTGGCCGCAACCTGCCAGCTAGCCCATTCGCGCGGCTTGGACGGGCAGCCGGCTTCGGCCAACTGCTGCTCCGCTGTGCAGGGACCCTCGCTCTCCGGCCGCAGGTAGAAGCGCTGCATCAGCGAGAAGCCCAATTCATTTGTGTTGGTGGCGATGTCTCTTGTATCCACCAACAGCACGTCGCGTGCCTGCGGGCCAATGCCACTTACATAGCGATAGGTCAATTCAGGCTCGATGACATGGCGCAGTTCGCGGTTCCAGCCGCCGAGGTCAAAATCCCTCTCGACGGCCGGAGGGCGGATGTCAACCGAGGCTTCGAGGTCAGAGCGGTTCACGGGGTTGTGGCTGAAGATGGGCGTGCCGCCGCGGTCTCCCGTCAGGTCGGGGGTCTGGCCGTCGGTATAGAAGGTGTTGCGGAGGGCCACCTCGGGGACGAAACTCCACCCGTCCGCGGAGAAGGGCAAAGAGAGATGCGGATAGAAGTCGAATCGGCCCACATTGCGGGCGTGAAACTGAGGTTCGGAGCGGCTCAGGTAATCGAGCGATGAGGCCAGACCCCAGTAGAGCGGGGAAGCACTCAGCGGGCGATCAAGCACGTCGTAGCGGATGTCGGGCAGGTGCAGGATTCTGGCCTCATCACCATTGGTGGAGCTGGCAAACGTCTGGAAGCGGTCGAGCGAGATGGAGGGAATGAAGCCGTTGTGCGCGTGGATGAGGGTGACGTCGCTCGACACTTCGGAACTGATCGCCTGCGAGTAGTTGTCATTGAAGACCAGGCGGTAGACGTAGCTGGATAGGTATTCCACGTTGCCCGCGACCCGCGTCTCGGGAGAAAGGTCCTTCCGCCCCAGGGCTACTACGTCCACCCCCCCCTGGTTGACCAACTGGGTAGCCGTGGTGGGTCCGGCGATCGGGCTCGCGGCTGAGTTGTCTTGCATCGCCTTTGCGATGTCCGCGGCGGGAGTCGGCGAAGTCACGCTCTCTTCAATACCGCGATCGAGCAGGGCGTTCCAGCGCACGATCAGGTGATCCAATCCGGGCCCTTTGTAGCGGAAATCGCCATTGGGAGCCCAGCCCCGCTTGGAGTAATACTCCGAGCCCACGATCATATCCATGCTGCGGTTGATGACCCAATAGAACTGTTCCCCGACAATGAATCCCTTAATGGTTGAGTTGCTGAGCACGGGAATCAAAAAACCTGTCTCGCGCCCTGTCTCGTCGACCGGATGGCGCAGATAGGGAAAGAAAAACAACGGCATTCCCAGGAACTTGAATACGGAGTTGCGCATGGACGCTTCGCCGTTTTCGAGTTCCATGGAGCGGGCGATCAAGCGCCAATCCGGCCGGGGAAGATGGCAGTTGGTCATCGAGCCATCGACGATGCGGTAGTTGCCTTCGCCTGCCTGGATGAGCACCCGGCCCGAGAACAGAAACGGATTGGCCGTGGAATAGACCGTGGTTCGTCCCGCGGTACGAACTCCCTGGGAGCCGGTCACCTGGTAAAAGCGGCCTGTGTGCAGGTCCAGGCGCATGTCGCCATGGTCGGCGTTGATGAGCACATCGTTGGGGCCGCCGGCCACCTGCACATGACCTTCCGCCTGCACTTCGGATGTCGAGCGATCGTAAACCACCTTGTCGGCGTGCAAAACGTAATCGCGATAGTGGAACTCCACGCTGCCTGTGCCGGTCCAGACGTTGCCTTCCCAGGTTTGGCTTTCGGCCCGGGCCAGCACCGGCACGCCGACTGGCGGTGAAGGCTCGGGTTTGGCTTCGGGGATGAGCTGCTGGTCCGGATCGTCGGGCAGTTGATCGTTGGGTGATGGGCCGTTGGGCAGCGAAGAGTCCTGAGTTTGAGCAGGCTGAGCGACGGAAGAAGGTGGCGTTGAGGGAGCGGAAAAGTCCTGATCCGGAGTGGCCTGTTGGTGGTGGTCAGGGGGTAACCCAGTAGGTAACGCTTGTCCCCTAAGTTGCAGGTGACAGAGGGCCAGCAGCGTGATAAACACTAAATTACGAGGGCGCATCCCGGACTCAAGACCAGTGCAAGGCTCAGAATAGCAAAGCCAAGCCTCGCAGGATGGGACGGGTCTCGCGCAACTCTGGCAGCAGGTGTGATCAAATTGAGTTTTGAGCTTCGGATAGGGCAATCCGCGCAGCATTCGCAGATTTTGGCGAGACCGTTCCCCCTTCTAAGGGCAACCTACGAGACGCGTCCGGAAGCGAAGGGATTGCGACCCGCAACAGCGGCGATTGGCTTGCAGGAAATGCTATTCGCCGCGCAGGAAGGGAAGCAGAAGCTTTGAGACCATTGTCGCAGAAGGCCGAGCAGGCGCCCGCCTGGAAGCAAGAAGTAAACCGCCGCGTCGCCCAGCACAAAGGACGCAAGGGGATTGCCTCCAACGGCGAGGACGCGCCAACCGAGACCCCAGTTGGCCTTTCTTCCGCCAGCGCAGTGCAGCGCGCCTCCGCCAAGGCAGCAGCCAGGGTGGCTGCACGGTATGCCAAGGCGCCCAGTTACAGTGAAATGCTGGCCGAGGAAATCAGAGCCGGCATGGCTGTGTCCAGTACTGCGGTGCGGCTCGCGGCGTGTGACAACGCCGTTGCGGTCGTCGGCCAGACCGCGAATGCCAAGGCAGCAGCCGCTACTCCCAGCGCAGCAGCCGCTACTCCCAGCGCAGAAATGGAGAGAGCGCAGTCTGCCTTGTCGTCGGCTCCCAAGCCGGAGTCGGCAGAGGATTTGGAGGCCGAGCCTGCCCTCACTGTTGGAGCCGTCGCAGAACCGGCAGAAGCCGTGGCGCCCACACAGCGCTTCGCAATCCGGTGGGAAGCCGATTTGCCCGTTCGCGATCATGCGGCTGCATTCGGGCGCGCCTCACGGGGCGAAGGCATTTATGAGGTAGACGCCGAGACGGTTTTGAAATTCGGGCGAGAAGGCCACGATGCCTTTTATCCTCCGGGATTTGAAATGGTTGAGGCCGCTCAGCCCATTCACGCCAACCTGATTCACTTCCCCAAAGAACTGGTCGCGGCGCGGAAAGCACGCCCAAGGCGCGCAGAATCCGCCTTTGCGGCCTCGATGGAGGCCCAACTGAGCATTTTTGAGGCGGAGCCATTGCCCCTCGTCGACGATTCTGAGGTATTGGGCGGAAAAACTTCGGCTGCCACACTTCCCTGGACAGGTCCGGAGTGGTCAAGCATTCAGCTCGAACAGGAATTGCGCGCGGAAACTGTAACCCATGAGGAAAAGCCCACACTGGCTGAACCGGCAAAGCCGACGCTGGCCAGGCAAGTAGCGCCAATGAGCAGGCGCATGCTGGCCGGTTTGGTGGATTTTTCGCTCGTCACCGGAGCCTTTCTGGGGGCTGCTGTCACAGCCGTGATGAACGCGACGGTTCTGCCATCGCTGAAGGCAATGGAACTGGGATCTGTTGTCGCCGTGGTCCTGGTTGGCCTTTTCTATTATGCGTTCTTCTTCAGCCTCTCGAAGGCAACTTTGGGTATGCGGTACGCCGGCCTGGCCATGCGCACATTCTCCGGCAAGCGGCCCAACCTGGCGCAACGATTCACGCGCGCGGCAGCCCTCGTGATCTCCATTTTGCCGGCGGGTCTTGGTGCGGTGTGGGCTCTGTTCGACGAAGACAACCTTTGCTGGCACGATCGGCTTTCGAGCACGTATTTGCGCAGAGAATAGAGCGCTGAGCCGTTCGTTCGGGCGCGGCCTCCCTCAAAGATCCGGACAGTGCCCGCAAACGCGTTGCTTGTGACAGCCCGGCGCGGTGCGCCAAAGATCAATCGGCTCGAGTGCCGATCAAATTCTGATCAATTAACTTGTTGGCCGATGTACGTGCTGGTCAAGGCACAATTGCGACCATTACACCTTTCAGCTCCGACGCATTCGTGGCCTGGCCATAAGTCAGCGCCGTCGTTCTGACTGCGGCGCGAATCGATCCATGCATGGACTTGACGGTTTCGACTAAGTCCGAAGACGCGCCGTCTAGGTCAAGGATCACTCCGGCAAGACGTCGAGTCTGGCCAATTTGCGAAGCGCTGCGCAATACCCTCACGGCATTCAGAATTCCGGAAACCACATTCATCTCGGGGACGGCGCCGACGCGTTCCGGATCGTGAGCAGGCCAAGACGAGACATGAAGAGAGACATGGGATTCGAACGGCTGGTACATCCTTTGATAGACATATTCGGTAACAAAGGGAAGAAATGGCGCATAGAGGCCAAGGATGGTTCGCAACGCTTCCCATAGCGTCCATTGAGCGGACTGGCGCGTTTTCTCGGAATAGTCCTGAGGCGTCCAAAACCGGTCCTTAATCATCTCGAGATAGTCATCGCAGAAGATAGTCCAAAAGTACTTATCGATGGCCTCGCGCGCCTCGTGATACCTGTATCCCTCAAAAGCCTCCTGCATTACTGGAATAATCTTGTTGAGTTCGATCAATACCCAGCGGTCTTCCGGTGTTCTTTCAGAAAATGCCAGGAAGTTATCTCGCGGGTCGAAGCCTTTGAGTTGCATATCGCAGAATCTTGCTGCGTTCCATATTTTTACGGCAAGCTTGCGGCCGGTTTGCACATCGCGCTCGTTGTAGCGAAGGCTGTTGCCCAAGCTGCCGCCGGCGGCCCAGTAGCGAAGGGCATCGGCTCCGAACTTCCGGATCACCTCATAAGGCTCGTAGCGGTTGTATCCAGCTGCGTCGGTGAATTGCTCCAGATCTTTCTTGCTGATCTTTTTTCCGTTTTCGTTGAGGCCCCAGCCGGAGATCATCACGTCTTTCCAGGGCAGGCTGTCGGTGTGCAGGTGGGACTTGACCACCGTGTAGAAGAGCCAGGTGCGAATGATTTCGAATGCCTGCACTCTTACCGTCATGGGATAAATGTGAGAGAGATTGGGACGATCCGGGCTCTCAGCCCAGTTGGAATTGATAAGTGGCGAGAGAGACGAAGTCATCCAGGTGTCCATAACATCGGGATCTCCGCGAAAGCCGGAGGCTCCGCAAGCTGAGCATTTCTTCTCCGGGCAGGCGTCTTCCAGAGGGTCGACGGGTAACTGCGACAGCGTGGCTGTTACCGGCTTGCCGCAGCCTTCGCAGAACCAGATGGGTATGGGGACTCCGTAGAAGCGTTGCCGGGAGATATTCCAGTCGTATTTCAGGCCGTTGATCCAGTCGGCTAGCCGGACTTGCATCCAGTCGGGAAACCAGGCTAGCTCGGTGCTGCGGCGCAGCAGTTCTTCCTTCATGTCGAGCACGCGAATGAACCACTGCGGAGCCATAATGAACTCAACGGGCGCGCCGGATCGCTCGGAGACGGAAACCACCTGGTCGATGGCCTTGACGCCGCGATGGGCGCCGGACGCCATGAGTTCCTTCACGATTTGTGCGCGGGCTTCATCCGTAGTCAGGCCGGCGTATTGCGCGGCTTCGTCGGTCAACTTGCCATTGGTGCCGATGCGAATACGAGTTTCGAGCTTGTCGCGTTTCCAGCGGCGAACGTCTTCGGCGTCGCCAAAGGTGCAGACCATCATCAAGCCGGTGCCGAAGTCTTTGTCGACATCGCTGTCGGCGAGAATCGGCACGCTGTGGCCGGCGATGGGCACGATGGCAGTCTTGCCGATGAGATGTGTGTAGCGTTCATCGTGCTCGTTGCAATAGAGCGCAACGCAGGCCAGCAGGAGTTCGGGCCTGGTGGTGGCGATGATGAGGTCGGAGCCGTTCGGGGAGTCGGGGCCGTCAAAGGCGATCTCGTGCAGTTTGCCTTTGCGCTCAATCGATTCAAGGTCAGCCTGGGCCAGCGCAGTTTCGAGGACCGGGTCCCACAGCACGGGTTCTTTCGAGCGATAGATTCTTCCGGATTCGAAAAGCTCGAGGAACGACTTTTGCGATGTGCGCCGGCAATGATCGTCGATGGTGGAATATTTCAGGCTCCAGTCGACGGAGAGCCCCAGCGCCTTCCACAGCTTTTCGTATTCGGCTATACCTTTTTGGGTAACTTCAAGACAGAGGGCGCGGAATTCAGTGCGCGTGGTTTTGCGCTTGTTGATCTTGAATTCCTTCTCGACATAGCGTTCCGTTGGGAGGCCATTGTCATCGAACCCCATGGGGTAAAAGATCTGCTTCCCATTCATGCGGTGATAGCGGACGATGAACTCTGCCTGCGCATAGGACATGGCGTGCCCGACATGCAGATGGGACGCTGACACATAGGGCGGAGGGGTGTCGACGGAAAACATCTCTCCGCTATGTTGATCGTTGAATTTATAGATTCCCGAATCGTCCCAAAGCCTTGTACAAAACTGTTCGACCTCTGCGGTATTCAGTTCCTTGGGAATTCTGCTGTCTTCCAACTGTTCGTCCATGGACACCTTGATTGACCGATCTTCCACCGCTGCCTGCAGGGTGAGTTGAGCTTCAATTGATAGTTTACGACGACTATAGCGAATCCGGAGTTGCGCTACTCCGAGGGCACATCGCTCAAGTCGACGCGACCAGCAGGGAGCGGCGACCTTGTACAGATCTTGACGGGGCACTCCAACTCCGGGTCCGCTCGAGCTCGCGCGGATAAATGCCCAGGCGCAAAGCTCTGGCCGGGCCGCCCACAAAGCACTTTTTCCCTTGCTTTCGGGCCAACGGGCGCTCCGCATTGGGTCCTCATCGAATTTAGAGAGAAAATCCTGTAGAATCCTCGCACTAAGCGAAAGCCAATGGAAACCTATTCCTCACTGTCGGTCGAGGAACTTGTCCGCAAATGTGCGGTCTCGGGGGACCTTGCGGTTTGGCAGGAATTTGTGCGCAGATTTCACCGCCTGATTGCAAAGGTGGTGTTGCGGGGCGCAGTCAGGTTTGGCGACGCGTCGAAGCAGACCGTGGACGACCTGGTCCAGGAGACCTATCTCAAGCTTTGCGCCAATAACTACCGCATTCTGCGCGAATTCGACCATCGCCATCCAGACGCGTTCATCGGTTTTGTGCAGGTGCTTGCGGCGAATGTAGTTCGCGACCACTTCAAGTCGTCCTATTCGAAGAAGCGTGGGGCGAATCATGTGGAGGGAATTTCAGACGACCTTGTGCCTGCGGCGGGGGAAAGCAGTTCCGGCAGCCCTAAGGCAATTGAGCGCGGCGTGCTGATCCAGGAGGTTCAGCGCTACCTGGACGTGTTCGTTACCGGGGCTGACCAGGAACGAGACAGCCGGATCTTCTGGCTCTACTACCGGGTCGGGCTCTCGGCGGCGGCCATTGCGGCTTTACCGGGAATCGGCTTGACAACAAAGGGAGTCGAGAGCCTGATTCTTCGCATCACCAGGGGATTGCGGGACCAGATGACAGCTACAGCAAAGCCGGGCGAACTGGAGAGCGCGAATGACGCGCGCGAAGGGATTTTGCCGGCAGAGTCGTTTTAGGAAGGAGAAGCACGCTTGGAACGGCATTTGAGCGATGAGGAAATAGAAGAGCTTGCCCGTTCTGCTTCGCGTGCGAAGGAATATTTGCGTGTTGCCTCCGCGGCGCAATTAGCCGTGGAGCGACATTTGAGGAACTGCGAGAGTTGCCAGGCAAGAGTGCAGGCACAGAAAGGCGCGATGGGCCAGCTAGGTCTGCTAAAAGCCGATATGCAGCAAGAGCTGGGCCCGCAATGCCCGCCCGCGGATTCGTGGCTGGAGGTTGCGGCGGGCATGCCAGTAAAGGATGCGGAACTCTACGTGAATCACTCGACCACTTGCGACTACTGCGGGCCGCTCTTCCGCCAAGCGGTAGAAGATTTGGCTTATGACTTGACGCCCCAGGAAGAGATCCAGATCGCCGGACTATCGAGTTCGACCCATGACTGGCAAACCAAGCTGGCGGCCAGGCTCCATGCCGGTCACGCACACCCCAGGGTCGGGCTCTTGGCTCGATATGCCTGGCCATCGTCGCTCGCGAAGTTGTTCGCGCCTTCCCGTCTGGCTTTTGCAGCAGCGCTCATCGGGCTGATCGTGTTTGGTGTTCGAGATTATCGGCAAGCGATATTTTTTTCAGGCCAGGTCAGCGAGAAATCAGCCGACATCCATCGCCTTGAAGGGGAAGTGGTGCGGCAAAAGAGCCAAATCGGCGAATTGAGCACGAAGCTCGACAAACTAAGCGCCCCTGGGAAGGCTGCGGCGCCTCAACGAAGTGCGGATGCGGAGGCGCCGTCCCTGACGCTCAATCCGGGCCTTACGCGCGGAAGAGGCGAATTGAAACGGCTGGCCGATCCACGCGGGGCAGGGATGGTGAAGATCAGTTTGCGTGTCGCCGATTTCCCCGAGGGCATGCTTCGCGAAGAGTTGCTGACCGTCGATCAACGGCGAGTATGGGCCCAGGAACTGCGCCCTTCAGACGCGGAGAAGAATGGCAGGAGCTTGGTATTGATGATCCCTCCTTATCTTTTGACGCCCGATGACTACCAGATCATCTTGAGCCGGAAATTACCCACTGGAACCGAGGAAGTTGCATCGTATGTTTTTCGCGTGACGCGGTAGGGAGATCCAGGTTGCGCCGGCAGATTCCTCTGGGCCGCAATCGTGGAGGCCGAGTTGACAGTGAAGAAGCGCAAGCGTGACTGGACAATTCTGCTCTATTCGGTTGCGGATGAGCTCCCTTTGAGAAAAGCTGCAAACCACACTCTTCTCGATATCGACCGGGCTTCCACGAACCTAGCAGTGAAAACAGTGGCCCAGCTTACTCTGCACGCAAACGACTCCCATCCGGTGCGAAGATACGACTTCGAAGAAAAGGCCTCGCCGGAGCGCAGAGTTGATGTAGAGAACAAACTCCAGTATGTTGCGTGCGCGGTTCGCACTCCGCTCAAGGAACTTACCGACTTCCTGCGTTGGGGACAGCGCGAGTATCCGGCCAAGCGCTATGGGGTGATTCTTCAAGGGCACGCGTGGGGCGCCGATTACTCCATCCCCGCTTTGAACCTGGTGCGGGCGGCGAAACAGAAAACCGAGCACACGGTCTGTCGCCTCATCTTCGGAAGCCCGCGCTCGAAAAATCATCTGAACAACAAGCAACTGCAGAACGCTCTTGCTCGAGCATCGGCGAATGGAAAATTCGACCTGCTCGGAATCGACGCATGCTTGATGAGCATGACGGAGATCAGCTATGAGCTACACCAGTGTGCCGATTTCACCGTTGCTCAGGAGGGCCTCGATCCCATTGCAGGATGGCCGCTCTACCCCATTTTGACCGGGCTGAACCGTCAACCTTCGACGGGGGCGGAGGGACTGGGATCGATCGTCCTGGCAAAGTTCAGCGCGAAGTATCGCCATTGGGGCGGCGACATGAAGATTACCCAGGCTCTTTGCTCGCTGCGTTTTTCAGACGCATTGATGCGAGCTGTCAAGGAGCTCGTTTCGTGCTTGCGCCTGGGCCTCAAGAATCCCCCGGTCCGCTCCGCCATCGTGCATGCACGCCTGGCATGCGCACATTTTCGCATGGCGAATTATGTGGACTTTTGCCATTTCTGCCAGTTGCTGACGCACGAGCCCGCCATTCCGCCAGACTCGTCGCTGTCCAAAGCAGCGGCCAGGGTCGAGGCAATCCTGAGAGAGAAGTTCATCGTGGAGGTGACGCTCAAGCGAGGCAGAGCCGACTCGTTCGGGCTTTCCATCTTCTTTCCCAAATGGCAAATCGGAGCCAGGCCGCGAGCGTCCAAGTGGCAGGCATTGCCCTTGCATGACCCATTCGAGATTCCCCGGACATTTGCGCGGGCGGTTCTGAAAATCAACGCGGCATACGCGGACGACGAATTTGCCGGCCAGTCGGGATGGAAGGAGTTCCTTCTGGAATTCATCCAGGCCCGGTCGGTGAAGCACCACAAGAATTCAAAGCAAGAAGCGGGAAGTCCCGCGCGGTTGAAGAAGAAAACAAGAAAGCGTTGAACAGAAAGGATGAATACGATGCCGAAAACCGGATCAACCCCTGCCAAGTCTGCTAACTCGAAAATCGCTCTCGGAGCCGACGGGCGTGTCCTGGTGAATCACCTTCGCTCCCTGGCAAATCTACCCTGGAGCCGCGCCACTAAAGCTGGCTTGGAGCAGGTAATCCCGCTCTTTCAGGGCCCCACAACCAGGGGACCTAAAGGAACGAAGAGAGTGCCCAAACGCCCTGCTCCAGCGAAGCCCGAATAACTGAGCGGGAATCGACCTGCTGTATTGCTGTAGGATCTTCCCATTGGTTATCGGCGGTTGTCATTTGGGTGTTGGCCATTGGAAGCGTTCTGCATGGATCTCACTCGTGCTGCTTGGCGCAGGCGCGATCGATCTTACTCACGCCTGCGCGAGTCTGCCAGAAAATGAGAATCAGGAGCTACGCCCCTTACACCCGATCGAAGAAACCATTCGCCAGAGCTCGACGCAACTTTATTGGTTCAAAGCTGAGCGCGGCGACGTATTCAATCTTCAGACTGAACAATATGATTTGACTTTGAAGGTGACTGTTACCCGCCCAGATGGCTCGAGGGCGATCGAACAGTCGACTCCACGTTCCGGGGCTACATCGATTGCCGGTCAGGCTGACGTGGCCGGGAAGTATGCGGTGCAAGTCGATTCCGAGCCGGGCGATGGGCGAATCCGCAAATTTTCCGTTTGTCTTCAAGATATCGGAAGATACAATTTCCTGCGCTCGATGGAGTTATCCGCGAGCGCAGCTCTCGCGACCGGCGACAAACTCGCGGCGCAATGGACACAAGCTGCTCTGACTGAATCAGCGCGTCAATTCGGCCAAGCTGCGAATGCATGGAACCGAGCAAACGATCCAGAAGGCGCGTCGATTGCTCTCGATCGACAAGCAGGGATATACGCGATTCGAGGGCTGTTCGAAGAAGCTCTGGCAACCTACCGGGTGAGCTTGAAGCTTCTGCCGCGCGAAGGCTTCGTCAAGCGCCGAATCGACACGCTGAATGCCATGGCTCAGCTCGCGCTGAACTTCAGCAAACTCGAGGAAGCGGCCACGGACGCTGAATTGGCCGATCGTCTGAGCAAATCGGCTTCCTACAACAGGGGTCATGGCTTTGCACTCGCTGAACTGGGCCTGATCGCGCTCTTCAGGAACAATACCGAGTTGGCCCGCTCATCGCTTGCCGGGGCTCAAGCCGTATGGCAAACAACCCCAGACCGGCGAGGCGAGGCTCTAACTCTCTTATACCTGAGCTCGCTTAACTCCTGGCAGTCAGATTACGCGGCGGCCCTTGAGGATTTGCAGCATGCTCTTCGATTGGCGCGAGACATCGATGACGAGCATGCGCAGGCTTTGATTCTTGCCAATATCGGCAACAACTATCTGCGTGTTGACGAATTGGAACATGCGCGAGATCAGTACAACGCTTCCCTGGCGCTTCTGGCAAAAATCGGCAATACGCACCTCAAAGCAGAGGTCCTTGATGAATTCGGTTTTTACTTTGAGAGTATGGGCGATAAGAACGGGTATCGTCTCTATTCCCAGGCCGCGGCATTGGCCGAGCACGCAGGAGATGGTCTCCTCTACGCCGTCATTCTGAGTGATTTGAGCCGCACGTCGATCGTTGCCGGCAGAGCGCATGCAGCGTTGGCCTATTGCGTCCGCGAGCTTCAGATTGCCCGCACGCTCGACGATCCGGGCCTCGTCGCGCTCGCGTTGCGGGATACGGGCGAGGCGTACCGGGCTTTAGGAGACTCTACGCTGGAGCTCAATTACTTTACCCGGGCGCTCGACCCGAAGCTGCTGGGAAGCAATCCAGTGGAGCGAGCCATGACGCGCATTGAGCAGGCAGATGCCATGGAAACCCTGGGTCGTGGTGCAGAAGCTGCTGCATCATATCGACAGGCAGCGAAGGAGTGCCAATCGCTTGGAGCCGCCAGGGTCGAGGCCGACGCCCGCTATCGTATTGCGCGTCTCGAAGTCGCAGAAGGAAGGCTCGCACCGGCGCTCGAAGAGATTGCAAAATCCGTCTCTCTGATCGAGACGCTAAGGACGAAGGTGAGCCCGGATGACACGCGAACCCTTTGGTTCGCCACGTTTCAATCGATTTATAAGCTCTACAGCGATGTGCTGATGCAGCTCTCTTTAAGACAAGCAGAGGCGGGAAAGCCAGCAGATGCGGCGCAAACTGGAGACGATGGGCTGAGCAAGCGCGCGTTTCACGTTTGCGAGCAGAGTATTGCCAGAACGTTTGTGGAACTGCTGCATGACGCTCAAGTTGACGGAGGCGGTACGCAGGCGTTGACGGCAGAGCTTGCTTCCGTGCGCCGGCTTCAGGCGGAGAAGACTCAACAAGAGAGTCAACTGCTGGGCGCTTCGGGGGACGCGGCGGCGGTGCGTGAAATCTCGTCTGAGATAGCGGATTTGCATGGCCGGGCCGATGAACTCGAATCGTTGATTCAAGCCAAAGAGCCAAAGAGCCGCTCGATGCAAGTCGAGCCAGTCGGGGTCGATGAAGTTCAAGCGATGATTGACAACGATGAGCTAGTTCTCGAGTACTCTCTTGGCGACAGCCGTAGCTATCTTTGGGCAATCACAAAGACCGGCTTCAACAGCTACGAGCTGCCGGCGAGGGCGGAGATCGAATCGGCCGTTCGAAAATATCGGGATGCGGTTGCGAGTCCGGGCCTTTCTTCAACTGGACAGCAAAGGAAGACAGATTCGCCGAATAGAAATTCCGAAGAAGAAGAACGCCTCGCAAGCGAGCTTGGGAAGATGCTCCTTGGGCCGGTGAGGAATCGGCCGGAGTTTAAACGCATTCTGGTGGTGGCGGATGGAGGACTGCAATATCTTCCTTTCGGGGTTCTCGTGAGCGGTTCGAACAGCGGGGCGGGCGCGGGTGAAATGCAACGGCTTGCCGACGATCATGAAGTGATTAATCTGCCCTCCATGACGGCCCTTGCAGCCATGCGCCATCGGACGCACTTAAACGGAGCTCCCTCGAAGATGCTCTTAGTGTTTGCCGATCCAGTTTTCGAGAGCGACGATCCACGCATCGAATCGCAGATTGCAGACGGGCGCAAGAGATCGTCGACGCCAGATCAGGCGCGAACAAGTAGCGTGGCTGGGAATCGATTGGCGGCGAGCACAAACTTCCCGCGGTTGCCCAGTTCGCGGCGAGAGGCGGGAGTTATAGCCGGTGTCGCCCCCGAGCTTAGTGTAGAAGTCCTCTTGGGCTTCGACGCCAACCGACTCAGTGCAACGAGTCCGGAGATGGGAAGTTACCGCTTTATCCACTTTGCGACTCATAGTGTTTTCGACGATGAGCATCCGGAGTCATCCGGCATCGTCCTTTCGCTTTTCGATCATGACGGAAAGCCGCAGGACGGTTTTATTCGACTCAGGGACATCTATGATTTGAAGTTATCTGCGGACCTTGTGGTCTTGAGCGCATGCGATACGGCGCTGGGAAAAGACATTAAGGGCGAAGGAATTACTGGAATTACGCGTGGCTTTATGTACGCCGGGGCGCCGCGCGTTGTTGCCACCCTATGGAATGTGGATGACGAAGCTACCAGCGAATTCATGAAGTGGTTTTATGCCGGCATCCTCGAAAAACACGAGCCCCCATCGGCTTCGTTGCGCGAGGCGCAAATGGAGATTCGCAAGCAGGCGCGTTGGAAGTCTCCCTACTATTGGGGTGCGTTTGTCATCGAAGGCGACTGACGGCGAAGGCGATTGACCGCAGATTTAACTCGCCAGCGCCCTAATCGCCGATACGCCCGCGCCAAGCAGGGCAGTGGCGTCATCGGAGGGCAGGACCTCGAGCGAGAAATTTTGCAGCGTCGACATCTTGACCATGGACTCGATAATGGGGCGCAGGACGGTGAGGTCCAGAAACTTGACGTTATGGCCGGTGAAGTAGAAGCGGCCGGGGCCGGCAAGGTGGATGAACGATGCCGTGGCCGCGGCCAAAGCGCGATGCCATAACTCGACAAAATCACGGCAGCGCTGATCGCCCTGCCTGGCCTGTGCAAACACCTCTTCGGGTTCGAGATCGAGGAAGCGCAGACGCATGGCGCGGTAGCCCATGATGCCTTCAAGATGGCCGACTCCGCCGCAGCCGCAAAACCTTTCCTTGGGGTCCAGGCTGACCACGGTATGGCCGCCCTCCCAGACGCCTTCCACATAGGGCCAGCGGCCGTAACCGATGCCGTTGCCGATGGTCCAGACACGGGTGAGCTTGTTGAGCTGGCCGCGCGTGGCGGCTACGCCGGCGGCGATGGCGTCGGCATCGTTGGCAATGTGGACCGGCGCGCTGATGTCGCGGGCCTGCAAGGCTTTGGTCAGCTCGTCTCCCAGGCGCATGCCTTTGATCTGAGTCAGGTTGGGCGAGTCTTCCACGACATTGTGGCGGACGATGCCAGGAACGGCGATGCCGATTGCATCGACAGGTTCGAGCTCGGCTGCGGCGAGGGTTGCAATTTCGCCGGCGAGCAACTCCACCAGCTCACTGCCGGGGATGGCGCTGAGCGCGTCCAACTCAGTTACGTCGGCTGGATAGCGCAGGAGTTCGCCGGTGAGCTTTTGATCCTGGAGCCTGCTGGCTGCGATGTGTTCCGTGATTACGACGCCGATTGAGGTGGTCATTGAAGTTACTCCGACTGATACCGGTTGAGCCGGCCAATGCCGTTGAAGGCGGCTGCCTTGTAGCACTCGGCCAAGGTGGGGTAATTGAAGACGGTGTCAATGAAGTAGTCGACCGTTCCGTTCAGGATCATCACTGCCTGGCCAATGTGAACCAATTCGGCGGCTCCTTCGCCGATGATGTGCACGCCGAGCACCTTGCGGGTGTCGCGATGGAAGACGAGCTTGAGACGCCCGGTGGTGTCGCCGCGAATCTGGCCGCGCGCAGTCTCGCGATAATAGGCCATGCCCACTTCGTAGGGCACGTCTTCGTCCGTCAACTGCTCTTCAGTCTTGCCGATGAAGCTGATCTCGGGAATGGTATAGATGCCATAGGGATAGAAGCTGGGATTGGATGTAGCCACCTGGTTGAAGGCGCGCGCCGCGGCAATGCGCCCCTGCTCCATGGAGACGGAGGCCAGCGAGGGAAATCCGACCACATCGCCGACGGCGAATATGTGCGGGACACTGGTCTGGAATTGCTCGTCCACCGGAATGCGGCCGCGATTGTCGGCTTCCAGGCCGGCGGCGGCGAGGTTGAGGTCGTCCACGTTGCCCTGGCGGCCGACGGCGTAGAGCAGAGCGTCGCCGGAGACTTTCTTCTTGCTCTCGAGATTGGCGACAACGGTGCCGTCAGGGAGCTCCTCGACGCTCTGAACGCCTTCGCCCAGGCGCATGGTGACTCGGCTGTCGCGCAGGTGGTAGCTGAGGGCTTCGATAATCTCCCGGTCGGCAAACTCAAGCAGGCGGTCGCGCTTCTCAATGAGCGTGACGCGAACGCCGAGGACGGCAAACATGCAGGTGTATTCCACGCCGATGACGCCGCCGCCGACAACGATCAAGGTCTTCGGCAGCTCCGGCAAGGCGAGAATCTGGTCGCTGTTGACGATTGTGCGGCCGTTGATGGGGACTTTGGGCGAGTCCGCTGGTTTGGTTCCGACGGCCAGAATGATGCGGTCGGCTTCGAGGGTGACTTCGGCCTGCGCGCCTTCAACGCGGACCTGATGCGGGTCAATGAACCGGGCGATCCCGTGGACGATGTCGATGCTGTTGCGCGAGAGTTGGGCCTCGGTTACGTCGACCTCGGTCTTGATGACCGCCTGGACGCGGAAAGCAAGGTCGGCCATGGAAATCTTTTCCTTGACCCGGTAGTTCATGCCGTAGAGCGTGCGGTAGTTGTAGCCGGACAAGTGCATCACAGCTTCGCGCATGGTCTTGGAAGGGATGGTGCCGGTGTTGATGGAGACTCCGCCCACGACGGAACGGGCTTCGACCACGGCCACTCGCTTTTTCATCTTGGTGGCGGCCACTGCGGCTCGCTGGCCGGAGGGTCCGGACCCAATCACGATGAGGTCATATTTGACGGCGCTCATGCGTATGTCTCTCCAGGTAGATGCAGTCAGGCCGCGGATGTTCCAGCGGCCCAGCGGGATGCGGGCCACAATCGGAGGCTACCATAGCGCCCCGAGGCTGCGTGCACAGGAGGATATGAGCTGCAAGAAAATTCACGCCGCCGAATTGAATTGGCGGCGCCAAGGTTAAGGCTGGTTGTCGGCAAAGGTCCGGGGGCCGTACATTGACCCTGAATTGCAATAGACGCCTGCTACAAACGCGCCGAGCCCAGGGCAAGCTGGTGTGAAGGCTGCCGATTGGCGCCTAGCGCGCCGCCGCTTTGCATTCCATCCTCCAGCTTGAATTGGCGGATCATTCCGTCGAGATCGCTGGCCAGGGAGGCGAGATTCTTGAGCGCTTCGACGGCTTCTTCGGCGCCCTGCGCGGTTTCAGTGGAGAGTTGTGAGATCTGGCCGGCGGACTCGGAGATCTCGCCCGAGGCTGAAGTCTGTTCGGTGGCTGCCGTAGCAATCATTTGAATCTGGTGCTCGACTTGCTTCGACGACTCGATGATGGCTTCAAGGCTCTTGCGGGCGTGGGCGGTTTCTCCCATGCCGGTTTCGACGGCGGTGCGGCTTTCGTTCATCACTTGCAGGGTTTCCCGTGTACCGTCCTGAATGCTGCGGATGGTTCCGGCGATCTCCTCGGTTGCACCCTTGGTGCGTTCGGCGAGGCGGCGAACTTCGCCCGCGACGACGGCAAAGCCGCGGCCATGTTCGCCGGCACGCGCCGCCTCAATGGCCGCGTTCAGAGCCAGCAAGTTGGTTTGCTCGCTGATCTCCTGGATCACGCTCACCACCTTGCCAATTTCTTCGGAGCGTTTCGCCAGAGAAGTCATTTTTTCTGAGACTGTGGTGGTGGCCGCGGCGATTTTCTCCATGGTTGCGGCGGCGGCGCGCATGACTGTGCCGCCCTGGTTGGCGGTCTCTGCCGACTCGCGGCTGGCGCCAGCGGCACTCTCGGCGTTGTGACTGATCTCGCCGATGGTGGCTGTCATTTCCTGTGCGGCGGCGGCAATCTGATTGGTTTTGCTGGATTGGGAGTTGGCGTTGCCGGCGCTTTGGACGGCGCGCGCGCTGATTTCGGTGGTGGCGGCGGAGAGAGTATCCGCGGCTTGCGAGAAGGACTTCAAAACGCCCCGCATGGAGTCGACGCTCGAGTTGAACGCTTCACCCAGCGCTCCGATCTCATCGCTGCCGGTCACCAGGACGCTGGCCGTCAAGTCTTTGGCTGCCATGGCTTCCACAGCTTCTCTAATATGCGCCAATCGCGGCGCAATCGCCCGGGTGAGAATGATGCCGATCCCCGCGCAAAGCAGAACAATGACTAGGGTGATGAAAGTGTTGATCCAGAGCGCGCGGGTGCTATCTCGTGCGGCATTCCTGGCTTCGTCTCCACCGATTTTCGCATTCAGGCTGAGGTCGTCGTCCAATGCAACATAGGCCGCGTGGAAAGTAGATGCGGTAGCCTCCGACGCGGACAGGTCCAAGGCCTCGCCGGTCTTCGAGGCCGCGAGAAGCGCAAGAGTACGACTGCTGATGGTCATGTAATCGGAAAACGAAGATGTGAACTTTTCGTAGAGCTCGCGCTCGCCCGGGTAGCTAACCAAAGGCGTGTATGTCTTTACGGCCGTTTGATAGTCGCTGATGGCCGTCTGCCGCTTGCTGGTGTGTTCGGTCGAGCACGCCGGTGTCTGACAGAGCAGAAGATCGAGATCCTCGCGACGCAGATTGTTGGCTGCGCCTCGAACGTCCTTCAAGGCGAGGACCGAGGGGATGGCGCTGTCGGACACATCCGCGCAGCTCCTGGCGATCGATCCAAAAGTGATGAGGGAGTATCCACCAAGCAAGATGCAAAGAATGCAAACGAGACCGAATGCATAGGTGAATTTGCGGGCTATGGGGATGTTGCGGATTGCGGACATGATTCGTGTTCCTCTCCTGACAGGATCGGCCAAGGCCGGATAGCGTTGTTGGCGCCCCGCCAGTTGGAAATTGATCGAATCCCGGACAAGACTCTAATCGGCTTCGCGGATAAATCCTTGAGGTCTAGTTCCAGTCGGGCGCAACTCCTCCAGCGCGATGATCCATGGCCGCTCCAGGGCCGCCGAAGATCGGCCTTCAGACGAGATCCTGCGCTGGGCTGCCCGGCCCCTCCTAACTCCAATTACCCAAGTAAGCTCCGTTCTCTCAACGGTTGGATTTCCTCATGAGGAGTGAATCATCTTCGCCGATGAACCCAGCAGGCCTGAGGCGGACGACCTTGTTTTCCTCGCTACGGCTTATCTAAGACGGCCGCAGGTTGAGCCGCAATCCAGAAAGAGAACGGGAAAAGCGAGGCGACGGGAATGGGAGCGAGATATTTGGTTGCGATCCTGGTAGATTTGGCGATGGTCGCGGGAGCCGGTCAAGCCATGGCTGCCCTGGACGGACCGGACGGACCCTACACTGCGAGCGGCTCAACGACGGTTGAGACAAGCACGCCTGGGCCATCTTCCCCAATGGCGCCGACACTGGCCTCGGGTTATGCGGCCGCTCGACAATCCGACATTGCCGGCCCCTGCGCACTGGCGGAGGTTACGGCGAATCCGACACGCCCGGCTTGGGACTACGGGGCGTCTACTACACAATGCGGCATTGTGGAGGTTGACTCGGGATGGTTGGAACAGCCGATGGGCGGCGGCGAGCGGCAGCAGATGCTGACCTCGAGTGTGCGCTACGGATTGACGCCCAGGCTCGATCTGCGCTGGGGGTCAACGGGCCGGATCACGCAGAGCGGGGGAGGCGCGGCGCCGCTCGAAGGCATCGGCGACCAGTGGGCCAGCGCACGCTATCGCTTTGTTGAGCAGGGGCGCTGGATACCCGCCATGGCCCTGCTGTATGGGGTCAAGATTCCCGCGGCCAATCCGGCCAAGGGCTTCGGGTCAGGCTTCTCCGACGAGCAATACATCTTTATCGCCAGCCGCGACCTGGGCAAGAATCACCTGGACTTCAATGCCGTGGGCACCGTGACTGGCGGTCCTCATGGACGAAATGGGGCGGCGCAGGTCGGCCTGGCGCTGACCCGGCCGCTGAACGCACGGCTTTCCTGGATCTTGGAGAGCTATGGCGGCCCGCAGCCGGGAACAGCGGACCGGTTTGGTGCGGCGTTCACCGGAGCGACCTTCGCGCTGCGGCCTCGGCTAGTTTTCGATGCTGCCTACTCGCGCACCTATACGGCCGGCGCACCGCGGCAGCAGGTGATGTTTGGATCGACGTATTCACTGCGTCCAGGATTCGCGCATGTGCCGAGAAGTTCGTTCTTTGGGCGTCTGTTTGGACGCTAGGGGTGGTCTGAGACGCCGCTAACCTCGTGGCCTTGTCACAAGCCGGAGCCAATCGATATTCTTGGGACCTCGAACGCCTGACGCTTATCGTCGCGCAGGAAATGAGGGAATCCATGTTTGAATTGCGGTGGTTTGGATTGAGAATTTTTGCGCGAAGCTGGGTGGCGGTGCTTTCATTCGCGTTGCTGATTTCCCTCGCTCCCGTTCGCCTTTGGTCACAGACCACGCCGTCGGCTCCCGCCGCTGCGCCAGCACCCTCGCCTGCTCCTGCGCCGCCGCCGCGGTTTACTCCTACGCCGGAGATGCTCGCCATGCAGGCGGCCAGCGAGAAGGACCATCAGCGCATGATGGACCTGCTGGGCATCAAGGAGTTGCGCCGCGGCGTGGATGGAGACGCGAAGTCTGCCCACGCGGCCAATTACGACGAGTCGAAGGCCAATATTTATCCCGATATTCCCGATCCTTTGCTGCTGAAAAACGGCCAGCGTGTGACTTCGGCCGCCGTCTGGTGGAGCACCCGCAGACCCGAGATCGTGGAGGACTTCGACCGCGAGATCCTTGGTCGCGTTCCTGCCAATTTACCGAAGGTCACCTGGGAAGTAGTGAGCACCACGCAGGAAAAGAACGGAGACGTGGCCATCCTGACAAAAGAGCTGAGAGGCCATGTGGACAACTCGCGCGATCCGGCCATCAAGGTAGACATTGAGCTTACGTTGAGCACGCCGGCGAACGCGACGGGGCCAGTGCCGGTGATCATGGAGTTCGGGTTCAGCAAGGAGTTCATGGCGCAGATGGCCAAGCGATTTCCGCAGTTCGCTCCCAAGCCCGGCGGCGGGCCGACCTGGCAGCAGCAGGTGCTGGCCAAGGGCTGGGGCTACGCGGAGCTGATTCCGACCAGCTACCAGGCCGACAACGGTGCCGGGCTCACCGAGGGCATTATCGGGTTGATGAACAAGGGCCAGCCGCGCAAGCCCGACGACTGGGGAACGCTGAAGGCCTGGGCCTGGGGTGCAAGCCGGGCGTTGGACTACTTCGAGACGGATAAGTCCGTGGACGCGAAGCAAGTTGGGCTTGAAGGGCATTCACGATACGGCAAGGCCACGCTTGTGACCATGGCCTATGAGCCGCGGCTGGCGATTGCGTATGTGAGTTCATCCGGCGAAGGCGGGGCCAAGCTTTACCGGCATATCTACGGCGAGCAAGTGGGGAACGTGGCGGCAACCAACGAGTATCACTGGATGGCGGGAAACTTTCTGAAGTATGACGGCCCGATGACGGTCGCCGACATGCCTGTAGACAATCACGAACTCATCGCGTTGTGCGCGCCGCGGCCGGTGTTCATCAGCGGAGGCGCAAACGGGCTGGACGAGAACGGCAACGCCCGTGGCGATGCGTGGATCGACGCCAAAGGCATGTTTCTCGGCGCTGTGGGCGCGGGGCCGGTTTACAAGCTGCTGGGCAAGAAGGATCTGGGGACGACGGTGTTTCCACCCATCGAGACGGCGCTGATCGATGGCGATATTGCGTTTCGGCAGCACAGCGGCGGCCATACGCCGGGGCCGAACTGGCCTACGTTTCTGGAGTTCGCGAGCAGGTATCTGCATGCGCCCGCCGCCAAGCTAGCGGCGCGCTATTGATGTGCCCAGTGGCTGCGGGGCTGAGTTACCGCTTCGGAACCACGATGAGCCCGTTGCTCCCATAGCTGTTCTGCACGCTGTAAGGCGAGCCTGCGGCTGCGCTGATGCTGGTGGGAGTTACGGTGTAGACATACAACTGATTTGATTCGTAGCTCAGCGCATAGAGGTGGTTGTTGTTATCCCAGGCCAGTTTATCGACTTCGACAGCCGGCAGCAGCAGAGCACTGTATTTCGTAATCGGAGCGGCTCCATTGAAGTGAAAGATCTGCAATCCATCCACGTCGCTGTACTGCCCGCCCGCCAAGGCCAAGAGTTTTCCCGATGGAGACATCTCCATGACGGACCCGTAGACCTGCGGTGAAGGCATGTCTTTCCAGGTATTGGTTGAGGATATGCCCCCAGTCGCTTCGTTGATGGTGTAGCTGGCTAACTGCGACTCCACGAAGTTGCCATCGCCATACTGCTCCACCACCTCCATCAGCACGGCAAGGTGGCCGTCTGGGTCAGCCTTGGCACTGTCTGGAAAATAGCCCCACGCTGTGTTTGGCTTGCCCACAGGATCGACTTCGGTAAATGACGGGTTCGCCTGTAGTTCCCCGCTAGGCGTCCTGGCTAGCGGCACAAAGTAGGAGCAATTGCAATCTTCGCCGACGATGGGGTAACCGAATCCGTCGTTGCTGCTGATGGTTGGGACTGTGGTGCGGTAGGCGCTGCCATCGGCCCCGAGCGTGGATTCTGTCGAGCCGAGAAACGTGAAAGCTCCGTTGGACGCGATTTGGTAGGACTGCCAGGCGGCGCAGGTTGTATTTCCCTGTTGGTATTGGGCGCCAAAAAGCTGGACGTAGAAATATTTCCCCGTGTGATCCAGCACCGCCCCGTTGGAGGAGCCGTTGTAGCCGGTGGCTCCGCACTCCGCGCCAGCATAGTCCTGTGAATTGATCTCCGACGCCTGCTCGCCCACTGCGCCATTGGACTCGACGGAGTAAGTGTGCAGGTAGTCGGTTCCTACGCTGATGAGGTACTTGCTGTTGATGCCCCCCATCTGGCCCGTTGTGGCAAAAGGCGATCCCTTAGCGAGGGTGAGGGTTCCATCGGCGGTCGCATCGTAGACGTTGACGCCCTTCTTTGTCTGCACGTAGATATAGGCCGCGGTCGGGTGAGCGGCGGCGGGCCTTGAACTCTCTTCAGTGGATGGTGCTTGGGTGAAGGCTGGCCCTGCGGAGAGCAGGGCGACGAAGGCAATGATTGAAACAGTCCTGCATGGGCAGGGCATGGCGTTTTCCCTTCCTGGGAGGTTCTCGATTGTCTTGGGAGGATGAAGGCTCCCGCTTGGTCGAAAGATAGAGCTTGAGCGAAGACGATTGCAGGCCGGGTGGAGATACGCGCGTGAAGCCGCGGCTGCGTTTGTCATGGCGTGGTTTCCCCTAACTGCACCTAACTGCTTCGATACTCGATATAGTTAGGGCCCTTGGCAGCGCCGGGCGGGCGACCGGCCGAAGATGACCCGAAGTATATGCCCCATGAACAAGAATGAGCAATAGGGAGGGGAGTGAGTTACTGAGAACTTATTAAGTGGTGAATCAACAAATCTTGGGCAGCCGGCGCGAACCGGCTGCCCTGACTTATGCGGCTACTTGGAAACCACGATCAAGTCATACTGATTCGTTGATCTGGTGTTGTCGGGGAT
>JBEKVS010000018.1:0-33020 GCA_049513795.1 Occallatibacter sp. | reverse complement strand
AACGTGGTCCTGAACACCGATAACATCACCGGTGGAATCCGCGTGAAGATGTTATCCACGCAGGCCGGCGATCTGCCCCTCATTCCCGACTGGAGCCTCGGTTACACCGGCACTCCGGGCTCGGGAACGGCCGTCTTGCCCGCCTACATCGTCACCGAAGATCTGATCGAATACCACTGGCTCGGCGACCCCACTCCCCGCATCTTCCAGCTCGGCCTGCCTAACTCGATGACATATCAGTATGTCGCCGTGAAGTTCGGCGCACCTGTCGTCAAGGGCGCAACCTACGCGCACGCCCAGGTACTCGTCGACCGGTAACTGGAAGACTAGTAACATCCCCCCTCGAATCTTGGGTGCCCCACCCTCGCCGCGTTCTTGTCTTTGCGGCTAGGGTGGGATACCCCAAATCACTAAGTCAGGAAGGAATCGGGAAAGGTGAAGTATGGCATATCTCCTGCCGGCGGATTACCCCAACTACGGATTGCCGGTTGCAACCACGGCCGACTGGATCACCGCTGCCACAGCCTTGATCAACAGCTATTGCCGCCGCCCGGACCTGAACGTAATCCAGTACACAGAGCGCCTCCGGCTCACCAGCGGATCGCAAACCGTGTTATTGAGTTATCTCCCTTTGACTCCGCTGGGCTCGGCAACCTCACCGCTGGTGAGCCTCGAAGGCCGCTATGCCAAACCGCGCCGCGGAGAGATGCTGGCCGAACCCATGTTTGAAATCGTATGGGCATTTTCGCTGCCCGGCCAATGGTCATCAATCGACCCCAGCACGGTCGACTTCGACCCCAACACAGGGGAGTTGACGCTCCCATGGAATGTGCTCGGCCTGCCCTATAACGAAGTGTCTATCACTTACACCGCCGGCCTGGCCACAATCGGCGACGACGTCAAATCTGCCTGCGCGCAACTCGTGCGCAACGCTCAATCGACGCCCGCCCTGAATGCCAGCAAGACCAAGATCGATACCATGCAGATGCAATATTTCTCAAGTTCGCTTGTGGATCAGACCGTGCAGGCCTGGCTCAATCCATATGTCGCGAACAGGCTGGGGTGAGCCATGAGCGATACGGCGCCGCGCAACCCGGTAAGTGCGCCACAGATGCTTGCCGATGCCCTGCTGCGCAGCGTGGCAGGAACCACGGCCCTGCTGCGGGTGACGGGTACGAATGCGGATTCAAGCCAGTCTGAGGTCGGTCTCCTGGCCACCACGTTCTATGACGCAGTAGTAAGTCCGGTGGTCATGCGCAAGCTCCGGCCAACCTGGCAAGAAGGCGGCGAATCGAAGTGGGAGCTGCTGGTCTCGGCAACCGGCGTCGAGCAACAGGTAAATGCGCTGGACCTGCCTTCAGCTCAATCTTTGTTTGCGCTGACCCTGGCAGTTACCGTCGCGGGTCAGGATTACTTGATTGAGTCCGTAGCCTCCAGCGAGGCGTTTGGCTGTGTTTATCTCTACAGGCTCCTGTTGCGAGAAGCACGCCAACAGGCAGTTTAGTTCAGAGCCATGCTCCAAGCTTCGCTGAGCGAAAACAGAACACGCGTTGTCGCTTCGCTAACTTGCCAACTCGCCAGCCCGCGCAGCGGAACTAACTTGCTGCATTTCGCGCTGCGCTCTTCATAATCTGATCTGTTGAACGTACCCGAGTTGTTGAGCTCGCGCGATTCCCCTGGTTCCTCCTTTTTCCCGCTTTCCGTTCTCTTGAGGAGTATCACTCCATGCAAAATGCGAAAGACTCGTTTTATATGGCGCTTCGAACCCGGCTGGTAACTGTCAACCCGGAGCGGACCATCCTGTTACGCGGGACGGTGCGGCCAGGAATTCTCGTTGAGGAGGCTGAAGCACCCTTCAGTCAGCTTCCCCATGACGTGTTCGTGCTCCGCTGGCAGGGCCTCGGTGTCGAAGTAGATCTAGCTTCGACAATGGTCGCCGAAGAGTGCGAAATCCTCTATCAGACATGCGGAACGCAAAGCTTTGGAGGTTTGGACCGCGGTCGCTCACTCAGCCAGATGGACGAGGAAATCACAGCGATTCTGCAGCCTTTCTACACGGCGAAACTGAATTACACAACAACCCCACCGGTAATGATGCTAACCCAGGTGTTTTGGGACGAGCCGGGCTTCACGCCAATTTCCACGCAAAGAGATCAGCTAACCCGGTCAGCAAAAGTCATGGTCTACAGCTATCAGGAGCAGGGAGAGTAAATGACGGCAAAGTGGTTTTCAGCTCCCGCTCCGGTCACCCGCCGAGTTAGGGCGTACTTCGCGCCAGTAACTCGCGCTACGGCGACTCCAACAATCTTCGATCCCTCCGAGCAAGGCGGATTCAATCTCGATAACCCACCGTCGCCGTGGATCAGTCTGGGATGGATCCAGGACTTCACACGCAAGCCCACAAGCAAGACCAGCGCCGTGTTATCTGGCATCCCAGCCGCGGCGCTCGAACAAGTGCGAGAAACCGTGCAGGCACAAATCAGCCTCCAGTTCTTGAGTTGGACCAAGCTCACCATGGCGCTGGCGACAGGCTCGCAGCATATGAACCTGCTGGCGCCCGCAACCGGTGCAACCCCCGCCGCAGATGGTGCACTCGCATCGCCCGCGGTCGTTCCCCAGGCCGGATCGACAGCCTCCTCAATTCTGCTTGCCGCAACGGACGCTGCAAAATTCACCGCCGGCTCAATCATTGCGATGGATGTGGATTACACCGGACAAACCGGCTATGTTGGCGCGCCCATTTCCGGCGCTTATGTGCGCCAGGCTCTCACCGACGTGGACTACATTCGACGCGTCACGTTCAACGTAGCGCTCATATCGCAAGCCAATTCCACCGGGCTGACTCTTGCGGAGCCATTGCCGGGCGGTGCTCCGGCCACCTCCGCCAAGTTACAGGCAATCACCGGATTCGTCGATCGCGAGGGAGGCAGCTTCTATCAGGAATGGTCGGGGCTCTTGGTCATGCAGGGTAGCCAGGGCGAAAGAATCTTCTTCCACTATCCCCGTCTGCAAACCATGACTGGCGCGGATGAAGAAGCAACTCCGCTCGCTGGAAAGAATCCACGCGGCCCCGCA
The DNA here is from genome assembly GCA_049513795.1 of Occallatibacter sp. Taxonomy (GTDB): domain Bacteria; phylum Acidobacteriota; class Terriglobia; order Terriglobales; family Acidobacteriaceae; genus Telmatobacter. Next base: position 29,945 of record JBEKVS010000018.1, on the reverse strand, counting down.
AGGGTCTTGCTCAAGGCACAGTTTCTCGCTTTGCCCGTAACTGATCCGCTCGACGGCGAGCGCATAGTCTGCTACCGAAGTTTCTTACCCGCCGCGAATACCCTGATGTAACACCGCAAACTCGTTGATCGAGTATTCGCCCCGCATAAGCTTGGTTTGCCGCAATTGCCCTGCAGTGAGAGTAACTCGTTCATGACCAACGGATTCAGAGGGTCATCATGAAGATCACGGTTCAAGGCTTGGATTATACAGCGGCCCTCGACGCTGCCCGGCCTCTAGTTATCGAGCGAAAATTGAACCAACCATCCATTTGCGAGTTATGGCTAAGCCTCCCGGTCAACGGCAGCTTGGCAACTCCTTCGCGCAATCAGTCCATTGGCATAACGGGCGACGATGGGACTTCGTACTTCACGGGTTATATTGCAGTGAGCCCCCTGCCCGAATATGCCGGTCTGGCTCTTGAAGGCCCGCGCTACCGTATCGCAATTCAGGCTGTAAGCGACGAGTTGCTGCTTGACCAATTACTAATGCCGCCCAGCGCGGGCGCTACAGGCCAAACAATCGGAGCGCTGCTGACCGATCTGGTCACCCATAGCGGCGCCGCCTCGCTTTCCACGCAAGCAGCTACACTCAACACCCCGGTCAGTAACTTCGTTCCAGATCCCGGTGCTTCGTGGAGCAAGAGCGCCGGCCAGGCCGCAAGTCAGGCGCGCGCTGCATACCGCGCAGTCAATGGAATACTAACTCTCTCCAGTGTGCAGAGCGCGGTGCATTCTCTCAGCGAGACCGACGGCAGCCTCAGTCTTGCCAACCTATCCTTTACTGCCAGCGTCAAACGCGCACTGGCAAACGACGTAACCGTTTGCGGAGAGCACGAGCCGGTCGCCTATGTCACTGAGTACTTCTTGGGCGATGGAGTTACCACTCAATTCTATCTGGCCGCCGACCCATTCTTCCCCGCAGCCTCGAAATCCACAATCGTCAACGAGCTCTTCGACGAACCCACAATCAACCTGGCGGTGTGGTCAAACACCGGCTTAAGCGGTTACATCGGCCTCGGCGCCGGTGGCCTCGTTTTGGATGGCGGCAATGGAATCGACGGCGATGCTGTTCTGAGTTGGATCGACACAGTTGAGATGGGCGGAACCCTGCTCCTCGAGGCCGTCGGCGTAACTCTGTCCGCGGGTAGCACGGGCGTACTCGCTGGGTTCTTCGTCGGCTTGGACACACAATCCTCCTGCATAGCTGGCTTCCAGGTTACCGCGGCCGAGGGCACCGGCGCAGTTACATTGCAGCCTCTTATTCAAGGAACCGCCGCAGGCGCGAGTTATGCCGTGAATCCCGCTAATCAATATACCCTACGGGTGCGCGCGCATTGCCCGGACTCTGAACGGATCCTTTCCGTTTATCGATCCTTTGGCGATAGCGGCGCCATTACATATGGCGGACAATCCAGTTCGAGCCCGGGAAAGCTCCAACTCGAAATTCAGGAGTTCGTCGATGGCGTGGCTGGGACCCCAGTCACCCTATACGACGGCGCCGTCGCCAGTTTGCCCGCGGCATGCGTACTGATTGCTGCCAGTAGCATTAATCTCATCGGCATCGTGCGCGCAATCAACCTCGTGAATCTTGGTTCGGGCTGGGTGGTGAGCACGCCACCCGGCGGCGGCCCCTATACACGTCGCGTCGGCTCATTGGCCGAGGCGGCTGAGTGTCACCTGGAGCGGACTGGCAAGCTTGTGTTTTACACCGGGTCAACTCCTGTTGCCGGGGAACAAGTCGCAGTGAGCTATCGCACCATCGGCCGGGCCGTAGGCCGCGCGGTGAACACCGCCAGCCAGCTTTCACTTACCGAAGCCGGATCGCCGCCCGTGTCAGTATGGATCGGCTCTGTCACTAGCCCGGTGGCGCGCAGTTCGGCTGACTGCCTGAACGCAGCGCAGGCCATCGAGCAAGCAGCAGCGGGAGTAAGTGCCCTTTGGAGCGGGAGCTATAGCAGCACCAGATTGAGCTTTGCAACCGACGTTTGGCCCGGCGATGCATTGCTGCTCAACGCACCTTCTACCAATCTCAATGCGCAAGTCGTTGTACGAACAGTCAAAATCAGTTACACCGCAAGTTATCCCGACCTGGTGATTTACGCGATCCAGTTTGCCAACGATTGGGCCGACGATCTGGCCATCAAGACCAGCGCCATCGTGCCCGCCGACGCCTGGCTGCCCGCGCTTGTCGCCCCAGTTTATCTGGCCGGCTTGACGGGTCTCACTGTAACTACGGTGAATGGAACCACGGTGGCCATCAATACTGGCGTGAATCCTCCATCCGGCGGCGGTTTCGAGATACGAAGAAGGGACTTCGCTTTCATGCCGGGAGAAGATCCCGGCCTCGTGGTGCGCGCCACCTTACCGAACATCACGTTCTCCCGCGAAACCGCCAACGACCGTTTTTACATCCGTATGTATGACGGCTCGACGCCGCCGAACTATTCCCAGTTCTCAACCGCATTGTTCATTAACCTGCCTCTGGGGTCGTGACTGGTACGAGCCTGTGCGGCCTGTCATGCAATAGTAGCGCCGCTCTGCACTGTGTAGAAAGCGCCAACTGAATTGGAGAACCGCTCTCATGCGCATGATGAATGAATTCGAAGCGCAAGTCCTCAGCGACCTGAGTGTTCTCAAAACACAAATGGCAAGCCTGACCAGCGACGGCAACGGCGGTCGCATTGCCGACCTCGAGCGTCGCATGGAGCGCCATGAACAAAGCTGGCAACGGGCAAAAGGCTTTCTCGCCGCGATAAGCGTGCTGTTTGCCGTCGTCGAAGTTGCCGTTGAGGCCTGGCGTCGTCACTGATCGTGCTGTCAAAAGTGCGCAGTAACGGGCATCAGATCCATCCTCAGAGATCCATCCCATCGAGGCAGCATGAAAATACGAACCGTTCCGTAATCCTACCGAAGCTACCCATGCCCTGCGGATTCGCAGGTGAAACGGTGTCAACACGCATGCAAGATCGTATAATCGGCCCTATGAACGAACAGCCGCTGGTGGGTGTGGTGATGGGCAGCAAGAGCGACTACGAAGTTCTGGTAGCCGCTGTTGAGATTCTGCGCGTCCTTGAAATTCCCCATGAAGCGCGTGTGGTCAGTGCGCATCGCACGCCCGACCTGCTCTTCGATTATGCTCAATCGGCTCGAAGCCGCGGCTTGCGCGTCATCATTGCCGGAGCCGGCGGTGCGGCGCATTTGCCCGGAATGCTGGCCGCGAAAACGCTCGTGCCCGTGCTCGGCGTTCCCGTAGCGGCGACTCAGTTAATTGGTCTTGACTCGCTGTTATCGATTGTTCAAATGCCGAAGGGTATTCCCGTGGGCACATTGGCCATCGGCAAGCCGGGCGCAGCGAACGCCGCGCTGCTTGCGGCCGAGATACTGGCCGCCACGGACGCAGCGCTCTACGAGCGGCTGGCGTCATGGCGCGCAGCTCGAACTCAGGAAGTGCTTAACCAGAAATTGGACCAGCAGCTAGACCAGGAGCATGATCAGGACTTTGGCGAGGGGTCGCCCGGGTGACATTTGTTTCTCAACCTATTCAAGCTGGTCATCGCTCCATCGCCCCTGTCGTTCCTCCTGGCAGCCAGTTGGCTATCCTTGGCGGCGGCCAACTGGGACGCATGACTGCGATGGCCGCGCGCACCATGGGTTATCGCGTGCGCGTGATGGATCCTGATCCCGCCTGCCCCGCAAGCTTTGTGGTCGACGAAGTCATTACCGGCCAGTGGGACGATGTTGCGGCTGCGCGACGTCTAGCGACCGGCGCCAGTGCTGTAACGCTGGAAATCGAACAGATCGGTGTGGAAGCTCTCGCAGAAGTGGCAAAACTCGCTCCGCTGCGCCCGGGCATCGAGCCCATCCGCATCATCCAGGACAAGACCCTGCAGAAGCAATGGCTCGCCGATGAGGAATTTCCGGTGGGTCCATTTCGTGTGGTCCGCAACGAAGAAGAACTTCAGGAGGCAGTTTCCGCGCTGGGTGGACGCGTATTTCTGAAGATCGGACGCGGTGGCTACGACGGCCGCGGCCAAGTGCGAATTGGATTGGACGCACCCGCCACAGAAGAATCAATCGCAACGGCATGGCGAGAAGTCGGCGCACGCCCCGCCGTAGCCGAGCAAGCTCTCGATCTGGATTACGAAATCAGTGTGATGGCCGCGCGTAATCCAACTGGCGAGGTGCGCAGCTTTCCTGCCGCGCGCAACCATCACGAGAATCAAATCCTGGCCTGGAGCGTCTTGCCCGCCGGCATCCCCGCCAACCTTGAGGCGCGCGCAGAGGCGCTGGCATCGGCCATCATCGCGCGCCTCGGCTTGGACGGTCTCTTATGCGTAGAGTTGTTCGTGACCAGGCGAGGCGAGTTACTTGTGAATGAGCTTGCCCCACGTCCGCACAACAGTTATCACCAGAGCGAGCGCGGCTGCGTCACCAGCCAGTTTGAGCAGCTCGTGCGCACCACGTGCAATTTGCCGCTGGGAGACACGTCGCTGATCACGCCCGCGGCCATCGTAAATCTGCTCGGCGAAATCTGGCTAAGCGGCAGCGGCAAACCCAACTTCGCCGCCGCTCTCGCCGTCCCCGGCGTACGCCTGCATCTCTATGAGAAGCACACCCCGCGCATCGGCAGGAAGATGGGACATCTGTCCGCAACCGGGGCCACCGCTGAAGAAGCATTGGAGCGCGTGCTGGAAGCGAACAAAAGACTCTAGTTATATAACTAAGGGGTGATCGACAATCCTGGGTGCCCCAGGCCTCGATTCTGAGGCCTTGGAAAGCACACTCGCGAGCTTACAGTCTGCGGGGTGCCCCACCCTCGTCGCGTTCTTGTCTTTGCGGCTAGGGTGGGATAGCACGCCACCCGGCAGGCACGCATTCCAAGAACCGCGAACATGTTTTTCAGCTTCCCGCCAGTCCCAACGATATTAAACCGGCTGGTTTTTCTCCCACCGCTTCGGCCGCCGGTTCTGCTGCAAAACCTTCTTGCGCAACCGCAACGACTTCGGTGTAACCTCAACCATTTCGTCTTCCGCGATGAATTCGATAGCCTGCTCCAGATTCAAAGCCTTCACCGGCACCAGCCGAATCGCCTCATCCGCGCTCGATGCCCGCATGTTGGTCATCTTCTTTTCGCGCACCACGTTCACATCCAAATCGTTATCGCGCGAGTGCTCGCCGACAATCATGCCTTCGTAAACCTCAACGCCCGCGCCCACAAACAGAATCCCGCGCTCTTGCAATCCGTTTAGCGAATAGGTGGTCGTAATTCCCTGGCGATCGGCAATCAGCGCGCCGGTGGGGCGCTGCGGAATGTCCCCTTGGTACGGAATGTAGCCGTCGAACAAGGCATTCATCACGATGGTCCCGCGCGTCTCGGTGAGCATCTCGCTCCTCAGCCCAATCAGCCCGCGGCTGGGTACACGAAACTCCAGGCGCACGCGGCCGGAGCCGTGATTGTGCATCTTCGTCATCTCGCCCTTGCGCGGCCCGAGCTTTTCAATCACCGTACCGGTGTATGCTTCGGGCACGTCAATTGTCAGATGCTCCACCGGCTCCATGCGCGTGCCGTCCACCATCTTGGTCACAATCTCCGGTCGCCCGGCCATCAGCTCGAAGCTCTCGCGGCGCATCATCTCGATGAGAATGGCAAGTTGCAGTTCGCCGCGCCCCAGCACCTTGAAGCTGTCCGGCGAACCCGTGTCTTCTACGCGAATGCTTACGTTGGTGAGCAGTTCTTTCTCCAGCCGTTCGCGCAGATTGCGGCTGGTCACGTAGTTGCCTTCGCGCCCGGCAAACGGTGAATTGTTCACGCTGAATTGAATCGCAATTGTCGGCTCGTCAATCACAATCAGCGGCAGCGGCGAAGGATTCTCGACGCTCGTAATCGTCTCGCCAATCGTGATTCCTTCAACGCCGGCGACAGCGATAATGTCGCCCATGGTCGTCTCGGTGGTCTCCGTGCGCTTCAGGCCATTAAAGGTGAACAGCTTCGTGATGCGCGTCTTCATCAGTGACCCGTCGCGCTTGCTGATGGTCACATCGTCGCCCGCGTGCAGCGTGCCTTGAAAGACGCGGCAAATAGCGATGCGGCCAAAATATTCCGAGTAATCGAGATTCGTGACAAGGATCTGCAGCGTCCCATCGGCATCGCCTGTCGCCGCGGGAATCGTCGAGACGATAGTCTCAAACAGCGGCTGCAGATTCTCGCCGGGCTTGGCCAGGTCGAGCGTCGCGGTTCCGTTTTTGGCCACCGCATAGAGCACGGGAAAATCCAGTTGCGTCTCGTCCGCATCGAGATCGATGAACAGATCGTAGATTTCGTTCAGCACTTCCTGCGGACGCGCATCGGGCCTGTCAATCTTGTTGATCACCACAATCGGCGGCAGCTTGGCCTCGAGCGCCTTGGCGAGCACATAACGTGTTTGAGGCAGCGGACCCTCGGCCGCATCCACCAGCAGCATCACGCCGTCCACCATCTTCAGCGCACGTTCCACTTCGCCGCCAAAGTCGGCGTGGCCGGGCGTATCCACAATATTGATCTTGCCGCCGGCAAAGTTGATGGCCGTGTTCTTGGCCAGAATGGTAATGCCGCGCTCCCGCTCCAGTTCGTTCGAGTCCATCACCCGGTCAGCGACTTGTTCGTTGGCGCGAAACGTGCCTGACTGGCGCAGCATCGCGTCCACGAGCGTTGTCTTGCCATGGTCGACATGGGCGATGATGGCGATATTGCGTATCGTCTGCGTCACAGGGAGTTTTTCCTTTTTGGTTCAGGCCACCCTTTTTCTCGGGCTCAGGAGGTGGCGGGGTTGGAAGGCGCCACGGTGGCGAGTTGCCACACAGTGCGGCACCTTCCATTCTACCAGCAGCGTCGCGCCAGTGACCCGGCGCAATTGCCATGACCCTTTTGCAGCTGACAGCACTTCCCGATGCGGCAGATTGCCGCCCGGAAATGTGAATTTGTTATTTCATTGAAAAATTCGCACGTTTCCAGCTCAGTGCGACGGCGGCACATAGTCCGAGGGCAGCGCCGACCCGGCGCCGAAGAAGAACTCTTCCATCTGCTCCACCAGAAATGTCTGCGCCTGCGGTGTCCACGGCTGCAGCCGGTACTCATTCAGCAGCATCTTCTGCCGCTCTACCCACTCGCCCCATGCCTGCTTCGAGACGTTCTTATAAATCTTCTGGCCGAAGTCCGAATCGAAGGGCGGCTCGTCCAGGCCTTCCATTTCCTTCTTGTTGCGCGCGCAAAACACCATGTGTGCCATCAGCTCATGCTCCCAGAACCCATTGTATGGGAAGCCGGTGCGCTTCCCGGACCAGCCCCGGAATTGCCGAGTGGCTCAATTTGAAAGGTACGGGCTTCAGCCCGTACGTAAAGGCCCGCAAAATGAGTCCGGGCTTTCGCCCCTGAAGGAACAGACTGTCAAAGTGAACCACTATCCGGATTTGCAGCCCATGGATCGCCTCACCTCCCCGCTCCGGTTATCTTGGAAGCTATGTGCGGCCGATTCGCCCGACGCTCCACGCAGGAAGTCCTCGCCGACTGGTTCGGTGTGGAACTGGAAGACATGCCATGGTTTGCGCCCACCTACAACGCGGCGCCACAGAGCACGCAGCCCGTGGTGCGGATGAACCGCGACTCCGGCAATTCCGAGTTCGCCCTGCTCCGTTGGGGCCTGGTGCCCTTTTGGGCCAAAGACGCCAAGTTCGGCTACACCACCATCAACGCCCGCGCCGAAGAGGCCGCCAGCAAGCCAGCCTACCGCGAAGCCCTCAGGAAACGCCGTTGCCTGGTCCCCGCCGACGCCTTCTACGAGTGGCAGCAGCTCACCAGCCCAGCCCACCGCGGTCCAGCCAAGGGGAAGAAAACCGGGCGGCCATTTGCCGTCTCCCTCAAAAGCAGTGAGCCTTGCGCGCTAGCCGGCCTGTGGGAGCGCTGGCAGCCGAAGGAAGGCATGCCTTTGGAGACCTTCACCATACTGACCACCGACCCCAACGAACTGATGGAGCCTTTCCACAACCGTATGCCGGCGATCCTGGAACCGCGCAACTACGCGCGCTGGCTCGATCCCGGCGATCCCGCTCGGCCGCCTGTGGACCTGCTGCGCCCCTATCCGGCAGAGAAGATGGTCGCCTGGCAAGTGAGCGACCGCGTGGGCAACGTGCGCAACGACGATCCTCAACTGCTCGAGGAATTGGAGGCGCCTCGTCCCGGCCTGTTTCCGGCGGGCTGAAGCCGTCGTTAAAGACCTGCAACAGCGGTCCATCGTAATCATTCCGAAACAATTTGCACGCTTTAGCCCGGATTGCTCTTGACAAGAACTCGAATCAAAGGTTTCCTTGAGTTGATCCAGGAAAGTTCCCCACCGCGGACTGAAAGTCCTTCGGTTCATCAGTCCAGTGCATACCTGGAACAGAAGCGTTTTCGCCCGGTCTTCGACCAAGCCGTTTTGGCCGGACCAGTTTGCTAGACCACGAAAGGACCTCAAATGACCGAAGTAACTCAGTCTGGCCTCTCCGACAACGGCGCCGGTGCACTGTCCTACGTGACCATCATTCCGGCGATCATCTTCCTGGTGATGCCGCCCTACAACAAGAGTTCTTATGTGCGTTTCCACGCCTGGCAATGCATTTTTCTCACCGTCGCCTGGATCGCGCTCTTCGTGGTTCTGGCCATCCTGGGAAGAATTCCCTTCGTAGGCCTGCTCATCTTTCCCATCATGCTGGTGCTCGACCTGGGAATGTTCATCCTGTGGCTTGTCGTGGTGCTTAAGGCCCTGAACGGCCAGCGCTTCAGCATCCCCATCATCGGAGCCCTGGCAGAGAGTCAGGCCGCAAAATAAATCGCGGCGGTCGGACTCGGCTCGAGCGGCCTTTGCAAAATAGTCGCTTTGCCAGTTCCCACCGTTGCAGCGCGTAACCTCTGGTGACCGGCAGGAGTCACAAGAGGCTTCTACCAATACAAATCCTGCTTGACAATTTATGCTGTCCGGGCTTTTCTTATCTTGTTCCTATTTCACGCTCATAATGCGCATCCAGCCAAGGCAAAATCCCCCGTTGCAGTACCTGGTTTGAGCGTGCGGCAAAACCGCAGTCAAGCCTCAATCCAATAAGGAGCTCACGTGCCCGACGAAACTGCACAAACTGGACTTAGCGAAACCGCCGCCTCCGGCCTCGCTTACCTCACCTTCATTCCGGCCATCATTTTTCTGGTGGTCGCGCCCTACAACCAGAGCCCCAACATCCGGTTCCATTCCTGGCAATCGATCTTCCTTGGGTGCGGCCTTGTAGTTGTTTGGATCTTGAATATCATCCTGATATTCATCCCCATTATCGGGTGGCTCATCTCCCTGGTGCTGATGCTGGGCCTCTTCGCTCTTTGGCTCATCTGCCTCATCAAGGCCTTCGGGGGCCAGCGGTTCATGGTGCCGGTCATCGGCGCCCTGGCCGCGAAACAGGCCGGCGTCTAGCCTCGAATCAGCGAGCGGCGTTGCGGAGTTCCTCAGCGCCGCTTTCCGCGCCTGCCCAACCGCTTCTTTCCTCGCGGAGCGGCCGCCTTTACGTCTTTGCGTTTGGCTTTCCCCGGCCGGGCCGGAAAGCTCGCAGCTTTCTTTCCCGTAAGCGAAATGCCCTCTTCCACAAGTGAAAACTGCAGTCTGCGCTCCTGGGCCAGAATTCGGTCCAGAATCACTTGGGCCCGATCGCCGGCACGGAATCGCCGTCCCCAGCGCTCGCCAATAATCTCATGCGTGTTCTCGCGCCACGTATAGCGGTCATCGCGCAGCGAATCAATCGGCACCAGCCCCTCGACGAACAGATCAGTCAGCTCCACAAACAGCCCATATTTCGTGGGATTGAGTACGAGTGCGGCAAACTCCTCGCCAACCTTGTCCTGCATGAAGCGAACCTTCTTCCACTCCACCAGCTCGCGCTCCGCTTCGGCGGCGCGGCGCTCGGTGAGACTCGTCTCCTCGGCAATCTGCGCCAGCTCCGCCTCCGGGATCGGCGGCTCAATCACCGCCTCCGGCCCTGGGTGCCCCATCCTTGGCGCGTCTTTGTTTTTGTGCCAAGGGTGGGAAGCCACACCGCTCGACGCGCCGGGTGCCCCAGGTCTCGATTTTGAGACCTGGGAATCCACGGACCCATGTCTCCCCCCCTCATGCGGATGAGTCCAAGGCGACCTATGCCGCCCACGCTCGACCACCCCCTCACCCCGCACCCCCTCTCGCAGCAACGCCTTCGTAATGCGGTGCACAATCAAGTCAGGGTAGCGCCGGATCGGCGAAGTGAAGTGCGTATAGCTTGGCGCCGCCAGAGCAAAATGGCCTTCATTGATCTCCGAGTAGCGCGCCTGCCGCAGCGAGCGCAGCATCAGGTAGCTCAATATCCGCTCCTCGGGCTTGCCCTCGATGCGCGCCGCCAGCTTCTGATACATCTTCGGCGTGACGGCAATGTCCTCAGGCACTTCGTAGGTCCGCACATTGCGCCCGCTGCGTTGCGCATCGCGCCGGTCGCCGCGCGTTTGAATCCTCTTCACAGGCAAAGCCCCCAGCCCCAGCGAATAGCCAAACGCCGCCGCCAGCTCCTCGAACTGGACAACGCGGCGCGCCTCGGGTTTCTCGTGGATGCGATAGATCGAAGGCACGCCCAGGTCTTCGATCCAAGTGGCCACGCACTCGTTGGCCGCCAGCATGAACTCCTCGATCAGCCGGTTAGCCCAGGTCCGCTCCGACTTGGTCACCCCGCGCATCTGCCCCTGTTCGTCAAATTCGATTACCGGCTCAGGCAGGTCGAAATCGATGCTGCCTCGCTCTTCGCGCCGCTTGTTCATCAGCCCGGCCAGCCTGCGCATCCGCTCAAAACTGGGGACAAGCTCGGCATACCGAGCCTGGGTCGCAGCATCACCCTCCAGAATCGCGTGCACCGCCGTATAGGTCATCCGCGCCGCCGAGCGAATCACGCCCTCGACAATCTCATAGCTCTCAATGCGCCCTTCCACGTCAAGCTGCATGATGCAGCTAAGCACCAGCCGGTCTTCGCCGGGCCGCAAACTACAGATGTCGGTCGAAAGCTCCTGCGGCAGCATGGGAATCGCGCGGTCGGGGAAGTAGACGCTGGTCCCGCGCAACCGGGCTTCGAGGTCAAGATCGGTCCCTTCGCGCACATACTCAGCCACATCGGCGATATGCACTTGCAGCTCATAGCCACCATCGCCACGCTCTGTCACCAGTACCGCATCGTCGAAATCACGAGCCGTCTCGCCGTCGATAGTGACGATTGGGAGCTCGCGAAAATCCCGCCGACGCGCAGCCTCATCAAGATCGAGGTGGGCCACGCGACGTGCCTCGGCCAGCACATTCTCCGGAAACACCCGCGGCAGTTGATGCTTGCGGATCATCATCTCCACGTCCACGCCGAAGTCGTCCGGATCGCCCAGCACCTCGATCACGCGCCCTATTGGCGGTCGCGTCGGCGTGGGCCAGCTGGTGATCTCGACATCCACCACCAGCCCCTCCAGATCGTTGGAGTCGGAACTTCGCCCGGAAGCAGTTCCATGGCCACTGGCATCGGCTCTTGATTGAAGGGTACGGGCTTCAGCCCGTACGTTAGGCTCGCCCAAAGCTTCGCGGGCTTCAGCCCCTGAGGGATGCTTTTCGGTTTTTTCCACCAGCCGCCACGCTTGCTTCGCAGCCCGTGAAGCCGCCTCATCTCCCAAAACCCGATGCGCCCCAGATTCACTCGCCGGAATCACTTCCTGCCCAAATGGAATCAAAATCGGCTGCGTCATCCGCTCGTCAAAAGGCACGACGCTATGCCCCTGCTGCCGATCTGACCGAGCGTAATGAAACACGCCAACCACGGTCGGATTGCGCCGCTCAATGACCCGCGCGATGCGGCCCATCCGCCGTCCGTCAGCCTTCGGCGGCTCCAGTTCCACAAGCACCTGGTCGCCTTGCATTGCTCCGTTGATCTCGTTGGGGGGAACGAAAATGTCGTCTTGTCCTGAAGCCTGCCGAGCGTTCGGACGCACAAACCCGTATCCGTCGCGATGCAAATCGAGCCGCCCGGCAGCCAGGTTTTCCCGCGTGCCGGCTGTGCCTGAAACCGTCCGCGGAATCGCCCAATGTTCCTTATCAATCTTGACCAATGCGCCGCGCACCGTCAGCCGTGCCAGATGTTCCAGCAGCAGGCGCCGCTCGCGTCCGCCACCCAGGCTCAGCTCGCGCACCAACTGCTTGTAGCCGGCCTTTTGTCCAGCTGAGCGGGCAATGCGCGATAGCAGTTCACGGTCGGTCATAGGCCTATCTCCGACCATAACAAAAGGGAGCCCCGTGGGGCTCCCTCTACCAAATGAAGAGGATTGGGTGTCCCACCCTCGGCGCGCTCTTGTTGTTGCGCCTAGGGTGGGAAGGCAATACCCCAAGGGAAGGGGTTCGCCGTCCTACTTTTGTTCGTCGCTCCGAGCGCCGCCTCCACCACCATTCGCATTCATATGATCTCGAATCAAGTTAGCCAGCAGCACATCCACCAGCGTGCCGCCCTGACCACCTGACCCACCGCCGGCAACGATCTGCGGAACCAACTGGACCTTGTTCGAAGCCAGCGCCTGCACCACCTGCACCAGCGCGTAGTTGCCGCTCTCCATCGAGTCAATCTTCAGCTTGATTACGTCTGCCTCCGAAGTCCCGACCGCAAGCGTCTTCGAAGCCTCGGCATTGCCCACGATCGTAATCACGTTGGCGTCGGCTTCGGCGTTAATCTTCTTCGACTCCGCCTGCCCGCGCGCTCCTTCGATCATCGCCTCGGCGCCAAACTTGGAGATGGTCACGCTCCGTTCCGAGTCCACCACTCGCGCCTGCGTATCGGCCATCGCGCGGGCCTGCTGCAGATCCTTGCGTGTCTCTTCGGCAAGTTGCTGCGTCTTGTAAGTCACCTGCTCCTGTTCGGCGATCTTACGGTCGGTCAGCGTCTTCATCAGCGCTTCAGGCGGCGTGATGTCGCCAATCAGCGTATCGATGGCGTTCACGTTGTACTCGCCCAGCGCCGCGGCAATAGAAACCTTCGCTTCGGCCTGCCGCTCGCTGCGCTTCTTCAAAAACTCAATCACATCCGAAGTCTGCGCCGCATTGCGGAAGTAGTTGCCGATGGTCGGCTCGAGCACCTGCGTCACCAGGTTGGCCATGGTCCCGAAACGCGCAATCACCTTGGGCGCGTCATTGCGCGGAACGTGAATAATCTGGCTCACGTCGAGATTGAAGGTGAACCCGTCCGACGACCGCACCGTGATTGTCGACAGCTTCTCATCCAGCTTGTGCGCCTCGCTCTTACCTGTAGCCCAGTTGAGGACGATATTCGCCGTGGGCACAATCTCCACCTTGTGCGTAAACGGGTTGATGGGATATTTGCCCGGATCGAGCGGATCGCACCAGACGCCCTTTTGCCCGCGGCTCACCAGGTTGCCGTGCTTGAAGGTATCGCCCGTTACATCCTTGCCCTCTTCGCCCACATAAGCAATCACCACGCCCACGTTGGCGATAGGAACCTCGGTCATCGGCTTGGTCTCGACTGTGGCGAAGCGCGGATTGATAAAGTAGCGCCCAGCCAGAATCACCTGCTCCTGCAAGCCCTTGTGTCCGCCGTTGGTAATGAATGCCTCGGCGTCCTGGTACATGTTGTGGCCGGCAACTTCCTTGCCCGCGATCTCGCCCGTGGCCAGCGGCTTGCCATCCTTCGTCGTCACCACGCCGACCATGTTGTCGGGGATTTCCAGCACCTCCGCCGCGGCAACCTGAAACAGCGCCGTGTTGATGCGGTAGGTCCCCGGTGGAATGATGGAGATCTGCGGCCCGCGCTCGCCGCCGCGCGTGAGAAAGCCCCGCGCATCCTGAAACGAATTGCAATCCACCGTCCGCGCCAGCACGCGCCCGCCCGAGAGCGGATGCCCATCGCGCGCCTCAACAATGCCGATATGCATTTTGTCGATGGTCGTAAAGGGCACCTTGCTTACCGCGAACTGCCATGCCCACAGGCCGAAGTGAATTCCCGGCGCCAGCGTGTCCGCCTGCAGCCCGGCCTCGCCGTTCAGCGCCACAATGGCGCCGTCGGGAAGCGTGCGGTTTTTGCCCACCAGCACCCATTTCTTGTTGACGATGCCGATCTCGTCCTTGGAAACAATCACCGTTCCAAAGAACGCACGCAAAATCGCCTTGTGCAAAAGCAAAATCAGTAAAAGCGCGAGCGCCCATCCGTACTTCATCATGGGGTCAACCATTGATGATTCCACTGTCGTTCTCCTTGCTGCGGCAAACCCTTAACGCTAGAAGGGCTGCCCTGCGGCGGCTGTGCCGAGGGGCACAAGCCCTCACGGCACACATAACCTCATGGCACATACCCTGGCCCGCGCAGCACCTTACCCGGAAGCGCGCCGGTCATCTTGCCGTTCTCGATGACTGGCTGGCCGTTCACCAGCACAAACTCCATACCCTCGGAGAGCTGGTTGGGGCTTTCAAACGTGGCCTTGTCGTGAATGGTTGCCGGGTCGAAGACCACCACGTCGGCCCACATGCCCTGCTTCAACACGCCGCGGTCTGTCAGCCGCATGCGCTGCGCGGGCAGCGCCGTGAACTTGCGAATGGCATCCGGCAGCGTCAACTGATTCTCTTCCCGCACATACTTACGCAAAATCCGCGGAAATGTTCCATACGCGCGCGGGTGCGGATGTTCCTGGCCCAGTAGCCCATCCGGCGAGGTTCCCTGCGAATCGTTGTCGATCGAGACCCACGGCTGCTTCAGCGCCAGCAGGACATCCGGCTCATCCATGCCAAAGACGGCAACCTCGGTGAACGCATTGTCCTTGATCAGAATGTCGCACAGCGCATCGATGGGGTCTTCCTTCCACTCCGCAGCCACTTCTGACAACCGCTTGCCCTGCAGCGGCATAAGCTCGGGATTGTGCACCACGGCAATCTGGATCGCCTCCGGTCCGGGGATTTCCTGCCACTCGTTATCCCAGTCTTCACCCGCCGAGTCTTTCCCCGGCGTCATCATGTCGTTGCGAATGCGCGCCCGCATGGCCGTATCTTTCAGCCGCACCAACAACTGCGTATCACCGCCATCGTGCGCCCATGGCGGCACAAAAGCCGAGAACGTATTGAACCACGCCGTGTACGCGTATGTATTGGCGCTGATGTCAATCCCGTCGGCGCGATCTTTCTCGATGCGCTCCACGATCTGCGGCATGCGCCCCCAGTTGGCTTTGCCCGCGGCCTTCAGGTGCCAGATCTCGACGGGAATGTCTGCTTCTTTCCCAATCCGCGCCGCCTCGTCAATCGACTCCAGCACCGCATCACCTTCGCTGCGCATATGGGTCGCATAGATGCCGCCAAACTTCCCTGCCTCGGCGGCCAGCGCGATCAGCTCCGGCGTCTTGGCATAGGGCGCAGGCGCGTATTGCAAAGCGGAGGACAAGCCCACCGCGCCGTCGCGCATTCCATCGCGCACCAGGGCCTTCATCTGCTCAAGTTGTTCCGCAGTCGGTTGCACGTCGGCATCGCCCAGCACCATCCGCCGCACCGACGTCGCGCCCACGTAGCTGGCCAGGTTGATGCCCATGCCCTGCTTCTCAATGCGCGCAAAATATTGTCGCAGCGTGCGCCAATCCGGCATGATGCGGTAGTGCAAATAGTTTCCGTGGTCGGCCGCAAGCATGGCCATGTCCAGCGGGGCCGCCGAGTTGCCCTCGCCGGTAACCTCCGTCGTGATGCCCTGATAGATCTTCGACGGCAAACGGGCATCGACCAGGATGGTCAGCTCCGACTGCCCAAGCATGTCGATAAATCCCGGAGAAACTACTTTGCCTTGCGCATCGATAGTGCGCTTGCGCGGCGCGTCGGCCAGGTTGCCGATGGCGGCGATACGTCCATCGCGTATGCCCACATCTCCCGAGTACCACGGTGAGCCAGTCCCGTCGATGATGTGCCCGTGAGCAATCACCAGGTCGAAGGCCCGCGTCGGCTGCGCGTTTTCCGGTTGAGACGGAGACGAGCACCGCACCGCCGTGGTAAGGATGAACCCGAACGAAAGCAAACAGGCCCTCAACGCGCTATGCATTCACGCAACTCCTTGAAAGCCATTGAATGGCTATGCGTGGAAGCATACACGCCCGCCTGCCGCAATCGCCCTGCTTGTTAGGTTGAGTTCAATAAATCAGCTTGAGCGAAAACTGGATCTGCCGCGAGTTTCCCGCCGTCTTGCTGATCTCCCCAAATCCCGAGCCGTTGAGCGTATTGGCCGGCAAGCCCATGTTCACAATGTTGAACAGATTGAAGAACTCCGACCGGAACTGCAGGTCCACGCGCTCGGCTCCGCTGCGTCTGCGCCCAAACGGTGTGTCCTTGATCATGGCGAAGTCATAGTCGTAATACGCCGGCCCGCGGAAGCTGTTGCGCCCCAAAGTCCCAAACACGCCCTGATTCGGCCCCGTGCCGCCCTCCACCTGAATAGGAATGGAGAAGAAATCGGTTCCGTTGTTGGCGCCCTGTCCAAAGTAGTCTTGCCGGTCGGGGCGCGCCGTGGAGAGCTTTGGCGTGGCAATCTGGTCGGGCCGGTCTGCGCCGCTTGCCCCATAGCCCGTCTGCTGAATTCCGGAGTAGACCGTGAAAGGCGACCCGGAACTGATACTGGAGATCGAAAGCAGCTCCCAGCCGTAGGTGACTTTGCGGCTCACGGGCTGCAGGAATCCTACGCTCTCGAGATGCAGATCTTGCGCCACGCTCAAGTTGAAGCTGTTGGTCACATCGAAAGCCGACGGTCCCTTTTCCAGGTGAGTATTGTAGGGGTTCTGGGGATAGGGCACTAGGACGGCCCCCGTCGCTCCCGTGCCGCCAAGCACGAGGCTTGTGTCATCCAGGGATTTGCCCCATGTAAAACTCGCCTGTACGCCTGGACCGCCATGGCCTACGGTCCCGAAGAGCGAGGCTTGCAGGGCGTGATACGTCGAGTGAGCCGTCGCCGTAATCACATTCTCCACGCCGAAGCCGCCGGTCACATTTCCCGCGCTGTCGAAAGTCGTGTGCGGAGCAAATCCTGGAGACGCGCCCGGAAATGCATTGGGAAAGCTGGTGCGCGGCAGCTTCTCGCTCGCCGTGCCCACATAGCTTGCATCGGCGGTCAAATTGCCCACCTTGCGTTCCAGGCCGAGCGTCCAGGTGAAGAGGGTACCGTTGGTAAAAGACCGGTCGATGCCGGCAAGATTAAGCGCGCTGACTACGCCGTTGGGAGTGAGTGCAGCAACGTCCTGCTCATAGCGGTTCACGTCCATACCGTGTTCGCCGGAACGGTCTTGGTTTGCCCCGAGGCAAACACATTCACTCCCGCCGGCGTATAGGTATTGGGCAGCTCAGAAGGGGTGATCTGGAACCCATATTCAATGGGCGCGTCGGATTCCGAGACCAGGCGCGGATACACCGCAAACGGCGTAGAGCCGGTGAGGAAGTTATCCTGCCAGATGTTCGGCTCAATCACCGTGATGCCGCCTCCCGCATGAGCAGAGAAGTTCTTCGTCACCTGCCACGCCGCCTGCACGCGTGGACCCCAGCCATTCCAGTCCGTCTGGTACCCCGGTTGCGGATTGATGACAAACTCCTGCACCCCGCCAACCGTGAGAAAGCCGGAGGTGCGGTGCGCGCGCTCCGTGATCGGCGTGTAAAGCTCCCAGCGCAGGCCGTAATCGAGGGTGAAAGTCGGCGTAACCTTCCAGGTGTCCTGCGCATAGGCGTTGAAGTCGTTGCGATTGATAGCCGCAGGACCGATGTGCGCGCCGTTCGAGAAGTAAGGCGGCGCAATGGCCACGGTATATACGAAAGGACTGCCGGAAAGAAAGCTCGAGAGCGTGTCAGGCAGCGGGTCGCCAGGACTCAGGTTGTGGCTTCCACTCTCGGAAGGGATGGGCTCGGTGGCATAGGCCGTCCCGCCGCCGAAATCGTATTCGCCGTTCGGACTGATTCCGAAATAAGTGGTATCGCGATTGAGGCGCGCCTCGAAGCCCGCCTTGAATAAATGATTCGAGGTGGTAAACGCTACATTTTCGCGCCCCTGAAACAGATTCCCGTAAGCCTGCATCACCGATCCCGCAGCCGAGTTGAAAGCTTCAAACAATCCGTCGTTGAATTTGACCGCCGGGTCGGTGCGGTTCGGCGTCGGAAATCCCGGCGTGGTCCGCGTGATGCTGATCGAAGACTCAAGCACCAGCCGCGGCGAGGCATTGTGCGTCCACGTTCCCACTACATTGCGCTGGCGGTCAATGTACTCGATCCCGAACGAGGGATCGATGGCCGTCTGGTCCGGATTCGTCGTCGGCCCGGTCAGATTATCCAGGTTGAACCGCGCAAAGAACTGGTCCTTGGCTGAGAACTTGTGATCGATGCGGATCGAAAACTGATTGGCGTCCGTAGCCACTTTGGATGGCGTGGCATAGGTTCGGTCCTGGAACGGGCCCGAAGGGTCGTTAGGCATCGGGTAGCGCGCCAACACGGCCGCAATCCCCGGGTCGACAGGAACTTCGAGCGTGTCCATTGAACCGTCTGAGTAGGTCACGGCGTCAAGGCCAGTGCGCTCCGAAGCGGTTGGCACCGGGAGGACTTGCGTCGTGCCCAGAACCTGTCGAAACCCCTGATACTGCAAAAAGTAGAAGGTCCGCTTACCCCCGTCGTACAAATGGGGAATGAAGACCGGCCCACCGTTCGTGAACCCGAACTCGTTGCGGCGGAAAGGCGGAATGCGTCCCGGATAAGCCGGCGTTGAATGGTCAAAGTAATTCCGCGCGTCGAAAGCCGAGTTACGCACAAACTCAAAAATCGAGCCATGAAATCCGCTGGTGCCTGACCGCGTGTGAATGTTGGTAAAGCCCGCGGCGCCACGGCCCACCTCAGCCGGCATCCACCCTGAGCTCGAGTCGATGCCGTCCACAGCATCCACGTCGAAGTTCGTGAAAGTCGCCCCGCCCATCTCCGGATCGCTGATGTCCGCGCCATCCATGGCAAACGTAGCCTCCACGCCGCGCTGCCCGTTGATGGCGAACTGCGCGGTAAAGTTGGTGGCTCCGTTGGCGTCCGTCATGGTGCCCGCGGCCAGCAGCAACAGCGAACTGAAATCGCGCTTGTTCAGCGGCAGCTCGCTCACCGCCTGGCAGGAGAGCTCTTCGCCGCCGGTTGCGCCTTGGTTTTTCACCTGCGCCACCGTCAGCTCGCCCCGATCGGAAAGCGTGATAACCACCGCGGGCGCGGCTGAATTCAGCTCGATCGTCTGCGCATAGTCGACTCTGCGCCCCGCAGCCGTAACGGTGAGGTGGTAGCTTCCCGGAGCTAGCGGCGCCAGGTGAAACTGGCCGTCGGCAGCGGTAGTGGCTTCCGCCGCCGGCGCGGAAACAGAAGCGCCGTTGGCGGTGAGCCGAACCGTTGCGGCAGCAATGGGAGCCCCACCCGCATTGCGGACAAACCCATGCCACTCCGAGAGGGCGGTCTGCTGTGCGATCGCCGCACTCGAAGCCCAAAGCACGACCGCCAGCAGCAAGGAAAGCCTTTTAATTCCTGATAGATGGATGAAGTCGTTTAGGAAACAGCCGACGTTGATTTTGATCTTCACGAAAACCCGACTTTCAAATGAATAGGCGTCCGCCGCAACCATTCAGCGCCGTGCAAAAGCTGTATGCGGGACACCTCGATTATATCGTTTTGCTCCCTTCAATCGCAGGCGCAGGAGATGATCTTCCTTTGTCGTCGAATGTCCTCTAACGCTCGGCGCAGTCGAATTCGGCAGAATGTCGCTAGCCAGCGTCAGGTCCCTACAATGGAGTCAGAGCATGCCGATTTCAGACTCCACTTCGGACCCCGCCCAGACCGCGGCCCATAAATCGGCCGCCGCTGTCGACACCATCGCGGCCATCTCCACACCACCGGGCCGGGGCGGCATCGGTATTGTGCGTTTGAGCGGTCCGCTCGCGGCAGGGATAGCCGGTCATTTGGTTTCGCTGCGGCAGCCGCTGGAACACGGGCGCGCCCGGCTTGCCGATGTGCTCGATACGCCAGCCGACGAACAGGAGCGTGTTGATTCGGCATCCATCGACGAGGCCGTGGTGACTCTGTTCTCGGCGCCGAACTCCTACACTTCGGAAAATGTTGTCGAAATCGCGGCTCACGGCTCACCCGTGGTTCTTGAGCTGCTGCTGCGCCGGGCCTTGGATTGGGGCGCACGCCTGGCCGAGCCGGGAGAATTTACGCAGCGCGCGTTCCTTGCCGGAAAGCTTGATCTGACCCAGGCCGAAGCGGTGCGCGATTTAATCGAAGCCCAGACCCTGACCCAGGCGCGCCAGGCAGCCAGTCAGATGGGTGGCGCGCTCAGCCGCCGCGTTGCTCCGGTGAAAGCGGCGCTGGTCGAGCTGATTGCCCTGATGGAGGCCGGAATCGACTTCGCCGAGGACGATGTGGATGTTGCCCCGCAAGCCGAGATCGCGCGCCGCATCGCCCAATTGACTCCGCCATTAAAGACCCTTGAGGCGTCCTTCGCCCGCGGCCGTATCGTCCACGACGGCCTTACCCTGGCTATCGTCGGACGGCCCAACGCGGGCAAGAGCTCGCTCTTCAACCGCCTCGTCGAGCGCGACCGGGCCATCGTGACTGCCACGCCAGGCACAACACGGGATCTGGTAACAGAACGGATCTCCATTGAGGGCATTCCTATCGAGCTCGTCGACACGGCCGGTCTGCGCGAGGGCCTTGAAGAGGCCGAACAACTCGGTATCGCCCGCAGCCGCGAGGCTCTGGCCGACGCCGCGCTGGTGCTGGTGGTGCTTGACGCCACACAGTCCCTGAACGAAGAAGAACACCGGCTGCTCGACGCGGTTCAAGGCCGGCCCGCAATCGTGGTAGTAAACAAGAGCGATCTGGCCGGTTCGGCAGAGCCTGCGGCGCCGGTATCCGCCATCCCGTCTCTGCGCACCTCAGCTCTCACCGGCGAAGGAATCCCCGCACTGCGCGAGCGAATCTTGGCGCTCGCCACCGGCGGTGCCGCATCGGAGCCCGGAATCCTCACTAGCCTGCGCCACCATCAGGCAATCGTCTCCACCCTCTCGGCACTCAGCGACGCGTCCGAAGCCAACGTCAATTCGATTCCCCACGAGATGATTCTGCTCGATCTTTATCGCGGCCTTTCGGCACTGGACTCCCTCACCGGCCAAACCACCAACGAAGACATTCTGAATTTAATTTTCTCCCGCTTCTGCATCGGAAAATAAAATACCTCCGGAGCTGCTCGCGCACATCGGCTGCGGGACCTGAGGGATGACGCGTTCGCAATACTCCGAAATGGCGGAGCTTCCCTCGGCAATCGCTCAGGTCGTTGATTCTCGCGCAGCCTTTTTGGCAATCAGGCCAAAGCCTTTGAGCTTGGCCTGCTTCTGGACGTCCTTCAGCAGGTTCAGCCCCACTGCCGCCTTGCCCGAGGCCGCTTCCACCTCGCCCAGAGCGAGCTGTGCTTCCAGCAGATATCCCGCGTATCCCGAATTCCTTGCGCTGGCAATCGTCTCTTCAAGACTCTTCACCGCGTCTGCCGGTTTTCCGGCGGCAGACTGTACCATCGCTCCCACTATCATGGCCCTGAGCCGCACCGAGAAATCCTGACTGTTCGCCAGCAGATTGTGAACTGCGGACATTTCTTTCTCCGCCTCCGCTGCCTTTCGTTGCGAAAGGTAGACGCGAGCCAACAAACTGTCGGCGAGGATCTCATCGTCGGCCAGCCCCTCTTTGTTAAATTCTTCTCGAACCTGGGTAAGCGTGCTCTCAGCTTCGCCGGCGCGCCCCTCTTCAATCAGAATCAGCGCCAACGCCATCTGAGTTTCCGCGACATTTCCTTTCTCCCCCATTTGAGTTCGCAACTTGAGTGAATCGTTGTAGTGCTCACGAGCCGCGTTCAAGTCGCCCTCCGCCGTAGAAACGTCTCCCAGGCTGAACATCGCATACGCAACGCCGCTTTGGTCGCCGATCTGTTTCGACAAATCTCCGGCTTGCTGATACATGCTGCGAGCGCCCTTCAAATCACCTTGCCAGCGAAGCACTTCGCCCAGGTTGTAGAGCGCTGTGCTTGATCTCTCCTGGTCGCCAATCTCCCGCGACGCCGCCAGCGCCTCCTGCAACATATTCTTTCCCTGTTTGAGGTCGCCCAGTTGTATCGTGCGTACTGCTATATCCGCCAGGGTCGCCGCTGCGCTGTGTTTATCGCCAACCTCTCGAAACAGCAGCAGCGCCTCGTTCAACATCTTGATGGCGCCGGACATATCTCCCTGTGCACCGAGGGCATTGGCAAGATTATTGAGGGTCGTGGCGGTCCCGCGCATGTCGCCGGTTTCGCGCTGCGTTGCCAGTGCGCTGTTGTAGGCCTTGACCGCTTCGGGAAAGTTGCCTTGGTCAAAGTAAACGATGCCGGTAATCGAGAGCGCTTTTGCCACTTCGACGCGTTCGCCGGCCGCTTCTGAGATGCGCGCCGACTCTTGCGCGCTGCGGATTGCGTCATCCAGCTTGCCCTGCTTTTCGAAGCATCGTGCTTCCTGAGCCAGAGCGCGTGCCAGCATCAGGGTCCCGCCCATTTCGCGGGCGCGGCGGGCAGCTGTCTCAGCGGCGGCCTGCTCTTCTTTGTACGCACCTTTCACGTCGAGAACTTCGCCCTGCTGCAGGTCGATGCGCGGATCGTCCCGATCCGGAGCCGGCAGCTTTCTCAACGCAGCAATTGTGGCCAGAGCCTGGTCCACCGTTCGAGCATGTGTTTGCGCGGCTGCCAGGCGCAAGCCATATTCGATGCTATCGGGAAAGAACTCGAAGAGGGTACGGTAGGTGTCGACCGCCTTGTCCCATTTTCGACTCAGTTCCCAGTCATTGCCTTCAATCGACAACCGCTCTTCGCGCGAGAGCCCCGAAGAGAGATTGAGAGCTTTCTTCGATTCCTCCTGGGCCTTCTGGTCATATCCCATCTGGGCCCACGCAACGGCCAATGCTGAATGTCCGGGAGCGTAGCCGGGATCTGAAGCCACGGCGCGCTCCAATAGTTCGCGGGCAGCCGGCATGTCGACTACGCGCAGCTTGGCCAGTCCCTCGGCATACAGGCGCTGCGCTTCCGGATTGGATGGCAGCGAAGCTCTTACCAGCGCCGCTTCGCCGGGTGTCACTTCGCCCACTCCAAGCTTTTGCCGCAGCTCGGTTCCGGCACGCGTTGCCAGATCGCCCAGATCGCTCTCACTCCCCTTTTCAGAGACGGTCGCAGCAATGTCGCCGGTCTTCGCGTCCTGCAGCCAGAGGGTAATCCGGATCTGCGCCTCTGCCTTGCTGTCCTGATCCAGATAGGATCCCAACACCACGTAGTCGCTTCCCAGGTAGTTGTGCAGACGCTCAAGCGTGTCGCGAGCCAACGTTTGCATGCCCGTCAATTTAAGATCCGCACTCGCCCGGGCAATGTTCTCTCCGGGAAAGGTTCGCATCTTTCCGCCGGCCGCCAACTCCGCCGTCAACAATTCGGGCAGCGCGGTCGACACCCACTCCTTGTCCGAACGGCTCGATAGATTGCGCAAGGGCAGCACGGCAACCGATCGCCGCACCGCAATCGCCGGTGTGAGTGGAGGTACCTCGTTATTCCCAGGAGGCTGATGACGAAGCCTCGGAATGAGAAATGTGGCTCCCACAAGTGCAAGGATCAATATCAGCAATGCCAGCACAACGCCCGCCGCGATGTTCCAGGTTCTCCTGCTCCTGCTCTCGCCCCGCAGTGCCGCGCCAACTTCGTCGCCGTTTTGAAAACGTGCCCTGGAGTCCCGCGCGAGACACTTCAGGATCACAGACTCCCATCGCCGGTCGAGGTCAGGAACCAGGCTGTGCGGCGGAGCTGGATCGTCCCTCAGCCGGCGCACTGCCATCGAAAGAGGCGTCGTCCCTTCGAACGCCCTTGTTCCCGTCATCATCTGATAGAGGACCAGGCCGAGCGAGTAGACGTCGGAGCTGGGCGTCAGCTCCTTGCCTTCAACCTGCTCCGGGGACATGTAGGCCGGCGTCCCCAGAACTTCTCCCGTGCCCGTAACCGAAATTGTCGTGCTGACTTCATGACTCGATCGAAGAGCAAGGCCAAAATCGGTAATGACTACCCGCACCCCCTGGGCGCGAGGAACCAGGTGCACATTGCCGGGCTTGAAATCCCTGTGCACAATGCCGGCTGCGTGCGCGGCTCCAAGGCCCGCCGCCATCTGCAGAGCGATGGGTAGTGCCTCTTCCACGCGCAAACGCGAGTCGCGCTTCAGAAACTCGGCCAAGGTTTCGCCATCGAGCATCTCCATGGCGACGAAGACGACCCCGTCCCCGCCTCCACCTGAGCCATTGTGTTCGCCATCGCCGGGCAAGTGCCTGAACAGCTCGTAGATCCGGCAAACATTCGGATGGGTGACCTGGCGCGCCAGGTGAACCTCCCGCTTGAATCTCTCCAGCGATTTTTCATCGTGAAGCAATTCGCCGCGGATTGACTTCAGCGCCACGCGCTCATGCAGTTCCAGGTCTTCCGCTTCGTACACCTCGCCCATGCCTCCGCGCGCCAGAAAGCGGAGGATACGAAATCGAGCGGCAACCACATCGCCCGCGGCAAACGAATGGCCTGGCTCCGGCCCAGCCGGCGAAAGCGAAAACGAAAACCCTGGTTGCGAAAGAAGACCACCGGATTCGACGTGGTGGGCGAGCAGACGCTCCACTTCGCTCCGCACCTGGGAATCGTGTTCGGCCACCGCGATGTATGAGGTACGCTCGGCAGGAGTCTTCTCCAGCGCATCCTCGAACAGCGCTTTCACCTTCTCCCACTGTTGCGGCGTCAAGTCCATTCAGAACCTCAAAATCTTCGGCAGATCATCGCGGGAAAAAATTCAAAGAAGAGCATGACCCCGTTTTCTCAGCTTCGTCGCGCTACCCGGTGAAGGCTGAAATCAAACTCAGCTTACTCCAAACGAAAACGAGGAGACGTAAATGAAAAGCACAAAGATTTCCCAAGTCAATGTTGAAGCTGGGCAATCGGCCAGCCTTCCGAGCCGCCACTCTCCGCAACCATCCTCAAGCCGCGCCGGCCGCAGCCTGTTCATGACGGCAATGTTTGCGGCAATGCTCATCCCCGCAGCTCCGATGCAATCGAAGGCGCAAGCGATTGTGCCCGAGTACGTTCCCCTGAGCTCCTCGCAGCTTGATCAGCTCGTAGCTCCCATCGCTCTCGATCCCGATCCGCTGGTTGCTCAGATTCTAATCGGGTGCACGTTCCCTGACGAAGTGAGCGATGCCAACAACTGGCTGAACACCAAGATGACCCTTTCTCCGGACCAACGTGCTACCGCGGCCAACAGCATGAACTGGGATCCCTCCATCAAGGGCCTGGTCATATTCCCTGTCGTCCTTGACAGCATGGCGAAAAACAACGCCTGGACCACGCAGCTCGGCAACGCCTACTATAACCAGCCCGACGACGTGATGGACGCCATCCAGGCCATGCGCTCGGAAGCCTACCAGTCTCATGCGCTGGTTGCGACCTCGCAGGAGAACGTGGTCGTCGACGCGGAGTTGATCGAAATCCTTCCTGTGAATCCCGATGCGGTCTTCGTCCAGTTTTACGACCCGTGGACCGTCTTTGGAACCGAGGTCGCCGCTTATCCCGGCTTCGTTGCGGAGTCTGTTCCGGCCGGAGTTGTGGTCGCCGATGGCGTCTCGTTTGAGCCGGCGGTTTCTGCGGGCCTTGACGCGCACTTTGGATTCAGCTTCGGTGGCTGGGCTCCAGGGTGGGGTGGCGGAGCTGTGGTCTACAACCACAACGTCTACAACTCCAACAGCCGGACCGTCGCCAACCGCGGCCACTTCGGCGGCCACGATGGGCGTGGATTTGGCCATCTCGGCAGTGCCGTTCCCGCCCGCTACAATCGCGACGGTCGTCAGGGTATTGATCGCCGCGGACCTGGATCAAGGCCGATGCCGCAGCGCATCTCGAACAACCGCTTCAACCATACGGAACGCCCCGGCTCCCTGAACCGCTCCATCGGGAATCGCTCCATCGGCACCACCCGCAACAGCGCCCGCAACACGTCCAATGCACGGATGAATTCGGTCGCTCGCTCAAACTCCCCCAGCCGCAACGCTTCCGCCAACCGCTCAAGCGCTATCAACCGCCAGCCAGCGCGCAACAACACGCCAACCGCTCGTTCCGCCTCGTATGGCCGCTCCAACACCGCGAACCATCAGGCTCCGACGGGACGCCCGGCTTCGGCTAACCGCGGAATGAACCAGTCCGCTTCCAACCGTTCCGTCAGCCAGAACCGGCCCACATCGCCGGCGATGAACCGGCCCAACCCAGCACCGCGCTCTGTCCCAGCCAGCCAGTCCAGCCGTCCTGCTGCGTCGACCAACTCATTCGGCGCCAACCAGGCTGCAAACCGCCCATCAACGCCTAACCACTCCTTCGGCGGAAACCAGGCCCAAAGCCGTCCGGCTTCCATCAGTCGGCCCAGCGGCGGCTTCGGCGGCGGCCACACCAGCGGGAAGCGCTAATGCATGCTTTAAAACCTTGAGGTGCGGCATCCCCGGCAAGAACCCGTGCTGCGAATGCCGCGCCCTTTTCAATCCATCGCCAACTCGATCTTCACAATTCCATGCAAAGGAGAACGGTCATGATCAGCAAAATCAAAATCGGAATCATTCTTGCGTCGGCGATGGTCACATCCGCAGTGGTCTTCGCCGCAGTCGTCCACAGCCATCACCAGAGCGCGGCCATCACCACCGTCAACCCCCATGTTCAACCGATACCCGTAATCCCGAAGCCCCCTGCAGGCAAGCCGTTGGAGTCCGAGGCTGACCCCAACCAGGCCGATGCCAGCAACGATCCGAATGGGGATCGGAACGGGGATCCGAATGCGCCCGCACAACAGCCGAGCGATTCCGCCGACAATCAGGATCAGAATCAGAACGAGACTCAGGCCAACGCCGACAACCAGCCAGATGCCGGCAGCTCCGATCCCGAACCAGCTCCCGTTGCCAGGATTCAACGCCATCCAGCGTCGTACGCTGCGGCAGCTATAGCACAGCCGGCCGCCCGGGTAAAAGTGGTCCGCGTGGCCCACCATCTGGTTGCCGCCGCGGCCGTCCCTGCCGAACACGCTGCGGTATCGGCAACACCCGTGCTGACCCCGGTGACCTTCGTCCCCACAGGAACTCCGCTCACTTTGCGGCTTTCCGAGCCGCTCGGCTCAAAGATCAGCCAGGTGGATCAGAGCTTCGCCGGCACCGTGGATCGTGACGTCGACATTCAGGGACACACCGTGATTCCTGCCGGCGCACGCGTGAACGGAAAGGTCGTCTTCGCGCGTCCGGCTGGCCGGCTCTCCGGCGAAGCCAGCTTGCAACTCGAAGTCACTTCGGTCAACGTCGGGCACCGCGAATTCGAAATTCGGACCTCCATCCGCATCTTCGGCCCGGACATTCAAGGAAAGAACAAATTAGGCCGCTTCTTGAAGGGCATTGGGAAACGCCTCGATGGCGAAGAACACGAAGTCCACCTCGAAGAGCAGACGGCATATACGTTCAATCTGGCCAGTCCGTTACAGATTCACTAGCTGCATCAAGCGGTCTCCGTTCGCGCCGGAGACCGCTCTCGCACAATCCCTTTGAATTGCGGTCCAATCAGCAGATACCGTGCCACTACGCCGGGGTCGCGTCGATGCCGTGGCGCTGCTTCAGGTCGGCAGCAAGCCAGGCTTTGGCAACGCTCCACTCGCGCTTTATGGTCTTAGGCGAAACGCCGAGAACATCGGCAGCTTCTTCCACGCTCAACCCGCCAAAGAAGCGCAACTCCACCACGCGCGCCTGGCGGGGATCGATCTTCGCCAGGGCGTTCAGCGAGTCATCCACGGCCAGCAACTCATCCGCCTGTCGCTCCGCGAACAGAACGACGTCCTCAAGTGAGACTTTCTTTTGATCGCCACCGCGCTTCTCCCGCGTGTGTCCGCGGGCATGATCGATCAGGATGCGGCGCATCAACTGCGCAGAGACTCCAAAAAAATGGGCGCGGCTTTGCCAGTTGACCGACCGCTGGTCGATCAGTTTTATATAGGCTTCGTGCACCAGTGCCGTAGCCTGCAGAGTGTGGTCGGATCGCTCCCGCCGCATGTAACTGCCGGCCAGCCTGCGCAGCTCGTTGTAGACAACAGGCATGAGCTTCGAGGCGGCGCCCTCGTCTCCATGTGTCAGCGCAGACAACAATAGCGTCACTTCCTGGCTCTCGCTCATAGAGGTGCTATTTTACGCCGGGTCGGTTCTTGAAGGTAGGGAAGCTTCGCGGGACCGAAAGCATCGGCCGCGTGCGGACATTGAACCGGGTCCGGCCGCACTTGAAATCGAGGCACGTCAACCGAGGCGAAAGAGAATGCAGCCTCAAGGCATTTTGCTTTAAAGGGTCTCACTATCGAATCGAGCTAAAGCGGACAGCTCTTTCAATGACTATCCGCACAAGCTCTGTCGAATGGGGCCAGGCGCAGTGCGTTCAGGAGTCTCTGCGGCGACCGCTCATACCTGCTGCCGCCAATGCGCTCGATGCTGCTGGCGGAGGGGTTCGCGTGGCAACGCCGGCCGGCGAAGTTGACCGGTGGTAAACGGCGGGGATGCCTGTTTGCCTCGCATTATCAACTGACTGAGCGGGCCGGCTGACCGGACTTGCCGGCTCAGGTCCCCTTACATAGATCAAGTCGTGAGCGGAAACTTCCTGTTCGATGTAGTCGGTTTGATGCAAGTCAAGATGCTTCAGGTCGACCAAGGACCCATCGGGCCTCACGCGGACGACCTCGAACACACCCAGAAAACCAGTGAGCCGCACTCGATCTCCGACGCGGGGCCTCTTCAGTGACGTATACATATCCGCATGATGCAATCCCCGCACCATAAGCGCCATAC
Source organism: Occallatibacter sp. (assembly GCA_049513795.1). Lineage (GTDB taxonomy): Bacteria > Acidobacteriota > Terriglobia > Terriglobales > Acidobacteriaceae > Telmatobacter. The sequence continues at coordinate 910 of JBEKVS010000018.1, read as the reverse complement.
CCCGAAAGCTCCATCGGTCCACCACCATTCCACCATAGAGTTTGATCGCCGTTTGACATCGAAAAAGAGCCGCTCCCAGCCGTACCCAGTCGAGCGTTGGCGCTGTTCTCATCACGCGATCGGATCCTCATTCGAATGAACTGGTTCAAAGCTCATCGCGGGTCGCGCCTTTTCCCGGAATCGGCGCAGGGAATCAGCAGAACGCGCGCTTATTTTTGGGCTCCCAGGCCCTGCGCCTTGGCGCGCTCCGCGGCTGCATCGGCAGCGCGGCCTTGGCGATCGTAGGCGATGGCAAGCTGGCTGTGCGGATCGGCAAAGGTCGGGTCGGCGGCAATTGACTCAAGGTAACGAGCCACAGCGTCAGCGATCTGTCCCTTGAGCAGCAGCTGGTTGCCCGCGTTCACGGCGAAGATGGCCTTTTGCCGGCTCACGGCGCTGCGTGTCAGATCGGCGCCTGCCCGCGTTCACGGCGAAGATGGCCTTTTGCCGGCTCACGGCGCTGCGTGTCAGATCGGCGCCCTCGCGGCGAAGTTCAGCCGCCTGCGCGCGCAGGTCTTTCGCCTGGGAGCGCAGCGTCTCTGCTTTCTGCGCATCGCCTGCTGCGTCCTGGGCATCGGCTGCCGTTCCGGCCAATCCAGCCTGTTCAGACAGCACCCCGGCCAATGTTACCCGCGGGCCCGGCTGTCCGGGCAACAGCGAAATGGCCTTCGCCAGCGCGTCGCGGGCTTCATCGAGCCGCGAATCCTGCTTGAGCGTACTGCCGAGAATGGCCCACGCGTCGCCATTGTCCGGACGCAAGGCAACTGCCTTCTTCAGCTCGACAACGGCGTCGTCGAGTTTGCCCGTCTGCATGTACAGGATGCCGAGCGTATACGGCGGATCCTGGAGCGTGGGGTCCATCTTGCCGGCA
>JBEKVS010000017.1:0-34095 GCA_049513795.1 Occallatibacter sp. | reverse complement strand
GCTGCGAACCGCGGCTCCCGATCCGCAGCTTCATCGGCGACCCTCCAAACGGGCTCCGCTTACCACCGGGCTCTCAACCTTCTCGGACTCCGGGCTTCCATCGCGCGCGGCTCTCTCATTCGAAATCAATTCGGCGCGATCGAATCCCCGCTCCACATCGGCCGAAACCGACCACTCCTCGCACACCGTTTCCAACTTCACCTGGTCGCCTTCCCTGGCCGCCTGTTTCAGCGCCTGCATGGGCGGATGGAGAAACTTGTTCACCAGTCCCCGCGTCAGCGCTTCCACTGCCGCAATCTGTTCCGGGCTTAGCTCGCCCAGCCGGCTCTGCACCCGCCGCAGCTCCGCCTGACGAATCTCTTCCGCCTGCCGTTGCAGAGCGACAATTGCCGGAGCCACGTTCACGGTCCGCTGTTTTTGATGAAAGCGCTCGACCTCGCCCGCAATCAGCGTCTCGGCATCGCTGGCCTCACGGCTGCGCTCGGCCAGGTGCGCGGCGGCCACGGCCTGCAAATCGTCGATATCGTAAACAAAAATGCCTTCCAGCTGGCCCATCGCCGGGTCGACATCGCGCGGAACGGCAATATCGATGAAAAACATGGGCCGGTTGCGGCGGCGATGCAGAAACGCCTGCCCATGCTCACGGCGAAAGATGGGATGCGGAGCGCCGGTCGAGCTGATCACAATGTCCGCTTCGCTGGCCGCTTCGTGCAGCTGCTCATACGGAATCACGCGTCCATTGAATTGCTCAGCCATGCGCCGCGCCCGATCTTGGGTGCGATTGCTCACCAGGATGGCGCCCGCGCCCTGCTGCACCAGGTGCCGCGCTGCAAGTTCGCTCATCTTGCCCGCGCCCACCAGGAATACCGTGCGTCCCTGCAATGACCCAAAGATCTTCTTCGCCAAATCGACAGCCACCGAGGCGATGGAAACGGAATTCGAACCGATCTCCGTCTCCGACCGGACTTTCTTCGCGGCCGCAAATGCGCTTTGCAGCAAGTGTTCAAGCTGTCCTGAAACCGTGCCCGCGGCCCGCGCCACGGCGAAGGCCTCTTTCACCTGGCCCAGAATCTGCGGCTCGCCCACCACCATCGAGTCCAGGCTGGCCGCCACGCGAAATAGATGCCGCACCGCGTCCTGGTCGGTGCGCTTATAGATGTGCGGCTCGAGTAATGCTCGCTCCATTCCAAAATGACGATGCAGGAACCCGGTCAGATCGGCGTCGGGCCCATCGACAGCAGCCAGCAGCTCCACACGATTGCATGTCGACACAATCATGCATTCGGTCACGCCTTCCACCGCCGCCAGCGCGCGCGTCGTCTCCGCCAGTTCGTCGCGCGAAATGGCGATCCGCTCCCGCAGCTCGATGGGCGCTGTCTTATAGTTCACGCCAATGAGGGCCAGCGTCATGGAGCACCGAACCTATGCACATGGCTGAACAGGTTTGCTGTCCACACTACAATCATCACCGCGAACACGGCGCCCGAAAGATACGCCGCCCGGCGCCCGCGCAATCCCGCCGTGCGCCGCACCAGCAGCAGCAGGACATAAATGGCCCAGCTCACAAACGCCGCAATGATCTTGGGGTCGAGAAAGTACGCCGCGCCCAGCGACGTCTCCTGGACCAGCACCGCGCCGATCACCAGGCCCACCGTCATGCAAGGAAAGCCGAACTCGAGCATGGCCTCGGAGATGCGCTCGAGCGTATCCAGAGGAGGCAACCAATCGAGCGGCGCCCACCACGAGTCGTCAGCGGCAAGAAACCGTGCCTTGGGCTTAGCTTTCAGCCGCCGTTCCTGCAGCAGATAAAGAATGGAGGCCAGCAAGCTGAAGCCGAGCGCCGCATAGGCCACCAGCAGCGCCGCAATGTGCGCCACCAGCCAACTGACGCGAACGCCCTCCGACGGAAAGGTGTAACGGTCAGGCCCCAAAGAAGGGATGAGAACCATGAAGAACGTAACCGGAAGTGCAAACAAGCCAAGGGAGATGGCGTCGTAAAGCCACCAGACTAGAAAGAAGACCGAAACCACCGCCAGACCCAGAAGCGACTGCACCTCGCGAACGCCCATAGGAAGCCAGCGATGCGCCCCGGCCAGCATCTCCACTACCGAAACAAAATGGAAAAGGAGCGCCAAGCCGCCCAGGTGAACGCACCAGCTGCGCCAGCGCTCCCCCTTGTACAGCACCGCCGGGAAGACGGCGACACCCGCCGCCGCGTAAAGAATTGCCGCAACTCTGAGCCAGAGCAGATACATCTCGTCCTTCACCATAACGGCGTAACTGGTCAGTATACTGTGATCCAAATCACCCCGTTACGGTCGCATCTGCGACCTGGCGCGAGCCGTCAAAGGGCTTAAAGCCCTTTCTTCAGGACCTCAAGGCCGGCTTTGGAGACTTGGACATCGTCCTCCGATTTGCCTCCGCTGAAGGAGACAATCGCGTAGCCGGACTTGACCCGCTCGATGACCCCGCCCTGCCAGCCGAACTCTCCCGTCATCGGTGGTCGCTTGGCCGTGCCGCTGTTTTGCAAGGTGTCGGCCATTTCGGCTGCCTTGGAGTAGGCAATCCCCAGCAGATTGTTGCCCTTGCTGGTGTCGGTGGGCACGTCTTTCATGCGCCCAACGACGGCCATCTTCGAGCTCCACGCCTGCACCGTGTCGCCGGGCGCGTAATTCACAGTAGCCACGCCACCGATCTTCAATGCAGCGGCCTTCTGCTTCATTGCTTCCAGGGCCGCCGTCGCCAGCGCGTCAAATTTTTTCGCGCTTACCGGTTTTGCCGGCCCTGTGGCAAACGCGACTTGGCCGCTTAGAGCCATCGCCGCGACCAGCAGCATTCCGAGTGAAAACAGACCTCTCCTCATTCCAACCCCTTCCAGCTTCGAAGTACCTGCGGCGATCGGCAGCCGATTCGTCACCGGACAAGTCTACTCTGCCGGCACTTTTTTTCTGCTGCTAGCAGCTCAAGCTCCGCAAAGTCGAGCCCAACGGATCAGCCCGAAACCCTTGGCCGGTAAATGAGGCCGATCGCGATTCCGGTTACGAACCATTCGACAAAATAGGCTGCCGAGTTTTGCAGCGTCAGCCGCAGACCAATGTTCATGTTGACGTAGTTGTGGAGCACAAAGGCAAAGACTACAAAGAGACCGATCAAGGCACCGGAACGCGCGCCTTGGGCAAGTCCGGATCCGCCGCGGTAAAGGCGCGCGTACAGCACTGCGAGCACGAGGACGGCCAAAAGCGTTGCGGCCATTCCGACCGGCATATGGCTCATTTGCCCTTGCCGGTCCCTGTAGACGCCCGGGTATTTGAGGAACTCGCTGATGAGCGACGGCGCCAGGCCGAAGATAGCCCCGCCCAGGACAAAGTACACCACAAAGCCGCCAACGGCAGCGAGCAAGATGCGCAGGGGGTTCATGAACGGTCCTTTCAGAAGCCGAGAAAGAGTCGAAGTTCGATGGGCCAATTTATCCAGAATGAGCCGCTCAGTCAAGCGATTCAGGTGCAAGGAATTCACAGCCGGATGAACGCGCTCCCACTACCTCTCACCCATCCGGTCACGATAGTCTTAAAGCCAGCGTGATCAAGGAAGACATTCAACCCGCGCCCGCGCCGCCTCAAGCTTCAGACCAGCCCACCGCCGACCTGACGCCCTTCATGCGCCAGTGGACGGCGGCCAAGCGGGAGAATCCCGACGCGCTGCTCTTCTTCCGCATGGGCGACTTTTACGAGCTCTTCTACGACGACGCCGTCACGGTAAGCCGAGAGCTGCAATTGACACTTACCGCGCGCGATCGCGAGCGCTCGCAGCCCATGTGCGGCGTACCCTATCACGCCGTTGAGGGCTACCTGACCCGCCTGCTGCGCAAGGGCTATCGCATCGCCATCTGCGACCAGATGGAGGATCCCAAGCTCACCAAGAAGATTGTGCGCCGCGAGGTAACGCGGGTTCTCACGCCGGGCACCGCGCTCGACAATGCATTGGGTCAGGAGCAGAACAACTTTCTCGCCGCTCTGTTTGAAACCGGCTCAGCGAAAGAACCTGTTTGCGCCATCGCTCTGCTTGACGTTTCAACCGGCGAATTTCGAACCGCCGAGTTTCAAGGCCCGACGGCGCGGCAGCAAGCCGTGGACGAAATCGTAAAAGCCGGTCCCAGCGAGGTGCTTCTACCCGCAAGCGCCGAGTTACCCGCGCAGCTTGAGCGAGGGCTGGAGCGCATCGCCGCCCGCACCCGCGTCGACGACTGGGTATGGACGCGCGACTTCGCGGTGCCGCTGGTCGAGCGCCAGCTCAATGTGCGCACGCTTGAGGGCTACGGACTCGATCAGCATCCGGCTGCCGCCATCGCCGCCGGCGCCGTGCTGCATTACGTCCGCACCACGCAGAAAATCGAAGCTCTGCACATCGACACCCTCAAGTTTCAAGAGCACTCGACGGCGCTCGAATTGGATCAGGTCACGGTACGCAATCTCGAACTGGTCGAGCCGCTCTTTGTAGGCCAGGACAATCGGGCGACGCTCTTCCACACACTCGACCATTGCCAGACGCCCATGGGCAAGCGCCTGCTGCGCGCTACAATTCTGCGCCCGCTCATGGACGCACACGCGCTCAAGGATCGTTATGAGTCTGTGGCCGAAGCACACGGCGATCTGCTCAAGCGCGAAGAAGTGCGACGCGCTTTCAGCGGCATCCTCGACCTGGAGCGGCTGCTGGCGCGTTTGTCGCTCGACTCCGCCGGCCCGCGCGATCTGCGAGCGATGGCGGCCAGCCTGGGCAGACTTCCCGCGCTGAAAATCGCTCTCGATGCCATGCAGGCTCCGCTCTGGCGCGAAGTGAGTGCGCGCCTCGACACTGTTGACGACGTCACCGCGTGCATTGAATCCACCATCGTTGCCGACCCGCCCCTCACGCTTGTCGATGGCGGCGCCATTGCTGCCGGCGTCGATCAGGAACTCGACGAACTTCGCATCATCTCATCCACCGGACGCCAATCCATTGCCGCGATAGAGGAACGCGAGCGACAGCGCACCGGCATCGGCTCCCTCAAGGTGCGCTATAACACGGTGTTCGGCTACTACATCGAGATCACCAAGGCAAACCTCTCTCTCGCGCCCGCCGACTACGAACGCAAGCAGACGCTGGTGAATGCGGAGCGCTTCACCACGCCAGAGTTGAAGGAGTACGAGAGAAAGATTCTCACCGCGCACGACCGCTGCATTGAGATTGAGAAGCGCATCTTCATCGACCTGCGCAAGACCGTGCTTGGCGCCGCGAGCCGCATCCGCCGCAGTTCGGCCGCCATAGCTGAGGCTGATCTGCTCGCCAATTTTGCTCACCTCGCCGCGCATCGCCGCTATGTGCGTCCGATCATCGTGGAAGAGCCACTGATCGAGACCGTTGCGGGGCGTCATCCGGTTATCGAACAATGGATGGAAGAGGCGCGCGAAGGCCGATTCATTGCCAACGATCTCTATCTCAACGCAGCCGACTTGGATAACAGTGGGACTGGTCCCAGCATTTTGCTTATAACCGGCCCTAATATGGGCGGAAAAAGCACTTATCTCCGCCAAGCGGCCATGTTAGTGCTGCTGGCGCAGATGGGTAGCTTTGTGCCGGCAGAAAGCATGCGCTTCGGCTTGGTCGACCGCATCTACACCCGCATCGGCGCCAGTGACAATGTGGCGCGTGGTCGCTCAACCTTCATGGTCGAAATGACCGAGACAGCGACGATTCTCAATACAGCCACCAGGAATTCGCTGATCCTGCTGGACGAGATGGGCCGCGGCACGGCCACCTTCGACGGCCTTTCGCTGGCTTGGGCGACGGTCGAGTACCTGCACGCAGAGACCGGCGCCCGGACGCTGTTCGCCACTCACTATCATGAGCTGACCATGTTGGCCGAGAAGCTGCCACGCGTGCGCAACTTACGTGTCGGAGTCAAAGAGGCGGCCGGCGGTATCGTCTTCCTGCATAACATCGAGCCGGGCGCCGCAAGCAAGAGTTATGGCATCGAAGTGGCTCGCCTGGCGGGTCTTCCCTCTGCAGTTATCGAGCGAGCCAAGCGGGTTTTGCGCCAGCATGAAAAGCAGGAGCGGCAAAGTGTTCAGGTGGAAACCGCGGAGCCGGTGCAGTTAACCATCTTCACGCCCCTTTCGCAGCGCATCGTGGATCGCATTGAAGCCACCGACGTCAACTCGCTCACACCCCTGCAAGCGTTGAATCTGCTCGAAGAGTTGCAGCAGGAATTGAAGGAGAAGGCATGACGGCGAATCTGCGCCACGCTGCTGGCAGCCTGCTGGTGGTGGGCCTTGCGGGCACGGAACTCTCCGGCCTCGAGTGCGCATGGCTCAAACTGGTGCGTCCTGGTGGCATCATTCTTTTTCGCCGGAATGTACTGGATCCCAAGCAGGCGCGCGCGCTGCTCGGCGAAGCGACTGCGTTGTGTTCGCCACACGGCCTGCGCTGCGTCGATGTGGAGGGCGGAACGGTCGACCGCTTGCGCGAAGCGCTGGCGCCCATGCCATCGGCGCAGGCTGTTGCCAACGCTGCCAGGCATTCGGGGAAGACTGCTCTCTGTCACAAACACGGCGAGTTAGTCGCGCAGGCCGTGAAAGCGTTTGGATTTAACACTACGCTTGCGCCCGTGCTCGACCTGGCGTTGCCCGCATCTAATAGCGTAATGGGCACGCGCAGCGCTGCTGCAACGGCGGCCGGCGTCGTGGAGTATGGCCGTGCGTTCCTCGCTGGCCTTGCCGCGCAAGGAGTTGTGGGCTGCGGCAAACATTTTCCTGGCCTGGGAGGCGGAACGCTCGACTCGCACCTTGATACTCCCTCGATTCATCGCACCATGGATGAATTGAACCGCGAAGACCTGGTCCCGTATCCTGCGTTGAAGAATGACTTGCCCATGATCATGGTGAATCACGCGGCCTACCCAAAGACTCCCAGCGGCAATCGGCCAGCGTCCGCATCGGATTATTGGATCACCACAGTGCTGCGCAATCGCATCGGCTTCAAAGGGATCATTTTCTCCGACGATTTGGAGATGGGCGGCATTCTCAAGTTCCTGCCCATTGAGGAAGCTGCGATCGCCGCGATCCGCGCAGGGATGGACCTGCTGGAAATTTGCCACAGCCCGGAGCTGATACTGCGCGCTTATGAGTCCCTACTTGCCGAAGCTGAGCGCTCGATCGCATTTCGCAAAGTTTTGTTAGCGAGGGCCAGTAAGACGGCATTCAAACGGAAGAGACTTTTCTCCGGCTACATTTCTCGTGCTCTTTCTCCCAGCCAGTTGGAATCGTTGCGCTCTCGAATAATGCGCTTCAGTGAGGCAGTTTCAAAGGCGCAAACATCGCAGGAGGAGCATCCATCGTGAGCGCAAAATCCATGATGGTCGCCGGCATCATGAGCGGAACCTCCGCCGATGGAATCGATGTGGCGCTGGTGCGCATTGCGCCGGGAAGGCTCCGTCCGAAACTGACACTTGCGGCTCATGCGGGTTTTGCTTATCCGGCTGGGCTGCGGCGAGCTGTGTTGGCCGCAATGAATGCGTCGTCCACATCAACCGCGGAAGTTGCCCAACTGAATTGGCGCCTGGGCATCGCCTACGCTGAAGCGCTGCAGGCCACGCTCAAGCGTCATCCATGCCAACTGGACTTGGTAGGTTGCCACGGGCAGACCCTCTATCATCAGGCGCGCGTAGGCAATTATGCGGGACGCAAATTCGCATGCACCTGGCAGGCCGGCGAAGCCCAAGTCATCGCCGCCGCTTGTGGCACTCCGGTTGTTTCAAACTTTCGACCCGCCGATATGCTGTTTGGCGGCCAGGGTGCTCCCCTTGTGCCGCTGCTCGATTACGTTCTTTTTGCCCACGCAACACGTGGTCGAGTCCTGCAGAACATCGGCGGCATCGCCAATCTCACGGCGATTCCCGCCGGCGCCGGACCGAATTCCGTGATTGCGTTCGATACCGGACCCGGCAACATGGTGATCGACGCATTGATGCAGGAACTCTTTGCGAAACCCTTCGACCGCAACGGCGCCGTCGCGGCAGGTGGAATCGTCCTAACTCCAGTTCTAACTCAGGAACTTCGTAATCCCTATTTCAAACTAAAGCCGCCGCGCACCGCAGGGCGAGAACAGTTTGGCCGCGAATATGCAGCCGGATTTCTTGCTTCATGCCGCAAACACAGTAGCCGCGCAGAAGACGCTGTTGCCACGGCCACAACGCTTACCGCAGAGTCCATAGCAGGTAGTTTCAAGAAGTTTGTCCACAGAGAAATGCACCGCGCGAATAAGACGGCCAGAGGAATCGATTACATTGTCTCCGGCGGCGGTGCGCGCAATCACACGCTGATGGCCATGCTCGCTCAGCGCCTTGAGCCGCTCGGCTGCGAGTTGGCCGCGAGCGATGACTTCGGGCTCCCTGTGGAAGCCAAGGAGGCCGCCGCGTTTGCCCTACTCGCATGGCAAACATGGCATCGCCTTCCCGGCAACGTGCCCACCGCCACGGGAGCAAAGCGCCAAGTAATTCTGGGGCAGGTGACGTATGTCTAGAGACCATGGCCGCTGGCTGCTTGCGCTGTGCGGCCTCATTCTTGTCACGTCCTGCCAGTCGGCGCGCAGAGATCCCAACACGGTCGTATTCCTGATTGAGAGCAGCCCGGCCAATCTCGATCCGCGCATTGGCACCGATGTGCAATCGCAACGCATTGATGCATTGCTCTTCGATGGCCTGGTGGCTCGTGATGCGCACTTCCAATTTTCCCCCGCGCTGGCCGAGAGTTGGGATCAGCCCAACCCGCTTACGCTGGTCTTTCATTTGCGTAGCGGCGTGCGCTTTCAGGATGGCCGCCCGCTCACGGCGCGCGATGTCGTCTTCACCATCGAATCTATGCTCAACCCCACAGGCCCGGGTGGCGTCATCTCGCCCAGAGCTGCTAGCTACGCAGCAATCGGTACGCTGGAAGCACCCGATGAACACACCGTCGTGCTCCATCTCAAGCGGCCGGATAACTTCCTGCTGATCAATCTTTCCACCGGCGCCATCGGCATTGTTCCCGCTGGCAGCGGGCGCGACTTCGCTCAGCATCCGGTCGGCACCGGGCCCTTCCGTTTCGTCTCGCAGCAGATCGATCAGGACGTGATGATCGAGCGCAATCCGCTCACCTGGGCACAGGTGCCGAAACTCGAGCGCGTGCGCTTTGCCGTCGTGCCCGACGCCATCACCGAATCGCTGGAATTGGAGAAGGGTTCCGGCGATGTGGCCATCAATTCCCTTCCCATGGACTCGCTTACCGTTCTGGCCACGCGTCCCGATCTGCGCATTGAAGAGATCGGCGGAACGGAGATTCAGTATCTGAGCTTCAACTTGCGCGACCCGCTCCTCGCCGATCGGCGGGTACGCCAGGCCGTCGCATGCGCCATTGATCGCAAGCTGATTATCAAGACCCTTCTCGACGGCCGCGCGCGCGCCGCGTCGAGCCTGCTACCTCCCGGCCATTGGGCGTTCAATGGCGACGGCCCGCGCCATGACTACGATCCTGCACGCGCCGATCAGCTGCTCGACGAAGCCGGCCACCCGCGTGCAGCCAATGGAGTGCGCTTTCACCTGACCATGAAAACCAGCACGAACGAAGGCACGCGTCTGCTGGCTGCGGTACTGCAGCAGCAGCTGGCTTCCGTCGGAATCGCGCTGGACATCCGCAGCTTCGAGACGGCAACGTTTTATTCCGATGTGTTGCGCGGCGCCTTCCAGATGTATGCGCTGCAGTGGATCGGCGGCAACGAGCAGCCTGACATCTTCGGCTATGCTTTCTCCTCCGCGCGCATCCCCCCCAAGGGCGCCAACCGCGGTCACTATTCGAATGCCCGCCTTGATGCATTGCTGGACGACGCGGCCCAGGTCGCAGACATGGACCGCCGCAAGGCCGACTATGCCGAGGCGCAGCAGATTCTGGCCCGCGATCTGCCCGCCATCAACCTCTGGTATCGCGACACCGTGCTGGTGCATAACCGAAGACTCACGCATGTGGCTCCATTGCCGTCGGGGAGTTATGCCTTTCTTGAAACCGCCGAATTGGAGGGCCAGGAAGGCCCAGGAAAGAGCGATTCAACGCCATAAGGTGATCACCGTGTCTTAAGCATTGCTTAAGACTGGAACCATCGCAAAGCCAACAAACGTGGCTATTTACTACCATTATTCAAGATTCTCTCCTAATCCAATCGTCTCTCGCCAGACACACTCAACCTTTTGGCGCGTTGGCTCGTCTACCGAACTAGAAATGACTTGCGCCTCGGCAACGAGCACGAATTGTTCCGTGGAGAAATGGCTTATGAAGCGCACGATGAACACTCTGAATTCGACCTCAAGGGCGCGCTTCGCGCTGATCGGTCTCATAGCCGCAGCATTATGGGCTGCATCGACAGCCAGCGCGCAGGCGCCGGCTCGTTTTGTGGGAACTATTACCGCCGTGAACGGGACCACGATCACCGTGAAGACCGATGCCGGGCAAGCGTATCAGGTGGAAGTTCCCGCTGCGGCGGCCATCAAGCGAGTCGAGCCCGGACAAAAGGACTTGAGCGCGGCGGAGACCATTCAGTTCACCGACCTCGCCGTTGGAGATCGAGCTTTGATCAAGCTTGATCCAGATGCGCCCGCAGGCACATCGCAAGCCCAGCAGATCGTGGCCATCAAGAAATCAGACGTGGCCATGAAGCAGCAGAAGGATCGCGATGACTGGCAGCGCAATGGCGTGGGCGGCCTGGTGAAGAGCGTTGACGCGGCAAGCGGCGTCATTGTTCTGACCAGCGGGGCTGGTGCTTCGACCAAGACCGTCACCGTTCATACCAGCAAGACGACCATGCTCAAGCGCTATGCTCCAGCTTCTGTCAGCTACGATGCTGCGACGCCGGCGCCGATCGATTCAATCCATGATGGGGACCAGTTGCGCGCCCGCGGAACCAAAAACGCCGACGGTACCAGCATCGATGCGGTGGAGGTGGTGTCTGGGACGTTCCGCAATATCTCCGGAATCATCTCTTCAGTGGACCCGGCCGCCTCCACGCTTTCCTTGAAGGATCTGGTCACCAAGAAGCAGATCACTATTCACGTCACGGCTGAAGCGCAAATGCGACGCCTGCCCGATCGCATGGCTACCATGCTCGCGGCGCGGTTGAAGGGCGGCGCGACGGGCGGAGCTGGAGGATGGAGTGGCGGCGGAGCCCAGTCGGCTGGCGGCGGTGCCGGAGCGACGCCACGCGGTGGCAACGGTCAGTGGAGCGGCGGCGGTGCTTCGGCTGGAGGCGGGCAGACAGGTGGACCGCCAGCTGGCGGCCCTCCCGGCGGAGGCGGCCAATGGGCTGGTGGCGGAGGTGGTGGTGATCCGCAGCAGATGCTCAGCCGCGCGCCAGTCATTCAGATTGCCGACCTCAAGAAAGGCGATGCGGTCATGCTGGTCGCGACGGATGGCACAACGGATGTTACAGCCATTACGCTGATGGCCGGCGTTGAACCGCTGCTCGAAGCTCCCGCGGCCAGCAACCTGCTCAATAACTGGAGCATGGGCGGCGGTGCGGGCGCGGCAGACGCAGCCGCCCAATAGCCGCGAGGCACATGGCTCAGTCGTGCCCTTGCCCCAGGCAGACACTCGCAACAGGCACATCAATCGAGCCCCGAAAAAAAGACGCAGCAAACGAGACCCAAAACGAGAGAGGAACTCTTGCATTTTAATACGCACCGCTTTTATCGATATTTGATCGCCGTGGCGCTTGTTGTCGCGGCCACTGCGGCGGCCCATGCCCAGTCCGCTGCAGCGCAGGTGCAAACCCCTGCCGCCGCGCCGACCGCTCCCGCAGCGCCGGCGACGACCGGAACCTTGCGCGGGCATATCACCGATCCCACCGGCGCACTTATTCCCGGCGCCAAGGTGACCATCGCTACTTCGGCGGGAGGGGCGGTGAAGTCGGTAACCGCGGATGCATCCGGCGCCTATACGGTCACCGGACTCGTTCCCGGCGGCTACATTGTGCAGTCGACATTCGATGGCTTCGCGCCATTCAGTTCTCCTACCATCCAGCTCGCCGCCGGCCAGTCGAAGCGCGTGGATATTTCCATGGCCATCGAGGTCGCCCAGCAGAGTGTAACGGTGACCGAAGACACCCCGCAGGTCAACATCGAGGCCAGTGGAAACTCCAACGCGATTGTGCTCAAGGGCAAAGATCTCGACGCGCTCTCCGACGATCCCGACGAGTTGTCGAGCGAGTTGAGTGCTCTTGCCGGGCCTTCGGCCGGACCCAATGGCGGCCAGATTTACATTGACGGCTTCACCGGCGGCCAGTTGCCACCCAAGTCGGCGATCCGCGAGATCCGCATCAACCAGAATCCCTTCTCCGCTGAATACGACAGGCTGGGTTACGGACGTATCGAGATCCTCACCAAGCCGGGCACCGACAAACTCCACGGCCAGTTCCTCGCCCAGGGCAACGACAACAGCTTCAACACCGCCAACCCGTTCGCCAAGACCATTCCTGCCTACCACAGCCTGCAGTTCAGCGGCAACATGAATGGCGCGCTTTCAAAGTGGGCGTCCTTCTTCGTGAGCGTGGATCAGCGCAACAACCAGAACGACAGCATCTATGAGTTGCTGCAAGCTCCCGTTGCCGGCCCGTCTCCTTACCCGTACGAGGTCGGCGCGCTCTCCGGCGGCCTGTTCAGCCCCGCAACCCGCACCAACATTGCACCCCGCATCGATCTGCAACTTGGCCAGAAAAACACCGTCACAGCGCGTTACCAGTTCTACCGCAACAGCAACACCGGCAACATTACTTCGACTTCATTGCCCACGCAATCAACCACGCAAACGTCGACCGAAAGCACCGTCCAGATAAGCGATTCATTCATTGTGAACGAACACATGGTCAACGAAACGCGTTTTCAGTTTCTTCACGACGACTCATCCACGTCGCCGGCCAGCACCGCGCCCCAGGTTGGAATTCCGCTTACATTTACCGGCGGCGGCGCCACCGATCAAACCTCCAACGACCACACCAACCATTATGAGTTGCAGAATCTGACCACCATGTCTGTCGGCGCTCACGCCATCAAATTCGGAACGCGGGTACGCGACAACTCGGACACCAACACATCGGACGACAACTTCAACGGGAACTTCACCTTCAACTCCGTCGCCGATTATGTGGGCGCCCTCAACCTTGAGGCCGGTGTGGCCTGCCCGATAACTCCTGCTTCCGGTTCCCCAATCGTCTGCGGCACAACCAATGCTCCCAGCAAGCTGAGTTATTCCACTGGCGCGCCATTGGCCAGGGCCAACGTCTTTGATGCCGCACTGTTTTTTCAGGATGACTGGAAGGCCAGCCAGTTCCTGACACTTTCCGGCGGCGTGCGCTGGGAATCGCAGAATCACATCTCGGATCACGACGACTGGGCGCCGCGCTTCTCGTTTGCCTATGCGCTCGACGGCCACAAGAACAAGAAGCAAGCCAAGACCGTGCTCCGCGCCGGTTATGGAATCTTCTACGACCGGCTGCAGATTGCCAACCTGCTCAACACGGCGCGCTACAACGGAGGCCCCAACAGCCAGAAGCAAACCATCATCAGCGACCCCACCTGCTTCACTTCCACAAGCCTGAACAGTCTCGATCTGGCCACATGCGGCTCACCCACAACGAGCACCAGCACTGTCGACGTTGTTGCGCCAGGTTATCACGCACCGTACACGCAGCAGGCGGGCACCAGCCTGGAGCGCCAACTCACCAAGACAACCACCCTCACCTTCACTTATCTGCATTCCTTCGGCGTCCATCAACTGGTTACGCGCGATTCCAACGCCTATCTGCCCGGGACTTATGTGTTCGGCAGCCCTACGCTGACCGGCGTGCGGCCTAACCCTTCGCTCGGCATTGTGGATGAGTACTATCCCGAAGCGGTCTTCAAGCAGGAGCAGATGATTGTCAACGTCAACGCCAGACTTTCTCCGAACTTCAGCCTGGCGGGCTTTTATAACCTGACCTGGGCTAACTCGGATGGCGGCGCCGGCAATCCTGTTTCTAACTCCTATGACTTGAGTCAGGATTACGGCCGCGGCAGCTTTGCTTCGCGCAACATGGTCTTCATGTTTGGTAACTACCAGGGGAAATGGGGCATTCGCTTCAATCCGTTCCTGATCGCCCAGGCCGGCAGACCGTATAACATCACCACCACCAACGATCTAACTGGGGATAACTTCTTCAACAGCCGCCCTTCGCTGGCCGCGAGTTCATTCTGCACCAGCCCTAATCCTGGTTACGCTCAGACATCCTTTGGCTGCCTGGATACCATTCCTTCGACCGCAGGAGGAAGCTACACACCAATCCCCATCAGCATGGGGAACGGACCGGCCGGCGTGGCGTTGAACCTGCGCATCAGCCGCGCATTTGGAATTGGACCCAAGCTGGCTGCCGCAGGAGGCGATAACGGCCCGCCTCCTGGCGATGGCCCTCGCGGTGGCCCAGGGGGTGGCGGTGGCGGTCGCGGAGGCGGTGGAGGCGGCGGCGGGTTTGGCCCTGGAGGCTTTGGCGGTGGCGGCGGACGTCCACCAGGGATGGGCGCGCCCGGCACCGGCCACAAATATTCGTTGACCTTCAGCGGCCAGGCATTGAATCTGTTCAACGATATCGACTACGGCACACCCGTGGGCAGCGTGATTCCCATCCTCGATCCGAACACCGGACTGTATGGCCCGGGCAATCAATTCGGAAAGTCGACGAGTCTGGCCGGCGGAATCTTCTCCTCCGGATCCGCGGCGCGGCGCATCTTCTTCAACGCGACCTTCGCGTTTTAGTCCGCCGCATTTCCAACAAATTAATCAAAGAGGCCGGAGCATCTTGCTTCGGCCTTTTCATTTACATCGCCCCGACACATCCGCATAGAGAACCTGCCATTCCGCTGCGCGCGCATCCATACTGAAATGCGCAATGATGCGAGCCCGCGCCGATTCACCCAACTTTTCGCGATCTTCCAACGGCATCGCCATGACGCGGAGCATGCCTGCGGACAACGCATCGGAGTCGTGAGCAGGCACGATCACACCCGTGTCGGCTACCAACTCGCGCACTCCGCCGACATCCGTCGCAACCACCGCCTTGCTCATGGCCATCGCCTCGCCAACAACCAAGGGCATTCCCTCCCACGCCGAGGCCAGCACAAATCCGTCGGCGGCATCGAGCAAGGCTGGCAAATCGCGCCGCAGACCCAGCCAGCGAAACGAGCCGGACACCGCCACAAATCCGCTCACACTGCCTACGCCCGGCCGATTCCCCTCCCCAGCAATCCAAAGTTGCGCCGCAAGGTTTGAAGCGCGCACTTTTACGAAGGCCTTCATCAGATTAGGCAAGTCCTTAGCCGGAACGATGCGGCCCGCAGTCATCCAGACAAATTCGCTCGTCACTCCCATGGTCGCCCGCATCGCGGCACGACGCTGTTCCTGGGGCGCAAACTCAGCCGCATCGATCCCATTCGTCACTACAACGCATTTTCTCTGCGGCACGGCCTTCAACTCTACAAACCGCTCAGCCGCGGCCTTACTTACGGCGGCCGTGCGTCGGCTCAACCCATCGGTCAGCCGGTAAGCCAGCATGCGTATCCAGCCGCCTTCATACACATTGTGAACAGTTGAAACCACTACCATCGACGGGAAGAAAAACTTCAGCATGCGAGCAATGAGATTTGCGTGGAAGCTGTGACTGTGGACCAATTCCGGCCGAAAGGCCGTTAGGAATCGCCGCCCGCGGAATAGGCCCGCGGCCACGCTGAGCGGGTTCCTGCGCATCCCAAGATGAACCACGTCGAGCGTCGTAGGCCATTGCTCTTTGAGCTGCGGCCGCAAAATCATCAAGGCTATCGCATGTCCGCGCTCCTCCATGCGCGTGGCAAGAGCCAGCACCTGCCGTTCAGCTCCGCCCATGCCGAGCGAAGTGAGCACATAAACGATCCGCATGGCAACCGATTCCACAAGAGCCTAGAAGATGCTCTGTTGTGGCTCGATGATAGCGCGCCCGCTCAGCGTTTGTATTTGTGGCCGGTAGATCTCTCGATCAGCCAGTCAATGGCAAAGTGGCCAGGACCAAGAATCAGAATGAGGAGCGCGGCGAACCAATAGGTGTAAGGGCCCGCGCCGTAGAAATCGTCCGGCTTGGAAAGGATGTGGAAGAAGTTGGTGCGGTCGTCCGGCACGCTCAGGTAAGCCATGGTCATGTTGACGAACAGAACCAGCGACGTAAGCCTCGACATCAAGCCCAGCGCAAAAAAGATGCCGCCGCCAAATTCGATAAGCGCCACCATGAATGCCGTTGCGCCGGGCGCGGGCAGATTCAAGCTGGCGAAAAAATGCGTGACCTTATCGAGATGGGTAAGCTTTCCCCAGCCATCCTGAACAAATTGCCAGCCCCAGTAAAGGCGGATAGCCAGCAACAGCGGGCTTTGCAGCAGGTTCAGCATCGAGGCGAGGCCGCCGTATCCCTTCGCTCCGATGTTGGAGAGCGTTCCCATGTTGTTCCTTTCAATTTCGCCAGCCAATCGTGCCGGCATGATTCTGATACAGCCTAAACTCGGCCAGCCCTATCCATCTAACAAGGACTCGAGCTCCGGCGCGCAAATCCATCCCAGCTCGGCCCAATGCGCGAACCATCCACGCACCAGCTTCGGCCGCCGCGCTTCCGGCTTGCGCGAGTCCCGCAGGCCGGCCTCGAGCGCCTCGGCCAGCGTCAAACCCTCGCGCACCGAGGTCAGAGTCAGAAATTCCTCACGCTCCAGTCGCCGGTAGTAAACGGCATTGTCAAGCCGATGTGCTGCAACCCACGTGGGCCGTCGGCGCAATCCCGGCAAAGCAGCCGGCTCTTCCACATCGCCTTCGGATTCGTCCTCGTCATGCTTGACGCCCGCCTCGCTGGTGCTTCGCCTCTGTTCCTTGTGCAAGGCGAGAACCAGGTTATCGGCGGCGTAATCGAGACTCAGCAGTTGCAAATGCGGTTGCAAGCCGAGGCGCGAATCGGCGTCGAGCGTAGCAATCTGGTCGAGGGTGAGCGGCGTGCGCTCCGCGTTGTCAAATGCTTCCACAAAGGCCCACTCGATCTTCACCACATCGACCGCCAGCCTTTGCCGCCGGCCCGCGAACTGTGGATGCGCGGCGAGCCATTCGACAAGCTTCGATCCCAGGTTGCGCAACGAAAACGACCGGCTCGGATGCTCGATCAGATAGGCCGTCGAAAGCGCCTCAAAAGCAAGTGCTCCCACAACCATTCGCAGCGCGGGAAAGTCCTCCCTCAGCGCGTTCAGCACCCGATACCAATACTGGCGATTGTAGATTTCGAGCCGCTCGAAGGCCGTGAGCCGGCTGTTGGGGGCGATGAACCGTTCCGCGACCTCGGTCATCGGCCGTCCGTCGGCAGCGTGCGTTCGCATGTCTTCATCGGGTGTGAGCGGCATCATCACCGCGGCCGCCATCTCACGCTGCAACTCGGTGAGGCTCATTTGCGTTGCGTCGGACTGGCTGCTCATCGCGCTGTCTCCGCCAACTCGACGCCTTCGCCGTTTACGTCGCGATGCAGATAGCGGTTCGCTTTCATCGCCTCCTCATGAACCTCTTCGAAGCTGGGAATATGCTCGTCCCATTCGAGCAGGGTCGGCGTAGGTCCGCAACGTTCGATGGCCCGCGCGTAAAGGTTCCATACCGGATCGATCACCGGGTGATCATGCGTGTCGAGAATGTACTTCTCGTATTTCGAGTGTCCCGCGATGTGAATCTGCGCCACGCGATGCGCCGGCACGGCATTCACATAGTCCATGGGATTGAACTCGTGATTCATGGCCGAAACGTAAATGTTGTTCACGTCGAGAAGGATGCCGCAGTCGGCGCGCTCGACGACTTCCGTCAAAAACTCCCACTCGGTCATTTGCGACGCTGTAAAAGCCGCATAGCTGCTCACGTTCTCAACGGCGACTGGAATTTCCAGGTAGTCCTGCACCATGTGCACGCGCTCGACCGTCCGCTCGACCGCCTCCCAGGTGTAAGGCAGCGGAAGCAGATCGTGGGTATAGGTGCCGTCCACGCTACCCCAGCACAGATGATCGCTGAGCCAAGGGGTGCCAGTGCGTCGAACCAGCGTCTTCAGGCGCTTCAGATGCTCGGGGTCAGGAGCGGTCGCCGAGCCGAAATACATCGACACGCCATGCTGCACCACGCGATATTGCTCGAGAATTTCATCCAGAACTGCCAGCGGCCGTCCAGCGTCGCACATAAAGTTCTCGGAAATAATCTCGAACCAATCCACAACCGGCTTGCGCGAAAAAATATGGTTGTAGTGGGGTATGCGCAAGCCGATTCCGACGCCGTGATGCTGATACGCATTGAAGCGATTGGCGCACATGGTTGTCCTTCGCAAAAGAATTATGACAGGGAAAGGCACTTCAAACCGCGGGTTCGCGGTTTGCGAATATGTGGGAAGAGGTCGCGCCGAAGCCATTCGAATTGCAATCGCTCGCCGCGACCTCCGGAGACGCTAAGTTTAAACGAACGAAGGCTTCTTGGAGCCGTCGGTCGCGCAGCCGCCCTTGCCCTTGCAACCCTGGTCGCTGGTGGAGCAGCCGCCGGTGCCTTTGCAATCGTTTTTGCCTTTACAGGAGTGTTTGGCAGGCGGGGTCTTGTCCTGGCTGGCGAACATCAGGCCAGCCGTGGTGCCGGAGACTTTCGCCGTGCCGTTGGTGGCCGCCTTGGCCGCTACAGACGTTCCGCCGACCAGGCCGGAGAGCGCCGCTGTCAGGAGCATTGCTTTCATCTGATTCTTCGTCATGATCTTTTGACCTCGTAAGGGGGTTCGGGGCGAATCTTGTCCGCCGGTTGTCTCGTAGCGAAATTGGCCTTGGCCCATCCGCACCTTCAGTGCCACGCAGCTTATGACTAATCCCCCGCGCAAAAGGTTACAGGGAATACCCTTTCACTGAAAAGTGAAAACTGCGCAATGTAATGTTCACACGGTTGAAGTACGGATTGTAGCGCGAACCGGATTCAAGTGGGTAGCGTTCGATGATTTTTGATCACACGTTGGCTCGACCCGCTTCCGTGCGCTACCCTGATCGTGCCCGGAAGCTGCTTCTTGCGCCGCATTCCGGTCGGAGATATCCCTCTTTGAGCGAAGAGCCCGTTGCAATCCCCAAGCGGTTGGGCACCCTCGGCGGCGTGAGCCTGACCGTGGCTTTGCTGCAAAGCTTGTGCACCGCGGTCTTCGCCATCAGCGGCATTCGCGTGGCCATCGGGCTCGGCGCCTTGGCTGCGGTCAGCGGCATTTACGCCCCTGCGCGCGGCTTTCATCAGGATGCCATCCGCATCCCCATGCTGATCTTCGCCGCCGTCGGGGCGCTCGTGAACCTGGCGGTTCTGGCGTGGATTTGGCATCTTCGCTCGCAGGGCTCAGCACAATGGCGAAGACGCGAACTCACTCCAAAGCAAAAGCGCTCCGAGCGACTGCAGGTCGTGCTGGCGATTGCGACGCTGATCCTGGTGGGGCTTGAAACCTGGACGCACACGCTTGTGCATCGCAGCGGGTCCCCACCGGCAATAAGTCACTCAAGAGTTTCGTAACTAATCGCTTGTGGCTTCATTTAGCCTGCGCTAAACTTCCGTCCAAATGCTGGACGCACTCAAATCCGCCTTTGAGATCCTGCTTGTCGGGGCGCTGGCATTGCCTTGGATCGCTCTGCTTTTTCAAGCTCTTGACCCGCGTGATTCTCTAACTCACCCAAGGTACCTTGAATTCTTGCCTTCCCAGGTGCGGAACGCTGTAGCGCTCACACTGGTGATCGCGGGCGGTTATGTGGCCGGATCGGTCGCTTCCCGGCTTTCCAGCAACCTGCTCGACGATGAATTGCTGGGTAGCCTCCCGACTGAAGACAACATCCGCGACAGCATCTACCAAGCGCGGTATTGTAAGCCGGATTGCGACCCGGCGAAGAAAGAAAGATGCAGTCCGAGCATTCTTCTCATGAATGAAGGAGTGCCGGTGAAAAAGGACCCCGATTTAGCCCGTTTTTTGGAGAAGATCGACCCGGATGCCATGACTGAGTTGAAGAATGTGCTGGCGGCCAGGTCTATGGCCGAAGATCTGCAGAGAGCTGACGTACTGCGCAGGCGGAACATGTTATGGGGGTACTTCTGCCCCGCCAAAACGGTCAGTTCTCCGCTGAAACCAGAGGAGCGGATCGCTGAAGAAAACCGCCGCGATCATCTGAAGGCGATGTTCCTCCTGCAGGAAGGCCAGGTTCTCCTCTACGGACAGGATAAGGTAGACAGGCTAAAGCAATATTACGACCAGTCCATTGTGCTTCGAGGGGCTACATTCAATGGGTTCATACTGGGGACGTTGAGCTTGTTTTGCTGCTGTGGAATCCTGAGGGAACATTTATCCAAGCATGGGGATTGGAAGTTTCTCGCCTACATACCCGCGTTCGCGTTGACGGTCATTGCCTTGTCGGCACTGTGCCACCACCTTACGACTTTTTGGGCGCCTTGGCATCACCTGGCTGGTCACTGGAAAGACCCTGACCTGGACGCGATGACCGAGCCGCCACTTGTAGAGGTTTTGCTGTTGTTGCTTGGGATGACGGGCATTTGGCTCACATCTCGGATAAAGACGACCCCATCCCCCGCCAATCCAATCCATGGCAGGACTGCAATAACGGGTCATTGGCTCACATCCCGGGCAAACCGGACCCCTCCCAGAGGAAACCCATCCTATGTCAGGACGTTAATCGTGGCCACGGTGATCACTCTTGCTTGTTATGGCGGATGGTGGTGGACGGAATATCTGTACGATACCCAGGTCATCTATACATTGCCTGAGTTGCACGAGGCACAGAAACCGAGCGATATCCAGATTGGAGGAGACGAGACGCCACCCCCTGTCAAAACAGAAACGCAGGGGACTAAATCCCCGCCAACCCCATCTCCTGCTCCAGCCTCGCGTGCAGCCGGGCACTAAAGCCGGCAGGCAGTTCAAAGACGCGATCGTCGGCCATCAGCACCACCACGTTCCGCGTCGAATCCAGCACCGCCGAGCAAATCTCGCAAGTCTCAAGATGCTTGTCGATTTGGGCGCGCAAGTCTTCATCCACTTCGCCGTCGATGTAGGCGGAGATGTAGTCCCAGACGTGTTGGCAGTCGATTCTCACCCGCTCGATCTCACACCGTTGCCCCTCATGGTCTGTCTTTTACGTTTTGAACTTCATGACTTGAGCCAGCCAAACAAGCCTTTGAGTTTAGTGCGCTCAGGCGCAAATCCCTCCAGTCGCGGCGCCAGTTCCCGCTGCAGCAGGGCACGGGCCCGGTGCAGTCTTACCTTCACTGCGCCCTCCGCGATCCCCAGTGCGGCAGCCGTTTCGCGAACGTCCATCTCTTCGATGTCCCTGAGCAGCACAACGTTACGGTAAATCCCCGGCAGTCCGTCAATGGCCTTGCGCAGCATGGCTCCTAACTCCTGCCGTTCCAACGCCTCGGAGGGTACTTCGCGCCAACTGGTCAGGATTGCCGGGGTGTA
The DNA here is from genome assembly GCA_049513795.1 of Occallatibacter sp. Lineage (GTDB taxonomy): Bacteria > Acidobacteriota > Terriglobia > Terriglobales > Acidobacteriaceae > Telmatobacter. Next base: position 12,510 of record JBEKVS010000017.1, on the reverse strand, counting down.
GTCGCCCGTCTGCTCGTCGGTATCGGCCTCCAGCGAGTCCTCGCGCCGTGTTCCCGCCTTGCGCATCCGGCCCAGCCCCTCGTTGCGCGCAATGGAGAGCACCCAGGTGCGGAACTGCGCGTCGCCGCGAAAGTTTTTCAGATTGAGATAAGCCTTAATGGCTGTATCCTGCGCCGCGTCTTCGGCTTCGGTTTCATTGCGCAGCAACGACAACAGGAGAAAGTAGATGGCACGCTCGCAGGGGCGAATCAGTTCGTGGAACAACTGCCTCTCGCCGGCGAGAATCCGGCGGATGCAATCGGCCTCGAACTCCGGATTCGGCTTGCTCATTCGACTCCGCACTCCCGGCGAAACAGGTTCAGGTGGGTCCCAGAGGCCTCGGAATACTCCCATCAGAACTATACAGGGCACCATGTTATGAACAGGAATTGAAGTCCCGGTTCAACCCCATGTCGTAACTTTTACATATTCAAAAACTTTCCTTGTACGCAAAACACAAAATGGGCTGTACAATCTCCACGAGGAGACCCATGGCCGGAGATATATCACTTACGTGCAGCGATTGCGGGCAGGATTTTACCTTCACCGCTGCGGATCAGGCGTTCTTCCAGGAACGTGGTTATTCGACCCCGAAGCGTTGCAAGAGTTGCCGTCAGGCAAAGAAGCAAGACCAGGGGGGCTCCGGCTACCGTTCGGCTCCAGCCACAGGAACGCCTGTGATTTGTTCCGGTTGCGGCCAGCCTACAACTGTGCCTTTTGAGCCGCGGGGCGATCGTCCGGTGTTTTGCCGGGATTGCTACCAGGCTCGCAAAGGCAGCGGAGGCGGTGGCGCCGGCGGTGGCGCTTCACGCGGACGAGGCCGTTACTAGATACTCTTGAATTCGCCACGCACATCGGTTCCGCGTTCGAGCTCACGGTATCCCATCAAAAGCAATTCTCAGGCGAGTGCTTCCATTTTGCGCGCCGTGAAGTCTTGCTTCGTTCTGGATTCCTGCGTCGTCCCGGTCTCTTGCTTGGTCCAGGACTCTCGCTTCATTCCGGTTTCTGCGTCGCGGCCGCGCTCGACGGCTTTCAGCACTACAACATAGTCGAATCAGACTCGAAGGGCAGCCATGATTCATGAGGCTGCCCTTTATGCTGCGCCGGCCGCGCGGCGAAATGGACCGATCGCAAATGGACATCGACCGTGCAGCCCGATACACTGTCGCTTGATCCAAACAAGGCTCCCGAGGACCCATCCCAGCATCATGCCTTCACAACTCTCCTTTACAGGATTCGCCTGGAAGAACCTGTGGCGCAGGCGCCTGAGAACCCTGCTGACGCTCTGCGGGATCGGCATGGCCATCGGCGCATTCGTATCGCTCGTGGGTTTTTCGCGCTCCTTTGAGAATGAATGGAAGAAGCTCTATTCCGCCAGCGGCACCGACATAGCCGTGGTGGACAAGAACTTCATGAACACCGCGGTCAACCAGTCGCTTGAGGGCAAACTGCGCGCCGTTCCCGTGGTGGCCCAGGCCGAGCCCATGATCTTCAACATCATGGACATCACACCCGAAGTCAATTCCTTGATGTTCGGCTGGCCAGAAGACTCCTACGAATTCACTTCCCTCACCTTCAGTTCAGGTTCCCGATTCCATAACGGAAAGCCGGAGCTGATCCTCGGCGAGCTGCTGGCCAAGAGCCTCAACAAGAAGGTCGGCGACACAATCGAATTGGAAGGCAGCCCCTTCACCGTAACCGGGATCTACCATGGCGGCACGGCACTGGAAGCTGGCGCCATCATCATGCCGCTCGACCAGTTGCAGCAACTCTCGAGCCTGCAAGGCAAGGTTTCCGGATTCCACGTTCACTTGAAACCCGCACCTGCCGGAGAGTCAACCGAGCACTATTTGAAGCGCGCCCAGGCGGAGATTGAAGCCGCGCTGCCCGGCCTCAATGCGCAGCCGGCTTCCGACCGCGCTTCCAGCAACCAGTTCGTCGGGCTGGCCCACTCCGTGGCCTGGGGAACATCAGGCATCGCATTGCTCATGGGCATTCTCGGCATCGCCAATACCATGGCCATGTCGGTCTTCGAGCGTACCCGTGAAATCGGCATCCTGCGCGCCATTGGCTGGAAGGCCTGGAAGGTACTGTTGCTCATCCAGGTCGAGGCCACCGTGCTCGGTTTTGTTGGTGGATTCATCGGCATCGGTTTCGGCTGGTTGGCGCTATACCTTCTCTCTACGCTGCCGCAGACTGCCAGCATCGTCTCAACTTCGCTTTCCTGGGATCACCTGATCGAATCTCTCGCCATCTCCGTCCTCTCTGGAATCATTGCCGGGGCTTATCCAGCTTGGCGCGGCGCCCATCTCTCCCCGGTCGAGGCACTGCACCATGAGTAGCCCGCAGCTTGAGGTGCGCGATCTGCGCAAGCACTATGACGACGGCCGCATCGAGGCGCTGCGCGGCGTCAGCCTGACCATCGAGGCGGGCGAATACATTGCCATCAGCGGCGCCAGCGGCAGCGGAAAATCCACCTTGCTGCATATGCTTGGCGGCCTCGATCTGCCCACTACCGGCGAGGTTCTCTACGAGGGCGCGGCCCTGGGATCGGTCATCAACCTCGACGAATATCGCGCTCATCGCATCGGTTTCATCTTCCAGGCTTTCTATCTGCTTCCCACTCTGCGCGCCATTGAAAATGTGCAAGTCCCGATGCTCGCGCTGCCGGGCAACGACAAGCTTTCCCGTGCCGAACGAGCCGAGGCCCTGCTCCGAGAGATGGGTCTTGACCATCGCCTCAACCAATATCCGAACGAGCTCTCAGCCGGCGAGCGTCAGCGAGTGGCCATTGCCCGGGCACTTGCTAACCATCCTTCCATTCTGCTGGCCGATGAGCCTACCGGTAATCTCGACAGCGTCAACTCCGCGCGTATCATGGAAATGCTCACCGGCATTCAAAAGAAACGCGGCATGACGTTGATTATCGTTACCCACGAGAACGACATCGCGAATGCGGCGCCTCGTCACATTCGCATTCGTGACGGGAGGGTGGAAGCATGAGACTTTTTAGGGTCGCGCTAGCCTTGGCTGTGGCATCCACTCCATCCGCTCATGCCGCCGATCCGCAATCCCTCCTCGCCGGGCCGCGCCAGGCCATAGAGCACGCCGACTATCGCGCCGTCGGTCACTTGGTTCGGGTGGACCCAAACGGCAAGCGCACCAGCACCGACATCTCCATCAAGGCGCACTGGTTTCCAGGAGTGCTGCGCATCCTCGTGGAGATAACCAGCCCTGCCGACGCCCGCGCCCGTATCCTGCTCGAGATGCGGCCAGGCGGGCAGAGTTCCATCCGCGTCGCCCACCCAGGAGACAAGGCGCCAGCCCTTATTCCATTTGAGAAATGGGCTGACGGCCCCGTGGGTCCCGGATTCAGCTATGAAGATTTTCTCGAACAGCAATATTTCTGGCCGGGCCAAGCTGCTCTAGAATCGGTGCATCGTGGAGCACGCGACTGCGATGTTCTGAAGAGCACCCCCGGCTCGGCCGATAAGACTCATTACACTGAGGTTCACACATGGCTCGACCACACGATCGACTTTCCCGTGTACGTCGAAAAGACCTTGAAAGCCGGCGGAATAGTGAAGGAATTCACCTCGTTCGACCTGCGCCACGATGGGGGAATCTGGTCCGCAACACAAATTGAAGAAAAAACCCATGGTCAAGCAGGGTCCACATTGCTTATCATCAATCGCGGCAGCCCAAAAGCAAATCTCAACGTCGCGGACTTCAGCCCCGAACGTCTGGCGCACTTTTGAACGAATAGGCGTTCTGATCGACTCACCAGTTTCCAGGATCAAACATGTATATTGTTCTCTCGTGCATCACGCTGGCCGCTCTTCTCGTTGCCGCTGGTTTCCTTTATCAGATCATTGGTTCTCATCGCGACCGGTTGCGCTTTGCCGCGCCCGGCCGGTGGGTCAAGATCGGCCAGGGGCACCGTCTTTACATGCTTGAAAAAGGCTCTGGCGGTCCCACCGTCTTGTTTGAGGCCGGTATCGCGGCCACCAATCTGAACTGGTTCCATATTCAAGAGACCGTGGCCCGCTTCACCCACACGGTTTCGTACGATCGCGGCGGACTCGGCTGGAGCGGCCCCAGCCGGCTCGCGCGCACACCTGGAAATTGCGCCTCCGAGCTGCACGATCTGCTCGAGCGCGCCGGCATCAAGCCCCCGTACATTCTTGTCGGCCACTCTTTTGGCGGACTCGTGATGCGCCGTTATGCCCTCCGCTATCCCGAAGACGTCGCCGGAGTTGTGCTCGTCGACCCGATGCGCTGCGAGGAATGGCCGCCTATGAATCCGGGCAGACAATCCGAAATCGATCGCGTCAAGAAGCTATCCGCATATGCTGTCCCCATAGCGCGCTTTGGGCTTGCGCGCCTGGCCGTTACGTCATTGCTCTGCCGATCTGGCCGCATCTCAGGTCATTTAGCGGGAGTTGCGGGAGCCGGTGGCCGCCACGTACTGGCGCGCGTCACCAACGAGGTCGGAAAGATGCCCAGGGGGGTCTGGCCCATCGTCGCCGCGCATTGGTCCCGTCCTGGCTACTACGCTGGCATGCGCAGCCACGTCGAAGCCGTTCCCGATTCGGTCCGCGAGATGCAATCTGCCGAACCCATCCGCGACATCCCCGTGCTGCTGCTGACTCCAGGAAAGTCGACACCGCTCTCCGATACCTGCCTGCGCCAGATCGGCGACAATGTCCAGCAGGTGATTGCTCCCACCAGCGCCCACTGGATCCATCTCGACCAGCCCGAGCTGGTAATCGATTCAATCCGCGATATGGTTGCTGTTGCCACTGCAGTAGAACCGGTCGCCGCCACCGTCTAACTGCAAGACGCGCGAGGGAGAGCGCCGTGCTTGACCGATTGATCGCCAATTGGGTCTACGGCGGCTTTCTGGCCGGTCTGTTGCTGCTAGCCTTGACACCGGTCATCACTCACTCCTGGTCCCAGCCCGTCGCACTCACCTTCCTCTGTCTTCCGATCTACATGCTTCACCAATATGAAGAGCACGATAACGGCCGCTTCGGGCGTTTCGTCAACGACAGGATTTGCAAAGGGCGAAATGGACTGTCACCATGGGTCATTTTCCTGGTGAATATTCCTCTTGTGTGGGGCGTTATCGGCCTGTCATTCGCGCTTGCCGCAACTGTCGATTGCGGTTTTGGCTTGATCTCGGTCTACCTGGTTGGCGTCAACGCGGCCATTCACATCGTCACCGCAATCATCTACCGCACGTATAACCCCGGCCTGCTGACTGCCGTATTTCTTTTTGTTCCGTTGGCCGTGTTTGCGTTTCATTCAATGCAACAGGCTGGCATCGGCACGCTGCCCATGCATATCCTCGGTGTCGCGGTTACCATCGCCATTCATGCGGCACTCGTGATTCACGTCATGGACAGATCCGGGCAGCGTGTGGCGTGAATTTGACGGCCGCTCCCGATTCGACTGACTGCACTTCGACGAACCTCTTAATGAATGCACGAGCTATGAGCGCACAAGAGCACGAGTCGCGATCTGCGCGAATCGTTCAACCACGGGCCGCGTATCGCCCTTGATCCAGGCCAGTTCAATATTGCTGACCACCTTTGCGTTTCGTAGTGGTAGGCAAACGACCCCCGGCGAAGCAATGCGCCGCACACAGGCCGGCGCAACCGAAACGCCCAGTCCAGCTTCGATCAGGCGCAGAATGCTCAACCAGTGCGATGCCTCCTGCACGATCTGCGGCCGGAAGCCGTGCTCCTCAAAAAGCGTGAGCGGCTTTTCAAACGCGCGCACGCCCGCAGTTCGCGGATAGTAGACAAAAGGCTCGTCGCGCAGCACTGCCGGAGAGATGCTCTTCTGTCTGGCGCATTTATGTGTGGCCGGAAGCACTGCAACATACGGCTCGGTGAAGAGCGTAGTGACGGTCAGCGTCGCGGTTGCGTCGCCGTCGCGCAAGATCCCAGCGTCCAGCGTGCCGTTCTCCAACCCCTCGGCCACGCGCGCCGTGAATGACTCGTAGAGGTGCAACTGCACCCGCGGGTTGGCCTCGCGATAGGCCCTGAAGACCCCAGGCAGGCTGGTCAGCATGGCCGATCCAACGAACCCGATGTGCAGCGACCCGACCGCGCCCTGGCCGATGCTTCTGGTCTCATCGATATCGCGTTGCACATTGCGCAATGTGCGTCGCGCCCGCTCCAGGAGAGCCTCACCCGCGCCGGTCAGGCTGACCGAGCGTGAAGTGCGTACAAGCAGCGCGTATCCAAGAATCTCCTCCAGCCTGCGAATCTGCTGCGAGAGTGGCGGCTGCGAAAGGTGAAGCCGTTCTGCCGCGTGGCCAAAGTGCAGTTCTTCGGCGACTGCAACGAAATAGCGAAGATGGCGAAGCTCCAGGTCCTGATCCATACCTGAAACATCATAATCGGTTCAAACAAGATATTGGACGTCATGAACTGTGATCGGCATAATTGAACTTGAAGATGGAGGTTGCCCCATGTCCAACAATTCCGCGGAACCATTGAATTGCGAGCAGCCGGTTTGTGTACAAGCGGAGATTGAGATTCGCGCGCTCCAGGCAGGGGACGACGCAACCGCATTCCGCACCCTCAATGAAGAGTGGATCACGCGCCATTTCACCCTGGAAGCAAAAGACCGCGAGACACTCGGCGACCCGGAGAACACGATCCTTCGCAAAGGCGGTCACATCTTCATGGTTTACGCGGACGATGAGCCCGTCGGCTGCGTAGCTCTCATCTCCCTCGCGAATGGCGTCTACGAGCTTTCCAAGATGGCCGTGTCTCCCCGCTTGCGCGGCCAGGGCATCGGCCGTCGCCTTCTGGAGCACGTCATCGCCCAGGCCAGACTGATCGGAGCAAAATCGCTCTTCCTGGGCAGCAGCACCAAGCTCCCCGCCGCTGTGCATCTCTATGAATCGGTCGGCTTCCACCATGTGTCGCCGGAATCGCTTCCACCGATGCCCTACACCCGGGCCAATGTCTTCATGGAGCTGCCGCTCTAGGCAGTGTCTCGCGAATCACAATCCGTGAAGTCTGGCAGGTCAGGGATTTATCCCTGACGCTCGAGCATGTAAAAATGCTGGGATTTAGTGCGGAGCCGTCTCTCCCGCTTCAAAGGTCGTCCAGGGCCCGGCCTTCATGTCGTGCAGGGTCGATTTCTGCCACGCGAATTGCGGGTGCGCTTCCAGAAACGGCGCGACCAGAAAGTCTTCGCCGCAGGGGTGACCTGCTCGCCCCGTGAAGCTGAGCTTGGCAGCCATGTCCGAGTCCATGACCTTCCCTGTCACTGCTCCGCTGGGAGAAAATGGCGGATTGTCCCATACCTTCTCGCCAACCGGCGACGTCTCCTCATGCCCGCAAAGGCTGCGCTTGCCGGCATCGATCTTGTGTTCAAAGCTATCTTCATGGTCTGACAAGTAAGCTTCGGCCAGCGCCGTGTCCAGTTTGCCGTAGTGCTCTTTCATAAACTCTTCGGCGCGAATGTGCCGCGCGTTCATGGAGCTCTCCGGATTGTTGGGATCGAAACCGTTCGTGTCGTCGCGAATCAGCGCCGGGTCCGCCGCAAAGTTCGACGAGACAAAATATCCATCTTTCTTCTTGGTTAGCGGCGTCTGGTGCAAGCCGAGTTCGAGGTAGCCGATCTCGCCCGTCTTGCGGTCGCCAACCAGCCAGGAATTGGCATAGCCGCCATTGTTGCCCTTGCGCATGATGGCCGCATACTCGTCGATGGATGTGGCATACTGCATGGCTTTGCGCGACCGGTCGAACTCCGGAATCGCGTTCACATCGAAACCTTTAATCATCGGCAGCGTGGTCTCGGTAATCATCAGTCCGCTTGCGTTTACGCCGAAGTCATCCTGGCTGGTAATGATTCCCGGCATTCCATCCATCAGCAGATGCTGCCCGTTCGCCGGCACAATATCGAAGACCATAGTCCAGCGCTCGCCTTCCGCATAAGACGACCAGTTGCTGTGCGCGATCACGATCTTACCGTCTTTGGTGGCCGATCCGGTGGCGATAAAAGCGCTGCACTTGCCCGGCGCGACCGCAGCCGCCGGATTCGGCTTGCCATCTTTCTTGTTCAGCGCAGGCAGATAGTAATCGCCCAACTCCATTTCGCCATTCAACGCAACGATGTCCCACAAATCCAGAGTCAAACCGTGCGCCTGCAGCCCCTCAACGATCCCTTTCAGCTCTGTCTGATATTCGGGTTCTACATGCGGCCACAATACCGACTGAGCCGATTCGCGAAAAAAGCTCCATGGGCGCTTGTATTCGTGTGGCACTCTCACCTTGTAGACGTTAACGATGTCTTCGATTTCGTCGGCCAGCAAGTAGCCGTGCTGGAAGCCGATTTGTTCCGGCGTGCCTTCCAGATGCACATACGTCCATCCGCCCTCATTGAACTTGTAGCCACCCTTGAGACGAGGGTCCTGCACTGCGGCGCCGGCGGTGCGGGCGTCTGAATTGACCGCGGCCGCATCTTCGCCGGCCTTCGCGAGGGCCGGCGACGTTGCGGCAACAATGCAAAGGGCCAAGAGGCAGGGGTAGATTTTGCGGCAGAGAACGAAAGGCATCGGGTATCCTCCGGAATGCCCTGAAGATACCACGATGGCTTCGATTTCGCTAAGCGATCAGCGCTTCTTTCCTGACTTCGCTGCGGATTTGCCGTTCTTCGCTGGCGCAGCTTTTCTTTTGGCCGCCGGCGCTGCTTTCGCGGCCACAGGCTTGCCCTTCGGAACCGCTTTATGCGACTTGGCCGCAGGCGCGACCGGCTTCGATTTCGAATGCTTTGCGCCGGAAGAACCCTTCGCAGGTTTTATTGCTGTCTTTTTCGAAGCGGCTGAAGCCTCTGCCGGCTTTGCGGTCTTTCCTTGCTTGCCTGTAGCCGGAGTCGCCGCGGCTTTTTTGCCTGCGGAAACAGCGCCCTTGGCCGGGGTCGCCGGCGCAGCTTCCGCCTTGGATGGCGAATTCGCGGCTCGCGGAGAAACGGCAGGCGATTTGGGTACGGGCAATGAATGTTTGGCCGCCGGTGATTGATCGGCATCCTTTCCCGTCTTCGCCAAGTTCGCCTTCGCTTGATCGGATTTCGGGCCGGATTTGGGGCCAGACTTAGCCGCCGGGCCTTCTTTACCCGCTTTTGGCGCCGGCGCAGCCTTTGCCCCGCGTTTCGCGGGAGCAGGCTCCGTCTCATCTTCTGACTCTGAATCCGAATCTGACTCGTCGCTGCCCAGATCGTCGTCTGTCGCGTCCAGCTCCACGTCTTCGCCGATCATCTCGGTGTCCAGTTCGACCTTGGGGAGGTTCAGACCCAGGTCAATCTCGTCTTCATCCGCACCCAGATCCTCCAGGTCTTCGTCCTCTTCCAAAGCATCTTCAGACTCTTCGTCATCGTCGTAGGAGCGTTCCTTCAGCTTGGCCTCGCCCCGCTTGGCTCGCGGTCTCTTGATCGTCACTTGCGGTGGCGGAGGCGGCGGAGAATGCGGCTCGAGGAATGCGCGCAGCTCCTCCGGGGTCGTCAGCTTGCCGTCGATCAACTCGAGAAACAGTGCCTGGACAATGTCCCGGTAGGTGGCCAACTCGGGAGTGATGCGCATCTCCTGCATCAGCGCGTGCGGAATCCGCTGCCGCGCCTCCGGCCACACCTTCAGGAACTGGTTATAACGCTCTTGAACAGCTTTATCCTTGGATGTAAATCCAAGCCATAGAACGGCCTCAGGATCATAGCTCGTGAAAAGTTTGAACCCCGCGGATGCCGTTGCCTGGTCCTTCGATAGCAGCGCCTTGGCAAAGCCCGCCGCCATCGCGTCCAGATGATTCCATTCCTCAACAAAACCCGGGCGCAGCATCAACTGCTTCAACGCCGCCAGGTCTTTCGATCCCAGCTTGGCGGTCAGCAGTTGCATCTGCGCCGCCGACATATCGGCATGAACACCTTGCAGCAGGAGTTCGACCGCCAGATCGTGCAGCGCCTTCAGCTTTTCCTCATCCGCCTTGGCAGCAGTCCACGCCGGGAAGAGATGGTTCATCCAGCCGTCTGCTTCAAGGGCGCGCAATACCTTCAGTCCATCGTCTTCGTGCCCAATCTGCTCCAGTTCCCGGCTACGCGCCTCGGCGGATAGACGCTCGATGACTCCCTCGTCCTTGGCATTGTCATAGCGGGTACGCGTCTTCGCGTCCAGCTCCCAGCCCAAGCGCGCCATGTAGCGCGTGGCGCGAATCATCAGGGAAGGTTCTTCCAGAAATCCGTAGTTCGAAACCAGCCGCAGCGTACGTGCTTCAATGTCCGCAGCTCCATTCAGAGGGTCCATCAGCAGTCCGAATGACCCCTCATTGAGGCTGATGGCCATGGCATTCACGGTGAAATCGCGGCGCCGCAAGTCCTCTTGAATTGAAGCTGGATGATAAACCGGCTTGTCCAGCCGGGAGTAGTCCAACCTGTGCGTACTCACCACGTCAACGCGAACGGTTCCCGGGAAACACAGGTAGAGGGCGCGCGATGTCTCGCTCTCGCCCCACACGGAACCACCTAGTTTTTCTACTATTTTCTTGAGCTTGAGAGCATTTCCATGAACTGACACTTCAAGATCGCGGACGGCGTGGCCGCTGGTCAGATCGCGAACGGCATCCCCGGTCAGAAAGAGAATCATCTCCGCTTCCCGGGCAGCCTCGCGCAGCTGGCGGAGCGCATGCTGCTGGTCTGCGGAGAGACGGTTTTCCAAAAGATAAATGTAGTCTGGCATCAGCTTCCTGTTCCCGCCATCCCCGAAGCATCTCGATTGTCAAATTGCCAAGTCACTCATGTTGTTACAGTTACGGCGCGATTGGCGGAGACGGCAAAGCAGTACATTAACACAAACAGGCCGCCTTGGCTAGGGGCTTTTGCACCTGAAGTGCAGCGACTTACAGCTTCGAACCCTGCCAGGAACCCCACCCCAAACCCGACCCCAACGACGGCGTCATTTGTCTAGAAGGACAATGCCCCGGGGCTGCGCGGAACTTCGCACCATGCGACAATCCAAAGCAATGGTCTCGCAGCGCAAACCCGTGATCGTGCGGAAATTCTCCAGGGACTGGTGCGCCGGCTACGCAGGAGCTAGCTTTGGACAGGATTCCTCTGAGCTCGAGATCCTCGACATGAGCGGCAAAGTTGTCCGGATCGCCTGGGATCAGATCAAGTGGGTCTGTTATGTGCGTGACCTTCCGGGACCCGCGTCCGGGGTCGACACAGCCAATCCGGAGCGCCTGCTGCACAAGCGCTTCTCCACCCGTCCCCGCACGGCCGGAGTATGGCTGCGCCTGACTCTTGTCGACGGCGAGCATCTTGAAGGCCTGGCCGCCAACGACCGCACGCTTATTGAAGGCCCCGGAATTCTGTTGACACCGCCGGATATGCGCTCCAACACGCAACGAATCTACGTCCCTCGCTCGGCCATAGAGACCCTTGAAGTAGCTGGGCTGATTGGTGCAGGCGTTCGTCCAGGTCCAGGCGCGCGCCGTCAGGGGATCGATCAGCCCGACCTGTTCGAGCGGGACGCCGACACAGCGTAGACCGCTCCCCTTCCGTTACAATCGCATCGATGAAGCTAGGCGAATTAGCAACCCGGCTGGGCGCGGAGCTGCGTGGGGACGCAGACCTGGAAGTGACTGGGGTGAAAGGAATTGAGGAGGCCGGGCCCACTGAAGTCACCTTCGTGGCCAACCCCCGTTACGCGGGTCTTGCGCGCAAAACACAAGCCGCTGCTGTATTTGTCGAGCCTGGGTTTCAGGAGATTCCGACAGCCACGCTTCGGATCACGAACCCCTATCTCGCCTTCTCGCGCGCCCTGGCATTTTTCTACCAGCCGCCGTCTTACGCTCCCGGAATCCATCCCACCGCCGTGATCGACGCAACCGCCCACATTGGCGCGGACTCGCACATCGGCGCCTACGTCGTCATTGGGCCAAATGTGCGTCTCGGCAGCCATGCGACGCTGCTTCCCCACGTTGTGCTCTACCCCGGCGTCGAGGCCGGCAGCCACCTGTTCGCCCACGCCCACGCCGTGGTGCGGGAAAACTGCATCCTAGGCGATCATGTCACGCTTGAAAACGGCGCCATTGTCGGCGCGGACGGCTTCGGCTTCGCCAAGAACGAACACGGTCATTGGGAAAAGATTCCTCAATCCGGACCGGTGCGGATCGGGAGCCGCGTCGATGTGCAAGCCAATGCCTGCATCGACCGCGCCACCGTTGGAGCCACGGAGATCGGGGACGGCAGCAAGGTCGATAACCTGGTCCAGATCGGGCATGGGTCCAAGGTCGGTGAAGACACCCTGATCTGCGCGCAGACCGGCCTGGCCGGCTCGTCGGTGATTGGCAACAACGTGATTCTGGCCGGACAAACCGGCATTGCCGGCCATTGCAGTGTCGGCGATGGGGTCATCCTGACCGCCCAGTCTGCCGTTTCCCACGACGTCCCGCCGGGCAA
>JBEKVS010000016.1:0-34258 GCA_049513795.1 Occallatibacter sp. | reverse complement strand
CAGTAGGTCCGAAACTTTCTTGCGCAGCGGCATAACTCAGCATAACGCCGATCGCCAGGCAAATACCCAGCGCGCTTCCATGGGTGAAGTCTGCTGCGATGCTTACCAGGTAGACTCGGCCGCATCTGTCTCATCCGGCGCACGCACAATCCGCGTCAGCTCCCCGCGATCGAGCCAGATGAGAAAGCAATCCCCGCACGAGTCGACAATCACATTGCCGGGCCCAGCATAGAAGTGGGTCTCCATGCGTCGATGGCACTTGGGACATTGCAACGTGCGCTTCATATCTCCCCTGTCGGGCGAGGTCTGAACGGCAGATTCGGTTCGCCCCGATCGCAGCTCGTCAACAAGAGACGGAAGCACATGCATGGGCAGCAGCAGTCCGCGGCATTGTGAGCAGAAGAGGACAGGAGTTGCGGAGATCGTGGCCTCGACAAGGTTCGCACTGCAGACCGGGCACATCAGGCTGGACTGCGCCGGCTCGTCTGCGACCTGCACGTCGTCTTCTTCTCCAGGGAAAAAGACTTGATGACAGTAATCGCACTTGTAGCCTTCAGTGTCCGGCTTCAGCGTGATCGCGCCGCCGCAGGAGGGGCAGTTCACTGCGGCTTGCCGCACTCCGAGCAAAACTTGGCGCGCGCCGGAATGCTCTCCCCGCAGGCGATGCAGAACTTGGTTGCATCGCCAGTCGTTACCGGCGCTGCAGCAGCAGGCGAACTCACTGCTGCGACTGGCGCTTTCAGCGAAGCAGCCAGAACCTGTGCAACCGCCGCGCCTGCACCGAGGCCCATGCCCACGCCCGCGCCTCCACCCGTATTAGCGGCAGCCAGGTCCAGTGATTCAGCTGCGGCATATTGCGTGTAACGGCCCACGTCTCCAACCAGGCTCATACCGATGCGCTGATCGAGAACCTTGGTAAGCTCATCGGGCAGCGAGATGTTTTCAACCACCACCTGATTCAGTTCCAGGCCCAGTGCGGCGAAAACCGGCTTCATGCGCTCGACAATTTCCGCGCCGAGCAAGGATTGATTGGCCGCCAGGTCAAGAAACGAGATTCCGCTGCTGGCAAACACACCCGTCATGTGGGCCACGATGGTGTCGCGCAGCTGGCCTTCAAGATCGGCGGCGAAGTAAACCTCGCGCGTGCCGCTCACCTGGTTGAAAAACACATGCGGATCGGCGATGCGATAAGAGTAGATACCGAAGCAGCGCAGGCGCACCGCGCCAAACTCCTTGTCGCGAATGGTGATGGGCGTCGCCGTGCCCCACTTCTGGTCGATCTGCAGGCGCGTGGAAAAGAAGTAAACCTCTGACTTGAAGGGCGACTCGAAGTCCTTGTCCCAGTTCATCAGGCTGGTCAGCACCGGCAGGTTGCGCGTCGCGAGGGTGTGCAGGCCAGGTCCAAAGATGTCGGCGACGCGGCCTTCGTTGACAAACGCAGCCATCTGCGACTCGCTCACCGTGAGCTGCCCGCCGTTCTGGATCTCCAGATCCTGCATCGGGTAGCGATAGGCGAGGATGCCGTCCTGCGGCTCATTCCACTCGATGACGCCGATAAACTGCTTGGCCAAGAAGCTGATCAGGCTCACGTGCGCACTCCTGACCAGAACGCTAACAGCGGCGCGAGCCGATTGGTATAGCACGAAGGGAGCAGAGCAGGCAGGAACGCGATCGACTGCGCCGAAATCAGGAACGATGCAGCATCGGGACTTGGCGAAAACAAGGCCCGGCAACTGCGATCGTTTGGAGGTTGCCATGTTGCCGGCATGTGCGTCGACCCGGGCACGGAGAGGAACCGGTCAACGCTACGGCACCGCAAACGGCCGCAACCCATCCGTGGGGAAGATGCCTGTGGGCGTAGTCGCCGTCGAAGGCTGGGAGCGGAACATGTAGTGAACGGAGAAACCGGCGGAGACCGATGTATAGTTGCGCGCGTTGTTGGCGCTCACGAACCCGCCCGCAAACCAGTGCGGGCCGATCTGGTAGGAGACCTGGCTGCGCACGTCGTAATTGGGACCGACGCTGGTCTTCGCCGGCAGCATGGCGTTGTTCAGCGCGGTCTCCAACGCCTTGTCGACGGCCAGCGGAAACAGCGGCGTCAGGTTTTGCTGAAACGCCTGCACGCCCAGGCTGCCGAGCACGTTGTAGTGCCAATGCGTGCCGTAGTGCGCCGTCCAGGTAAACGGCACGTTGGCCAGGAAATAAGCCTGGGGACTGAAGTAGCCGCCCATGCCGTGCGTAAACGCGTCTTCGTTGTGCGCGTAATGCATGCCGAAGAAGTTGATGCCGATGCTCAGGTTGCCATATTCGGGAACCGTCTTCAATCGCCAGTAGGCCCCGCCCGAAGCGTCGAAGCGGTTGTTGGTCTCAACCGTGTAGCCAGTCAGATACTGCCCTCCGCCTCCAACGTAAAAGCCGGACTGCGCGTCCCCTTTGGCGAACTGCACCTGCCCCTGGTTGGCCACCACGCCGCCCCAGATCTGCCCCATGTTTCCCAGCGTGTCCCCGCTCGGATCGCGCAAGCCGGCGTACGACAGTTGCGTGTCGCGTACCGGGTCTCGGCTGAAGTTGAAGGTAAAAGGCCCGTTGCCCGGCTTCCAATAGGCGCGGCCGGTAATCGTTGCCACCAGAAAACCCTCCGGCGTATAGCCAGCGGCAAGGGCCAGATGCGGAAATGCCAGTTGCAACTCGCCGCCAATGCCCACCGCATTCTGCTGCGCCGGCGGCGTGGTTGCGGTGTTGATCAACGTTCCAATGGGCTGCGGAATGCTCACCAGCGAAGAGCCCGCGGTGGTCTGCTCCACCACCGTGAGGGTGCTGGTGCCGTCGGCCTGTCCTGAGTCGAGGAACACGGGACGCGCGACGACGGTGAAGCGGCCGTTGTAGCCCAGCGGCACGGATGCCTCGAACGGAGCTTCAAGCGCCGCAAGGTGATCGAATCCCATGCTGCCGGAACGGTAGTTGATCAGACCCGGCCCGGCCAGCCAGCCGCTATAGCTGGACTCAATGGAACGCAGTTGCATCTCCGCCTCTTCGCGCGGGCTGATCGGGTTGCCGTTGCGCTGGGTGCGAATCCAGGGCCCGCGCAGCGGCGGCAGATTGCGCTGCTGCAACTCCTCATCGGTTAGACCGGTGTCGGTTGCGGGCGCAGGGGCCGGCACTTCGGCGGGAGCCGGCGCTTGCTGCGGAGCTGGGGCTACACTCTGTTGCTGCTGCGGAACCTGCTCAAGCGTCGGCGTACCCGCTGGAATGGCGGGATTTGCCTTCTTCTTCTTTGGCTTGGCTGCTGGCTTGGCGGGTACAGGCGGGCATTGCTGCGGCGCGCACTGCGGCGGTGCGGGAGAGGCGGCCTGAGGCGTTGCCTGCTGTTTGGGCGCAGAGTACGCGCCTGTAGCCGCCTCCTGCGCCGAAGGGGTGTACTGCGCCACGTTGTACTGGCCGATTGGCGAGGAAGCAGCCTGCAAGCTGGGCAGTTGGCCGGCTGTGCTGGCGGCTGCTGTGCCTATTGGCGGGTTGGCCAAGCTGTGAATCACAGAGGCGGAACCCTGCGTGAGCTGGCTATCGACTTGGTTGGCAAATAAGGCTTGCACTTGCGCCGCCATCGGCCCCATCGGCTGCGATGCAATGCGCAGATTGGGCGCAAGGCTGGGCTCGAGATTAGGCGCAAGATTGGAAGGAGAGTTGGACGTGCCGGACGGGCTGCCTGGGGTCGACGTCTGCGGCGCGCGCGTCGGCTGAGCCGCCGCGTGGTTCAACGCGGGGGCGCTTGCGCCGGCCGCGCCTGCTCCCGACGCGTCTGTATCCGACGATGTTGAAGCGATCGTCTCCTCGGAAGCCGGAACGTTCATCTTGCCCATATACGGCGAGAGATTCTGAGAAGCGTTCGGTTTCGCCGCGGAATGCGGCTGATTCCCCGCTTCTGTCTTGTTGTCCGCTGTGTGCAGGTTCGCGGTTTGCCGAGGCCTCGGCTCCTCCGCAACTGTCTGGTTCGAAGGCTTGGGTTGCGTTGCGTTTTGCAGCGTCCGCGTGGCGACAGTTGCAGAGGCAATCGCGATTTGCGGAGTTCGGTTTGCGTTCTGCTGCGCAGGACTCGAAGCAGCGCCCTGCACGCTTGGCGGCGATGAAGACTTGGCCACGTCCGGCAACGGCAGCGGGATCGACGACGGCGCCTGCACCCATGCGCGCGATTGAGCTGGCGCCGCAAGCGCCGGCGGCATCTTCTGCTCTTGAGTCGAAGTTTGCTGCGAAGGATACTTGCCGGCGGGTGGTTGATTCGCTGCGTTGGGAAAACTGGGTAAGGAGGGCAGAGTCTGCGTCTTGGCGGGCGGATCGTAGCGCGGATCGAGCAGCCGCTTCAAATCTCCCGCGCCGGGAGGACGGTAAGAGCCCTGCGGCACAAGGCCTGTATCCAGCTGCGCGGCAGTCGATTGTGCGGCTGCAGAACCCGGCGGCATGGCCGCCAGCGAAGCGCGCCAGAAATCGGCTGCGCGTTGTGTGTTGCCGCGCGTCTGTTCGAAGCGCGCCGCCAGTCCAAGTATCTGCGCGTCGCCGGGAAACTTGGCCAGCGCCTGCCGCAGCCACGCCTCGGCCTGAGCCATGTCGGTCGCGCCGAGTGCAGCGCCGATCGCTCCTTGATAGTCGCCCGATGATGCGTTCTGCAAAGGGATGGTCTTGAACAGGGCCAGCGCGTCGGTGGGCCGGCCCATGCGCGCGTAAGCTCCGGCCACAGCGGCGCGCACACTCATATTGTTGGGGAAGTTCTGTTCGGCCGCCTGCAACAATTGCACGCCGCGCAGCAGGCTGCCATGATCCATCCACGCATCCGCGCGGCGCACCGCCCAGTTGGCCCAGATGGTCTGCAATTGCTCCCGTTGCGCCGGCGACAGATCGCTCCGCCCGTCGAGCCGCGTCAGCACCGGATAAAGAGCACGATCGTCGCCGGCGTTATACAGCAGCCACGCATGCTGCACTTCCAAGCCCGCTGGCACCGGCGCGCGGTGCAGCAGATAAAAGCTCTCCACGCGATTCAGGTAGTCGGTGGCATGGGGAACGTCGCCCGCCGCGATGTAGAGACTGGCTTCTCCCTGCTCGAACTCGATGTCGGACTCAAGTTGCGCGCGAATATCGGGAGGAATCTTGCCCAGTTCCTGCAATGCCTCGGCATTCCGGTTGACAGCCATGAGGGAAAAAATCAATCCCTTCCAGGAATCGGAAGCCAGCGAATGCGTAGCGTCGGCGGAAAGCTGCGCCGGTTGGCCTGCAGCCGGCGAAGACACCGGCGCCTGTCCGAGCGTAGCCTGCTGCGCTTCGATCGTGGCACGCGGCTCAGGATGAATGCGAACGCGAGCAAGAGACGCGGCGCTCGAAACAAAAGACGCGGCGCGAAAGTAATCGCCGCGCTGGGCCATTGCATATGAGTGAAGCCGCTGCTTCGGATTGATTTGAAATGTAGCAGCCAACAACTGCGGACGGTCACTTGCCCGGCGCCGCATGCCTCGATTGCTGGGCCCTGCGTCAAATAACTTCTGGCCGCTATCAACCCCTTGCGCGCTGGCCAGCAGCGTCAGAGCGTGTGTCGCCGCCCGATTCCAGGATTGCGGTGTATAGACCGGCGTGCCGCCCTGGCTCGTCGCCGCAGGATTGGGCCGAGGCAGATCGTGATCGGAGCCATGCTCTACGGGTGCGTTTAAGCTGGGATCCGGCTGAGCGGGTGCATGAAGGGGCGTGAGCACCACCGGCGCAGAGCCGTTATAAGGATCGGCGCCATAAGCCGGCAGCGGCGGCAGCTTTGTAGTCCTGGCAAACGGTTCGTAATCCGGATCGAGCAAATGCTGCAAATCGGCCGCGGTAACAACCTTGCGGGCCCTAGCTTGCTGATCGGGATAGTCGAGCACGTGGGCCAGCTTCTGCGCAGGCGAAGCAGCCGGCATGGCGGCGAGCGAAGCGCGATAGTAGTCCGCCGCGCGCTGATTGTCCCCGCGCGCCTGCTCGTAACGCGCGGCCAGCGCCAGAATCGCCGGGTCCCGCGGAAAACGCTCGAGGGCTTGGCGCAGCCACAATTCGGCCTGGTTCTTGTCGTTCGCCGCCAGCGCCGCGCCCACCGCGCCTTGAAAGTCGCCCGCCGACGCGTTCTGCATGGGAACGGTCTTGAAGATCGCCAGCGACTCCTTGGCCCGGCCCACCTGCACATATCCGCCCGCCACGGCCTTGCGCACGGTCAGGTTATCGGGAAAGGCCTGCGCCGCGGCATCGAGTATATCCACGGCGCGCTGCGTGTTGCCGTTGTCCATCGCAGCCGCGGCGCGGCGCACACTCCAGTCAGCCCAGATCTCCTGCACCGTCTCACGTTGCTGGATGGTGAGGTCAGCGCGCCCGCCGAGACGCATCAGCGTCAGATAGAGCACCCGGTCGTTGTGCGTGTTGTAGAGCAGCCACGCGTTCTGGATCTCAACACTCGAAGGCGGCTCGGTGTGCAGCCTGGCATAGTGGGCCTGCACGCGATTCATCGCATCGGCGGCGCGCGTCAGGTCTCCCGTCGCGGCATAGAGGCCCGCTTCGGTCTGCACAAATTCGATATCGGCTTCGAGCTTGGTTCTTATCGGCGCAGGAAGCTGCGCCATCTCCTGCAGCGCCTCACCGTCGCGATGCGTGGCCTCCAGCGCGGCGATCAGGCCCTTCCACGCATCCACGCGATCGGGGTTGGTTTGGAGCACCTGGTGGTAGATCGCGTAAGCCTGATCAGTTTTGTCACGCGCCAGGTAGATGCCCGCTAGCTGCAGTTGGATTCCAACGCCGGGTTGAATGCCGGAAGCGCTCGCGAGCTTGGCCGCCCGCTCCAGAAATCCCTCCGCGACTTCAAGCTGATTGGCCTGTTCGTAGATCGCTCCAAAGATGGACAGAAACCCGGCGTCGGCAAGCGCGGCCTCGTAGGTGGCCGGCGGCATCTTCTGCACGTCGGCGATGGCCTGCGTGTCCTGCCCCATCGCGTGATGCGCGCTGATCATGCCCATCCATGCCGACAGGTTGCCGGCGTCCTCGCTGAGCATCTGCGCATACAGGGTCGACGCCTGATCGTAGCGCTTGGCTTGCATCAGGATTCCCGCGTACTCGAGCTTGGTGTCGGTCTTGAGCGAGCTCCCGTTGTCAGGAAAAGGCAGAGCCAGGGCCTGCGCCAGCACCCGTTCGGCATCGGCGTTGCGGTTCTCCGCCTGGTAGACGCCGGCCAGTGTGCTCAGATATGCAGGATCTTTATCGAGCGTCGCTCGCACCGCGGTGGGAAAGCGCGCCTCGACGGTCAGCGCATTGTCATATTGACTATTTCGCGCGTAAGAAAGAAACAGTCCCAGCCAGCCCGCGCTCGCACCCGGCTGCAACTTTGTCAGTTGCTCATAGATCGCGGCAGCGGCGGGAAACTGCTGCTGTTTGGTAAGCAACCCGGCCAAGCCGTTGAGCGCTTCCGGCGAGCGCGGACGCATCTCGAGAGCCGCGCGATATTTGGCCGAGGCCACATCCAGTTGATTGTCGTCCACCGCCTGCGCCGCTGCACCCATCTGAAACCAGAAGCGCGATGTGTCGAGCGCGTCCTCGACTGTGCGCGCCTTGTAGCCGTTCTCTTCAGCCTGCGTCAGGTAGCTGATGGCGCCGCCGAAGTTCTTCTGTTGCATGCGCAGAAAACCCATGCCCGCGGCGACGCGTCCGTTCTTCGGGTCTTGGATAAGAAGCTCGGTGAAGCGCCTCTCCGCTTCATCCAGCTTGTGGGCGTTGAGGGCTGCAAAAGCCGCGCGCTCAGCCGGCGTATGCGCGATGCCCGAGTTCATCTGCGCCAGCTTGGCCTCATCATCCTTGAGCCGGTCGGCAATCTCCGCATCCTGCGGATGATCTTTCAGATACTCGCGCAATTCAGGCGCGGACGCCGGGTTTTCCGCATCCCAGACAATCGCCTGTCGCAGAGCCGCCTGCGCGTCTGCGTCTTTGGGATGCTGCTTGAGCAGACGAATGCCTTCCGCCCGCGTCTTCGCGTCGTAGGTGAACATGATAGCGAGCTGCAACGCGTAGCGCGGATCGCCCGGATTGCGCTGTGCCAGCGCGCGCATGCCGGCGATTGCCTCCTGCTTGCCATTGGCCGCAGCGTTCAGGGTCTCGTAGTAGGCAAGCGCAACGTCCCCATCCGGTGGACGATCGCCGTAAAGCTGCTTGTAGATGCGCATGGCATCGTCGGCCTTGCCCTGGCGCGCCAGCTCGCCCGCCTGGCGAAGCTGATCGTTCTCCGCGCGCGTGCTTTGCAACGCCTCGATCCTGGCAATATCCGGATTGTTGGGGCTCGCCTTGCGCAGCCTGTCGAGAGCGTCGATGGCTTTGTCCGATCCGGTCAGCTTCAAATCGCGCGCCATGCCCACCAGCGCGTCAATATTGTTGGGATCGGAGAGCAGAATCTGCTGCCAGAGCTGGATGGCCATGTCCGGCCGGCCACGCGCCTCGAGCGCATGACCCTTCTCGACCAGGATGCCGCGCGTAGCCGCGGCCGAATTCGGCGCCGACCTGCGTGTTGGATTTTGAGTGGTCTGATTTTGTGCCGGCAAATTTTGACTTGGAGGATTTTGAGCAAGCCCGTGCTCAAGCGCCATTAACAGGCAGCCCGCAACCATCGCAGCTTTTCTCCAAGCCCCGCAACCCGCGCTCATCAGCGTACCCATTGTACGGTCAGTTCGCCTGCCGGACCAAACCGAAATCTATCCTCCGTAAAGCCCGTGGAAAACAGCGCAAGGTTCTGGTCGTAGTAGGCCAACTCTTTCCCGTAGAGCCCGCTCGATGGGTCACGCAATTTGTCCATGCGCGCCATCTGCAGGGCGCTCAATTTGGCCAACCCGGGGTATGCGCGCAGATATGGAACCATCGCCGCCGAGAACCCCACGGGTCCATCTTGCGCCTGCGGAATGCCCTGGTCACTGACCTTTTCCGGGGGAGCATCATGATCGGCAAGATAGATGCTCATGGCAGGAAGATCGTTCAGCATCTGGGCACGCATGGGCGCGCTTTCATTCGTCATGCCCAGCCACAGGTAGACGCGAATCGCGTCGTAGCTTCCTCCGCCAACTTCGCTGTCCTTGTTGCCGGTCTCGAAGCCAACCGCGGGATAAAAACCATCGCCGGGAATATAGTTCACCCAATCCATCGCGAACCCGTGCCGTGCGCTGCCTTCGATCAGCCGCGGTACGCCAAGCGCAATCTGTTGCCACGGCCCTGCGGGGTCGATCTTCGCGAATCGCTCAAAGAGAAAGACGGGGACGTAGCTCGGGTTCAGCGTCCAGACCTGGTCATGCTGGAAGCCGGACGGCCCCGGCATCAGCATCAGGCCGAACCCGGGCAGATTGGCGATTTCCTTGCTCGCGATCTGGTTCATCATCGCGCGGCCAAGACTCGTGTAGGCCGGAGCCTTCCACAACCGCCCGGCCTCGATCAGCGTGTAGGCCATCCAGACATCCGCATCCGAGGCCGAATTGGGGTCCAGAGTCTTCCACTGCCCGTCTTTTGCATGACCCCAGAGCCATGACGGCAGATGCGTGTGCAGATCACCGCCGGCCATGTTGGCCTGCGTCCACCCCAGCAGGCGGTCGATGCTCGCGCGATCGTTGCCCACCAGGGCGAAGAACATCGCATACGCCTCGCCTTCCGATGTGGTGCGGTCGCCGCTGCTGCGGTCGACTACGCGTCCCTGCGCGTCAATGAAGCGCGCTGCATAAGCCTTCCACAGCGACCACGCACCCTGGTTGCAACCCCCAGTCGGACACAGCCCCAGCACCAGTGCCATCAACAACCAGTGCTTGCCAGGGCGCCATGTCCAGCTTCCCATATCAACAGTTCTCCAGGAAGGATCAATGCGGCCGCCATTTGCAAACCAGCGCTCATGCGAAGTTGCACCACGCCCGGGTCTAGTCCCGCAGTCCCTGATCCCTAATCCCTGTACGTTAGTACTCCACCATCTTCAACCGCTGCCGCGCCTTGCCGCGCAACCATTGTCGCGTCCAGATGGCCAGCAGGAAGGCCATCACCATCACCACCACCGCGGCCAGCCAGGGAACCTCCATGAACCACAGCGTCAAGCGCGTCCACCACGGAAGCACGCCCACATGGTAAACATCGGCTCCGATGCGGAAGGACTGAAACTCCGTGCCGTGCAGAACCGAAACCGAGCCCGAAACCTCGCTCGATTGCTGCGCGCGCATGAATGCCGCCATGAACGGTTCAAAGGCGCCAGCATCCTTCAGGTGAATAGCCACGATGCTGCGGTCGCCGCTCGGGCCAAAGGGTGACTTGATGCCTTCGATCACCGTGTCGGGCGCGCTGCCTGCGGTGAGGTCGCCGCTCTCCTGATGCTCGTCGGACTGCACCTTCCACCACGCCTTGTGCAGCGGCGCGAAGAACCCCTGCGTGTCGCGAATCGTGATCTTGCCGCTGCGCAGAGCCACGGGCAGATTGCCGCCCAGCTTGTCGAAGCCGGGTTGATCGTCGCCGGTACCAATGATCAGAAAATCTGTCCCCGCTCCGTTCTGCAACGCGTCGGCTCCGGCCACGGTCACGCGCAAGGCGGGAAAGCCCGTCTGGCGGCTGAAGTGGCCCATCAGCGTAACAAAGGTCTCGATCTCCTGCTCGGTGGGCATCGACGGTAGCACCACGGTCGTCTCGCTCAAGTCCGCAAGGCGCGTAAACGGAAAGCCGGCGTTGGCGAATGTCTCCAGGTTGGGCAGTGGCGCGTAGTGCGGATAGCCGCGCAGGTCGAGATACGTGTCACGCAGAATCGCCGCCTGCATGTTGATCGGTGTGGTGTCCTGGCATCCGCCTTTCTTCAGCAGTTGGAAGGTAAAGTCGAATGACAGCGAGTTCGAGAACGGCCGCAGGTTGACCACAGGCACCGGCACATCGACCTGCATCTTGCGCGAAGCTTCCTGGCCTGGGACGAGAGGAACCGACCCCAGGAACGCATTGTTGATGCGCACCTGCATGCTCGAGATAGGCCCGATGGGAATCGAGTTATAGCGGTAAGCAAGGCGCAGCGTGGCGTTGGGCCGCTCGGAGTAGAAGATGTCCGGCGGAACACGGAAATAAACGTTGAGCGGAGCCGAGCCGTCGCCCTGCAACTGCTCGGCCGTCGCATAGTCCCACAGCGAGATAGTCTGATCGGTCCTCGCCCAGCGCGGAGCGCCGTCGGGCTGCTGCTTGTCGGGCAGCCGCAGGCTGTCGATAGGCGCCAGCGCACCGCTGAGCATGTCGCTGTGCAGGGCAACCGCCTGCGCGGCGATCAGCGCCTGGTCGGCGGTCGCCCCGGCAATCACCAGGATCTTGCCGAAAGGATCATTGGGATTCGAGCGCATGGCCACGGTTGGTGCGGTCACCGAGTTCAGATCCAGCCCCGGCGGAATGTTTCCCGAGCTGTCGGAGATCACAATCGCATTGCCCTGCGGAAGCTGGCCGATGTGCACCGGGAAACGAACCGGCCGGTTCACCGAGATCAATCCGAAGTAGCTGGTCACCACGCCCGCCGCCTGGATGGCCTTGAAGCTGGGCGCGGAGGCGAAGACCACCGGAATACTCAGCGGCTGAATTACCGCTGGATCGAGAAACGGCATGGGCAGCTGCTTCAGGTCGTCGGCCAGCGGCAGTAGATCGCCCTGCATCTCGATGTACGTGTTGCGGTGCACGCGCGCCCAAAGCGTGGTGTTGGCCGGGTCTTCGCACTGCATGGTGTAGTGGCCGATGAACTGGATCGTCAGCGCGTTGTTGTGCACCAGCAGTTCCGGTGGAATGGTGAACTCAGCCTCGGCGTCTTTCGGGTCCGAGCCGCCCCGTTCGCCGGGCGTCGGCTGGACGGTGGCAAAGAGTGTCCCGTTCATCAACAGTTTGATGTGGCTCAACTGCGGCAGCAGGCTGGGAGAGAACGCGTAATAGACGTGAATCTTGGCGCTGCGCACCACATGCGTCTGCGGCAGTGTAAAAAAAATATCGTCGCGGCTGTCGATGCCATGCAATTCGATTTGCGGCGAACCAGCGTCGTTGAGCGTGAACGTGTCGCGGTACTGGCCGGGAGAAACCGTTGCGCCTTTCGCCGCTCCGTTTCCCAATGAATTCGAATGGAGCCCAAGGCTCGGAGGCGGCTCGGTCTCCGGCCTGTGACCGGCATCGAATGCCTCGAGCGGAGCTCGATCGGTCGGTGTCTGTGCCGTGACTTTATGAGCAAATCCGGTAAGCAGCGCGGCCAGAAAAAGAATGCCCGCGGAGCGGGCGATGGAAAGCGAAGCCGCCCGCTTGCGATCCCGCTTTTCCTTGTTGAACAGCAGGCTGGCGAATGTTCCCTTCAATCCCATCATGGAGATGGCGAAGATGCGGAGCAAACTGCGCATCACGTCGTCCGGCTCCCTCGATTCGCCCCAGCCCAGCCACGAGTCGGCGCGCGAATAGAGCACCATGGCCAGCACTTCCTGCTCGGCAATGCTCAACTCTTCAAAGCGCACGCGCAACACCGAGCCCTCCGCAGAGATCACGGTGGCAGGCAACTCCGTGTTGACAGCTGGTGGAGGAAAGACCAGCGCCACCTTCGATTGCGGGCTGAGGTCCAGCACCTCCGGGAAGCGAATGCTGGTGCCGCCCGAAGACATGTCGATCGTCTCCCCGTGCACCACCCGGCCATCCGGCATGAGCGCTTTCACCTTGGTCACCACGCTGATGCGGACCGTGGTCCGCAACTGCCGCATCTCCCGCGCCACCGCCGTGCACACGCCGAGAATAATGACATTGAAGATGCACCAGATCACGTTCATGATCACGGTGCCCGGCCGGTCGCGGTCCCAGATGAAGTAGCGCGGAATGGCAATCAGCAGTCCGGCGATGTTGAACAGCAGCATGATCAGAAACGGCTGCGCAATGCGCGAATCGAAGAAGGTCCGCTTCACCACGCCGCCCTTGGCCGTCACGTTGAACTTGCCCAGCTTGGGATTGATCAGCGCCATCATGGTGGGCAGCAGGATGTAAGGCGACAGCACCGTCTCGTAGATCTCGTTCCAGAACGAATGGCGATGCTCGCCCTGAATGCGTGAGTTGGTCACGCTCGAAAGCGTCAGGTGCGGCATGGCGTAGGCCAGAATGGCCGCCCAGTAGCCGGGCACATTGGTGTGATTGAGCAGCAGATAAATCAGCGGAGCAGAAAGAAAGATCAGCCGCGGCACCGCATACAGAAAGTGACACATGGCGTTGAAGTAGCACAGCCGCTGGGGAAACTTCAGCCCCGGCGCGAACAGCGGATTGTCCGTGCGCAAGATCTGGATCATGCCGCGCGCCCAGCGAATGCGCTGGCCCACATGCGCCGAGAGCCGCTCCGTAGCCAGCCCCGCCGCCTGGGGAATATTGATATACGCCGTGCCCCAGCCGTTCATCTGCATGCGCAGCGAAGTATGCGCGTCTTCCGTCACCGTCTCAACCGCGATGCCGCCGATCTCATCCAGCGCCTCGCGCCGCAACACCGCGCAGGAACCGCAGAAGAAAGTCGCGTTCCAAAAATCGTTCCCGTCCTGCACAATGCCGTAAAACAGTTCCCCTTCGTTGGGAATCGCTCGGAACTGCCCGAGATTGCGCTCGAACGGGTCGGGCGAATAAAAATGGTGCGGCGTCTGCAGCATGGCCAGCTTGCGGTCGCGCAGCATCCAGCCCACGGTCATCTGCAGAAAGCTGCGCGTGGGCACGTGGTCGCAGTCGAAGATGGCCACATACGGCGAGGAAATGGTCTTCAGCGCGGTGTTGATATTTCCCGCCTTGGCATGCGCGTTGTCGGGCCGAGTCTTGTAGCCGACACCGGCCTCGAAGGCGAATTGCTCAAACTCCTTGCGCCGACCATCGTCCAGGATGTAGATGTGCAACTTGTCCGCCGGCCAGTCGATGTTCAGCGCGCCCAGCGCCGTGTAGCGCACCACGTCCAGCGGCTCGTTATAGGTGGGAATGAGGATGTCGACGTGCGGCCATTCTTCCACCGACTCGGGAAGCGCGACCGGTGCGCGGCGCAACGGCCAGATGGTCTGGAAGTATCCCAGGAAGAGAATGAAGAAGGCGTAGATCTCGGCCGCTACCAGGCTGAGGATGAAGAATGCATCGAGCGCGCCCCAATGATTGGCGGGATCCTGAAAAAAACGCACCGTCATGGTCAGCCGCCAGTAGCCGTAGCGGAAGGTGCAGAACATGGACATCATCATCAGCGAAAGGGTGACGAGGTAGGAGTCCGAACTGCGCGCCAGGGCCAGCGACATCAGCAGCGTGAGCAGTCCGCAAACTGCCTGCTGCGGCCAGGTCAGCGGCAGCACAGCCAGAAAGTAGAACATCACCGCGGCCGCGAGCAGGAAAGCAAAGCGAAGAAACTTGGTGATTACATTTTCCCCGGCCCCGATCTCCTGCCAGAGGCCCGTTGCAGTCATCGCTCGCTCCAACGCACTCCGCGGTAACTCGTGGTCGCCGGTGCAGACAGGCTCCTCACCCATCCCGCCAGCGTAGAGAAATCTTCCGCAAGCGAGGAGTTGGGAGCGTAATCCATCACCGTCATGCCTTCGGCGAGCGCCTCGCTCATGGCCGGGGTGCGCCTTAGAGCGAAGGGCAGCAGCCGTTCCGCCAGTTGCTCGCGCAACACCTCGCGCACATCCAGGTTCAGAGGCAGTGAAGCGTCGAACTGGTTCAGCACATAGTAGGGCATTGAGGGCTTGCCGTTGGGATTGCTGTTGTGCTCGAAGAAGGCGTCGATGGAGCTGACGCTGACCACCGAATTCATGTCGGGAATGACCGGCACCAGCACCAGCGGCGCCATGCGCATGATGCGCCTCGTCGTCGATCCGGACGCGGTTGCCAAGTCAATGATCACCCGGCTCGCTCCGCGCGAGAACTTGGTGATCTCCCCGCTCAGGCTCTCCTGGCTGTTGGCGTCGTTACCCATGCCGTCCGGGTCCAGCGTGACCATCTGAACCGGCGCGTCGCTGCTCACTCCGGGAGGGCTGAAGGTGCGCAGCAAGCCGGGACGCTGATCCGTCGCGCCGAAGAAGAAAGGAAGCAGTCCGAAGGCCGCCGTATCCACCAGCAAGACCCGCTCACCGCGTGCGGAAAGAGCGCGTCCCAATGTAGCCACCAGGCTGGTTTTGCCCACCCCGCCGGCCAGCGAAAAGACCGCCATCGCCGGTGCCCGAGCAGTCACGGGAGCAGGAGGCGGCTCGGGCGGAGGCGGCGCCGCGTCGAAGATGCCGCGCAGCGCGAACCAGCGCGACGTCAGCCGGTCGCGCGAGCCTTGCAGCGTATCTTCCGGTGTAGCCGGCAGCGACGATGGAGAGACAGCTTCGCTCGAAGCTTCATTGCGGTCTTGCGTCAGCCAGGCGGGCTTGCCCGCAGCTTCCGGCATGTCGGGCGTAGCCCACGGATTCCGGGGCGGCATAGAACTCTCCTCGTGCAATGGTGGTTGTTGCGTCGCGTAGTGCGGCTCAGAATGCGCTTGTTTGTGCGGTTCACTCAACGGCAAGTTGGCGCCCGGCCCCTGCGGTTGCTCGCGAGGTGGCGCCGGATGGTCAAAATCGAACCTTTGTGCCGGCGATGCCACGGACGCAGCCGCAGGTGCGAACGGCGATGCGGTTGAACGCTCCGGCGCAGGCTGTTGCCAGGCTCGCAGTTGCGTCGCCACTTCCGCTGCCTTCTCTGCAGCCTGTTGTTGCGCGGCACGCGCGGCGGCCTCTTCGGCTGCCTTCTGCGCGGCCATCTGTTCCGCCACTCGAGCGGCTTCTGCCTCTTCGGCTGCCTTCTGCACGGCCATCTGCTCCGCCACTCGCGCTGCTTCGGCTTGCTCAGCGGCCAGCCGGGCGGCTCGCTCCGCTGCTTCCTGTTCGGCCTGTTGCGCAGCGCGGAGGGCAGCCTGCTCAGCCTCCAAACGTGCCGCCAACTCTGCGGCACGTTGTGCCTCAAGCTGCGCCGCCTGCCTGACGGCCTCCTCTGCCGCGCGCCTGGCGGCTTCCTCGGCCTCTATGCGTGCCGCATGCTCCGCTGCAAGTTGCGCTTCAAGTTGCGCGGCCTGCTCGGCGGCCTTGTGCGCCGCTTCCTCGGCGGCGCGCTGAGCGGCTTTGAATTCAGCCAGCTGGGCGGTGTGCGTTGCCTCCAGCTGAGCGGCACGCTCGGCGGCTTCACGGGCGGCACTTTCGGCCTTCTCAGCGGCATGCCGGGCGGCTTGCTCCGCTTCCATCTTCGCCGCTTGCTCGGCGGCGCGCGCCGCCTCAATCCTTTCAGCTTCAATCCCTTCAGCCTCGACCCGGTCAGCCTCGACCTGGGCAGCCCGGATTTCTGCCGCCTTCACCTTTGCCGCGTCTTCGGACGCCTGTTGCGCGGCCAGTTCGGCGGCTTGCCGAGCCTCTTCGCGCGCCTGTTCGGCAGCCCGTCCAGCAGCTTGATGCGCCGCTACCCATTCGGCATGGAACGAGGCCTCTTCAGCAACCCGAGCTTCTTCTTGTGTGGAAAGGTCCAACCCCTCGATTTCGCGCGGGTTTTCATGGGCGGTGTGTGGTTCCGTGGCGCTCTGTATCTCCGGAGCCGGGGCCGCCGGGCCTTCGTCCAAGCCTGTCCCGCCCTCTCCTTCGATCCCCTGGCCAGTCAATGCCTGTTCCGCGCGCAACCGGGCCGTCTCGCGAGTCTGCGCCCGCGCCGCGGAGAAATCCCGGTACTTCGCACCATGCAAATTTGCCCAGGAATACAGCGTGGCTATGTCCTCGGGCGTTCCCTCCGGCTCGCTCAGTTGATTGGGATCCTTCATCGGGGCCTCTTCGACGCGTCGCTGCCAAGCCTCTCCACCTGGATTCAACCTCGTGGCATTGGACGTCGCGGTCGGAAAAGCAGAGCCCTGCACACGAAAATGGATAGTCTGGTCATCCCGAATCCTAGCCGCACGCTGTTGTCAGAACAATAACACTTCAAACGTGACCTAAGTACCACTTTCTTGCCATGGGAAAGGGGCAATTCCCATCATGCATCTGACCGGCGAAAAGGCCGGAAAGGCGCGGCCATGGCCATCGAAAGCATTATTTAATTTGCCCGGAATCCGATCGGCTGGCATAGGATGAGTATCCTGCATTTCGCGAGCGGATTTACCAACTTGCCACGTCTTGCCATTGTGTCTTGCCAATATGCTATTAGGCGTTTCATGGCTCGGCTGTTCCAGCCCAGGCGCCGGCCCACACCCGGCCGGCAGTCTTCTCGTTCCGGGGTAAATGTCATGCCATTGTGGTAGCTTGGAATGAGCGGCCTTATTCGAGCTCGTAGCTCAGTTGGTAGAGCAACGCCCTTTTAAAGAGAAAGTAAGGCGAAAGTTTACTAGTTGATAACATTGAACTTAGAGGCTTAAGAGACTAATTATCAATAAGTTACAGACAAAGACAGACTGCACAGCGTAGCAGGAACAGGTACAGGAATCGGGAACCATTGGTTCCCAAAATGGTTCCCGAATTCGCTATGCAGTTGCATGCAATACGCTGCCCCAACCGGTCGGCAGTTCCCTTCTGCATCGACATTCGGCATGTATTCGTTCTTTACAGGTTCGCGCATCACGCCTTCGCTGGCATCCATTATTTGCATCCAACCACCACAGGAGATTCTATGAAAAAGCTTCACACTGCGTTGGCGCTGGCGATCCTTTCAGCGAGCCTCAGTGGCAGCATCGCCGTTGCCCAGGACCATCACGATATCCATCAATACGTGCAACACAAGGAGTGGAGGAAGGGGGCAGTTCTCAAACACGAAGACTGGGATCGCGCCGAAAAAGTCGATTACAAAGAGCATCATTTGAAGCCGCCGCCGAGGGGCTACGAATGGCGCATGGTTGACGGCCAATATGTTCTCGCGAACAGCTCGACCTTCCGGATCAGCACGGTCATCCGCATCCCTTAGGCCGGAAAGTCTTGCATTCGATCCGCCGGGTCAGTTCTACCCGGCGGATCAACTATCAATTTCGTCGGTTTATATCGTCAGCGGAAATCGCCCAGCGAAACCTAGGAGTGCGACCGCCAGCAAATCCCCCCTCAAGAAGCCCGACGGACAGGCACCTACCCTGGTCGCAGCCTCGGCAAGGGCGTTCTCTGGGTGTCTCCTATCAGAGTTTTGCTCCAGGTTCCGCAATCGTTTCTCGGTAGGGTCTCAGCTCTAGCAGGGTGCTGAAAAAGCCACTTCAATTTCACAGCATGATTGGGTAAGAAAGAAGCATGCGCGGAATCGATCATCAGCAAGCGAGTATGTTCAGTTATTTGTCGCCGGAGCAGAGGGTGCGGAAGGAGCATCCTCTGCGCGCGGTTCGGGTCATGACTGATGAAATTCTGGAGTCGATGTCGCCGCTGTTCGATGCCATGTATGCGGAGGGCGGCCGGCCGTCGATCCCGCCGGAGAAGCTGCTGCGGACGCAGCTTTTGCAGATGCTCTACTCTGTGCGTAGCGAGCGGCTGCTGATGGAGGAGATCGATTACAGCATCCTGTTCCGCTGGTTTGTGGGGCTGAACCTGGACGAGAAGGTGTGGGACGCGACAAGCTTCACGAAAAACCGCGACCGGCTGCTGGAAGCGGCTGTGGCCAAGGAGTTTCTGGCCCAGGTGGTGGAGCGTGCGCGCGTGGCGGGGCTGGTCTCGGACGAGCACTTTACGGTTGACGGGACGCTGCTGGAAGCCTGGGCGAGTCTGAAGAGTTTTGAGCCGAAGGACGGCAAGCATGGCACACCGCCGGACGATCCCGGCAATCCGACGGTGGATTTTCACGGCCAGAATCGCTCGAACGAAACCCACGAGTCGAAGACCGATGCGGACGCCAAGCGAGGTCGTTACGAAACTCAGTTCAGGAGATCTTAGGAGGGCGCAAACGCTCTCACTGACTTGCTCAGGATTTCGAATTGCGGGTTCGGTCTCTGCGCTCTTTCAGGCCTGATGAAGGGCTTTCGTTAGTTTGGTTGCGCCGAGCACGTTGTAATGCGCTTGAGGTTGTAAGCCATCGTCGCGAGTCCGATTTCGACCTTCGTACCGGACAACCCACGCATTAGGAGACGCGGGTGTCCGAAGATGCGGTACTTGATCGTTGCGAAGGGATGTTCGACCGTGCACCGACGTAGCCTCATTGCCTCTGGCGTCAACCGCTCCTGCATTCGGTTCAACGCTTCTTCATACAGATGGCGAGCTAAGCCACGTCTCGGAGCCTGGGTGCAACGCGACTTGAGCGAACAGGCACCACAGTCGAGTGACGAAGCCCTGTACATGATGTAACGATCTTTATGGTTTGTATTTTTGCGTAGAAGTCTCTTGTTGCCGGGACAGAGATAACTATCAGTGTCGGGTTCGTAGCGAAAATCTTCACGCCCGAACAGTGTGCCATCGCCCTGGTTGTTCACTGTACGCATGACGGGAACGTACGGCGTCATGCCTGCAGCTTCGCATTGTGCCGCCTGCTCTCCATTGGAATAACCAGCGTCGGCTACGACCTGAAACCAATCTACTTCAAGTGCATTCTTTGCGGCCTCGGCCATGGGCTTCAGACAACGGATATCAGATGCATCGAGTACCACAGCGTGTGCCACGATTAGTGCATTTTCCGCGTCGACGGCAGTCTGGACGTTGTATGCCGGTAGAGAGGTCTGACGCATCAACATGAAGCCGGCCTCAGGTTCAGGATGCTGCTTTAGCTTCTCTAGCGCAGCTTGCACGGCAGATGGATCGATGCTTGCCTGTTGTTCGTCGTCCGCCTCCTCCATGTTGTCGAGATAGCGTTGTAGAGCGAGTCGTTCGCGAGTGCTGTCGATGCTGGCCACAGCGCGAAACTTTGAGCCATCGATAGCGATCCACTCGCCCCGTATTAGACCGCAGCTCTTCGCAAAGCGAACTAGCTCCGCGCCAGCCGCCGTGACTGCTTCGCGGTGCACCCGGAACTCTGCGATGCTTTTGTGGTCTGGAAACAGGCGCCCTAGAATTCACATAAGCTCGACATTTCGGCGACACTCGACTTCCAAACGCCGCGACGAGCGAATCTGGTTCAGGTAGCCGTAGAGGTAGAGCTTCAACAGATCGCGCGGATCGTAGCCTGGCCTCCCAGTTTCGGCAGCTTGCGCACGCTCGAATCCAAGTTGCGACATGGA
Source organism: Occallatibacter sp. (assembly GCA_049513795.1). Classification (GTDB taxonomy): domain Bacteria; phylum Acidobacteriota; class Terriglobia; order Terriglobales; family Acidobacteriaceae; genus Telmatobacter. Next base: position 14,100 of record JBEKVS010000016.1, on the reverse strand, counting down.
AAGTGTGCTGACAAACGCGTCGATAACGCGACACATATGGTCAAGCGGAATCAGGTCCTCCAATACGACCGGAAATAGGGTTGCCTGACCTCGTCCCTCGCCATGGATAAAACTCATAGGTCAGCAAGCCTCACAGCATTGCTTAGAGACACCATTCGGAAGCGGAGCTCCACCCAGTGCGTACTTCGTCGGTGAGCAACAAGCCTTTGTGAGACGCGCTCGGTCTGCCTGCATTGCCTTGTCCTCCTTCAGAGAGTCGAGCGTCTGCTGGAGCACCTGTGATGCCCCAATGTGCGGCGGCACGACGATACGATAGTGCATCCATTTGCCTTCGCGCCGAGGCGAAACGATGCCGGCATTCCGCAAATACGCGAGATGCCGGGAAATCTTTGGCTGGGGTGCGCGCAGAATCTCTACGAAGTAACAGACACAGACCTCCTTCTCTCCCATCAGGTTGAGCAGACGGAGGCGAGTTAAATCACCGAGCGCCTGAAAGAATTTGGGCAGATCGAATTGTTTGGTGCGAGCCATATCTAATGTATACGCCTTGACGAATGCGTGTTCAATAGATATATTCGCATAGACGAATATGTAAGAGGTGAGGCATGGCAGAGATTCTTGATTCCGTCCGGTCGAAGTATGGCGCGGTCGCAGAGAGCACACTTTCCAGCAACGATGCCGGTGTAAAGGCTGTCGCAGAGGCTTTCGGATACTCTGCTGAGGAACTGACCTCGATACCGGCAGAGGCCAACATGGGGTTGTCGTGCGGCAATCCTACGGCGACTGCCCACTTGCGCGCTGGTGAAGTTGTCGTAGACCTCGGCTCAGGCGGTGGCCTCGACGTATTTCTGGCCGCGAGGATGGTAGGACCGGAGGGCCGGGCCATCGGCATCGACATGACGCCGGCCATGATCGAACGCGCGCGAGCGAATGCGGCTTCTGGCGGATACACCAACGTGGAGTTCTACCAGTCCACCATAGACAGCATCCCATTACCCGATGCTTCAGTCGATTGCGTTATCTCCAACTGCGTTTTGAACCTTGCAGCGGACAAGCCCGCCGTCTTCCGTGAGATTGCGCGCATTCTCAAGCCAGGTGGGCGGCTTGCGGTCAGTGACATCGCGCTCAAAGGGGAACTGCCCGAATCCATCGCCAGGAGCATGGCTGCATACGTGGGCTGCATCGCTGGTGCCATCAAGATCGACGACTATCGCGCATAACTGTGGGTGCATGCATGATTACCGAAGAGGTTTAGCCCCTACCAGTCTAAGCTCGTCGGTAGGGCTATCTATTGGCGGTCCCAGCCGTCACAGCCACTCATCATGCTGACGTTGCGCAACGATGCTAACCGACCGTCCTTGAGGATGCGCCCCACAAGTAGGGCAGGCGAAGTCTTGCGCATTGAAGGGCTCAGCCATCGGCTCTAGGTGTAGCAAATCCTGATTGGTCTAGCCGCGCATAATGTCCCAGGCACACGAAAGCCCAAGCTGAGGCAAGGGGCTCTTCGTGACAACGCAATCGATATAGGGATTGTTGGTCACGTTATGCCGAACACTGGCAGGTGTCAATGGCATACATGTGACACTGGCTCCCATCCCAGGGAACAGCCCGCCGTCCCATTTCGCGTTCGTGATTGTCTGCTGTTACCTGACAGGAAATACCGTCTCGCCGGGGCATCAGCATGGAACAACGATGCTTTCAAGTGAAGGGCTCAAATCCACCTATTTGCGAGGTACACAATTTGCCGCTTGTGCTGAGACAACTTCCCGAGGAATTGATTCAGTCTGGGTTCGCAAAATTCAGCTTCTTTGTATGCCCGGTGAGCGAAGAAGTGTTAAGCGACCCATCAGAGCACTTTTAGGACACTACCCCGATTCTCCTGCCGTCACCTCACGCCGCCCAAAAAAGCAACGCGCGTAGGTCAACCTGGGGGGAAGGATCGGGACGAACGCCCACTGTCTATGCCGCAGCCATTTCGCTCGATGCTGAGAAGCTCACGATTGTCTGTTTCAGTTGCGAATCGACTTCGTCCGCGATGGTCATTACGTCAATCAGGAGCAGGCTGAAATCCACAACCCTCAGATTGGTTTGCAAGGTATTGAATATGCTGACCTGCAGGATGCGCGACTCCTCAACAATCATCGGTATGGAATAACCCTGTGAGCAGCGCACTTTGCCGTGCAAGACAGCCCCTTCCGATGGCTGCTTCGTCCCGAGACTACGCGGCACGCGCAATCGATAAACAAGCTCTCGAATCAACTGCGGAAGGTGTCCTGTACGTTGCACATTACTAAGAGGTACTTGACTCAGCTCGCTGTCGGCATTCACTGCTGAAAGCCAATTGGCAATAGTGACAGAGGCATCACGTTCCAATATGGAAGCCACCCGCTCTGTGTTTGTGGGCCTCCTCGCCACACGCTTGTCCAATCTCTCGCGAATCAATGCGACCATCTCAGGAATGGGCATCGGCTTCACCAGGATTTCGTCCGCTTGCAATAGGATGGCGTTCATTGCCTCCTTCAATGCTGGATAGCCGGTGAACAGCAACGTGACCGCGTTCGGGTTCTTATGGCGCATCGCGCTGATCACGGTGAACCCGTCGCCAGCACCGGGCATGTGCAAATCGGAGAGCAATACGTCAAACGGCTCTGTGTCGATCAGATGAAGCGCCTCGGGAACGTCCGCCGCCGTCGTAAGGTGAAACTCGTTGATCTCCAGTATCTCCCTTAGCGACTCACGAACCATTTCGTCATCGTCTACCAACAGTATCCGAGGTCGCAATCTTTCGTCAGTTTCCATCTCATCCACCCCATCTGCAGCCGGGCCCTCCCGCTCCTATAGGACAGACTACGCACACCTGGCTCCACCTGCTGGTCAGTAAGGCTCACCCAGAGGCGCGTCAGACTCGCGAGGGATAAAGAACATCAGCCGGGCTTTCGTGCGTCTGCGCAGTGTCCTTGGGGTGCGGTACTCATGTTGTTGGAATCTTCCGCACTGAGCGAACCTCGTACTGGTCGAAGTGGTTCCCAATCATGTGAATATCAAACAGGGCGGCGAGCCGCTTGATTTTGTCTTTCGCCGAGACGCCCGCCTCCTCGCCGAGATCGAGCACTTCACTCCCGCACATCCGACACGACGCAGACACGGGATTCATGTCCGCGTCAAAGACGATATGGAGTTCTGGGATTCGGGGCATTCGAGGAGCATACATCGCGGAGAAGGACTTTAATTGTGATTTGGATCACCAGATGCGCTGCTAGTTTTTGTCTAGAAATTCAACAAAATTGAACAGACATGGGCGATATTTCGATTTCCGGGAAAGCAAATAGCAGCCGCACACATAGCTGGGCGCAAAATGCAGATCAACCGCGGCGGCGGGAAGGCGGAGCCTGAACTCCTAAGCGCTAAGCCTTGTTCCGCTTCGTAAATTTGGCGGCTAATACCCCGTCGCGCTCATGCGGCTTCTCGGAATGCTCCTCGGCCTGCTTGGTGAGTTCGTGGGGGGTCAAATGATCCGCTTTGTCGGGAGCAGCAGCATCATGAGAGTGCTCGGCAAGGTTGTGAAGTTCGGCCAATCGATTATGCGTACTCTGTGGCATGATCTCCCCGCGCGAATGTGAGATATCAAGCATTCACCGATTGCTCCGGCTGGGCAAGAGCGGCGACTGCGATTGTCAAGTCAGTGTTTCATTCAGTGGCATGAGGTGCTGAGCAATTGGATACATTGATTCGCATTATGTCCATGAACCGTTACCCAGACCGCCCTGACTTGATATCCGATGCCCTCGCCGCGTGCGATGATTAGGATGCCACGCACGCGAGAGACTCCAGATTCCCCTCAAGAAGTCCCCTGCCGTCACTCTGCGAGAGGAGGCGCGCGTGCATCATCATTATCCATGCGTCGTCATGGAATCCGCTGGCTAAACTTACACACCTGCCGATCAGCTTCCACAGATGAGAGACACGCCCCACCCATCGCCGCAAGGTGGCTCTTTCGGAGGAGTAACGTTCTACTCAATTCGATCTAAATGTCGTGCAGGTTTACCTGGCCAAATTCAAAACTCCGCCAATGTGCCTTGAGTGTTGACAGGCACTCTCGCTGACTTGAGATAGACAGGTTAGCCTCTGACAAGTAGTTAATCATGAATGATTCCGGTACGGCCTCGAAATACTTTTCCGTTGCGGGCAATCCAAATTACAACCTCGTGCGTTCTTGCAGTAGGAGGCCACGGGCGCCGCAGCGGAAGGATGAGCTGCTAAGCGGTTACAGGCGAAGATCTTTGATTTCCTCCCACTTTCTGCTAAGTGTAGCGCGCGGACAGAAGCTCCGCGCAATGCCATAACCGCACGAAAAACAAGCAAAGGAGAACCTGATGAAACTGGAAGTTGACAGCAATTCCGCAGCAAACCGTCGCGCCTTCCTGAAAGGTGCAGGAATTACCGGATTGGGCCTGGCGAGCGCTGCCATGATCGGCGGCAGATTCGGTGCCAGCATGCAAGACGTGCAAGCTGCAGTGACGATCGACGACGCGGATATCTTGAACTTTGCACTTAACCTTGAGTATCTCGAGGCCGAATTCTATTGCATGTCGACTTTTGGAGCCACGCTGGTCGAACTGGGTGTGATCTCTTCAGCAGACGAGACTGGCCCCACAACGGGCGGCGCCAAAGTGCCGAACTTCTCGGCTTCTCCCATGGCGACCACGGCGACAGCACTTCGCAAAAACGAAGTTGACCACGTAGTTTTCTTGCGCACGGCCCTGAGTTCTGCCGCAGTTAAGAAGCCTGCAATTGACTTAAATGCCCTCGGTTACGGATTCTCAGGCGTCGCCAGCTGGCTAAAGCTGGCACGGCAGTTTGAGGATGTCGGAGTCAGTGCGTATCTGGGCGCCGCACCGCTTATTAGCAGCAAGGCATATTTGGGGGCGGCAGGAGCCATCCTGAGTGTCGAAGCCTTCCATGCTGGCGCGATCCGCCTGGGCTGCATCATTACAGGCGTAATCAGTCCTGCTGTGGATTCGCTTGACGTGCCACCAACCCCAGAGACACCCTATGCCGTGAACAGCGATGCCCTCGCCATTGCGCGCACGACCTCTCAGGTCTTGAATATCGTCTACGGCGGTGGCAAGTCTTCGGGCGGCTTCTATCCTGATGGCATGAACGGCGTAATAGTCAGCCAGTAAGAGGATGCAGCAATGCTCTCTCCTCGATGACTCGTCGGTCGGTTCTTCGGTTGAAGTTTTAATTGAGCAGATCCATTAAGTCCCATCAACCGAAGGACCGTCGAGTGTTGAATTCATCAAGGCTCGTCGCGACCTTGAGATAATGTCGCGTTTTGGCTAATTCCTATTTCCCTTGCAAAGCAACTAGCTTGTCTAAATATCTCGGACACATCACCTGCTACCTCTGCCCAGTGAGTCTTAGAGTGGTCGCCGACATGGCAAAGTGAAATTGGCGGTCCCAGTCGTCACAGCTACACATCACGCTGCCCTTGCCCATTCAAGACGCTCCACATGAGATTGGAACCGCACGTCGCCTCCACGCAACGGACACGGTTCTTGAGGATGCAGCACCACAAGTAGGGCATGCGAAATCTTGCGCATTGAAGGGCTCAACCATCGGCTCTAGGTGTAGCTAATCCTAGTTGAGCTGGCAACAGATAAGCCTCCAAACGCTCGGCTGCCCCAGGGCTCGGAGGAGGCAGGGGCAGCCGTGGCAACGCATCGATAAAGGAGCGTTTTGACGCCTGAGACATAATCGTGATCGGCGTCAATAACCTAACCGTGGTGCCGCCATCCGGGCCGGGTGCTCAACGCCGACCAGCAAAATGATTCTGAAATCAATAAGTCGTCCGCACTGGAATCTCTACCTCAATACAAGGCTCATGCCCCTTCGCGCAAACTGACTAACTTGATACACATGCAATTCATCGCAGATGTGGTTCTTCTCGTGCGGGGTCAGCTCTCTTTCACTCTTTGCGGTGGCAACGGTTGACAGACACAATGTGCAGACTGAATCGTATGAGCCATCGGGGTTAAGCCTATGGGGGAAATTCGGCATGTATTGGTGGACCATGGTGACTTCCTCCTGGAGCTGGATTTGTCGTGACTCATGAATATACCCAGCATCCGAAGGCTTGTCTGTTCAATATTGTCCTTGGGGGAGCTTTTCCTTCAGCCCTGTTTACACGTCTGGTCACGATTGCTCTCTGTATCAGAGTCCAGCCCTCCAGGGCTATGCCTCTCCGAGAACTGGAGGCAGATTGACGGCCAGCTGCAGGAGTTCTGTTGGATGAACAGGCTTCGCCAGCACATCGAACGAATGGCCTGCGTGCTCGGCGGAATCCAACAGATCGGCGGTGTCGATGTTCCCCGAGAACAACGACAATTTGCACCTTGGATACTCTCCTTTCAGTCGAATCGCCAAGTCAATACCGCTCATCCCTGGAAGACGCACATCAATGACGGCTAGGTTTGGCACCCATTGCGGAATCAGTTCGAGAGCCTGTTCAGCAGAGTAAACGGCGCGACTGTTGAACCCTGCGCTGGCAAAAACTGCCGACGCAGTGTCGGCGACGATCTGCTCATCGTCAACGACTAGAACTCTCGTTTCGCTGCGTGAAGCCAATGGCCAAAGTCTCCCAACTCGGTCCCTGATTGGATGACGATCTCAGGCAGAACGGATGTATCGGTCAACTCAATTTTTACCGGCTGAGATGATGCGGACTTCCTGTGTGCCGAGGGGTACGAATCCTGCGATCAGCACTCCCTCGGTTGTTGGCTCATATTTGGTCAGAGAGCAACACTTAGTCCAGAGTGCCAGTCGGCTCATTGGGGATGGTTCTGCTCAAAATGCCGTTTGAGTTCCAGGGCCACCTTTTCGAGCGCCTTCTCCCCGATCCGGTCTCCAATTGGCGGCAGCGCGAAAACCATGTAGCACTCCGGGCACTGCTGCATCGTCCATCCCCTAGGCAATGACTCTGGAAGTTGGGAATCCATGCCGGAAGTCTACACCCGTTCTACTCTATGCGTAGGGGCATTCACACCCAGAGATACCAGCCCTGTGATCAGTACCCCTCTGACAAGTGGCTCGTTTGTGAGAGAGCCACCTGGTTCCTCATGCATCATGCCGTCCCCTGGAAACGGTCATGGCATTCCCGTCCTGTCGTTCACACATTCGCAGCGCTGCGAGCGAGGCGAAAATTCAGCTTGCGCAGCAGAACCACGAAGCACGCGCCCAGGAGCACGATGGCTACTGCGATCAGGCCCTCCAGGCATCAGAACTGATCCACTGAGCAGGATGGCGGCATTTGCGACCAGCTTGGTCATGGGAAAAGATTATCTGATCGCGGGATCGACCGCAATGCTGGCCCCTGGGGCTGACCTGGCCCCACTAAGGATCGATCCGAAACAAGCCACGACAAGCTTCTCAGCGCGATCGCTGGATGCCGAGTGAGCCGTGGGCTGCCAGATCGTCGGCGCAGAAGGCACCCGTGAGCGGTTCTACACAGATGTGACAGTGGCGACAGCCTAGACTCTTGTGAGGTGCGGCCACATGGTGATGATGAAGTCATCGCTTGCATTGTTGGGGTCATTCCCAAAGAGCGACGAATCGGCAACTCGGAATCGGCTTGCGCTGACTTACGAGCGTTGCGGGGCAAGTGAAAACAAAAGATTTCACCATGTTTACCCTGGCTAAGCTCTTTTCGCGGGCATCTACCCCGTGCAGACTCGGATGGGATTCAAACAGGCCCACCCAACTGTTTTCCTCAGGAGGATCACTGATGCGTAGCGCAATGAAGTTCCTTGCCTTGTTGTTCACGCTGCTTCCCGCGGCAGCAACCTATGCCCGAACCGAACCCCCCGCATCCGCAAGTTCCCCTGTCGCCTATGTCTACGTCGCCCGTCCCACGCACATTGACGGTTTTGCCGCATCCTCCAGCGGAAAGCTGACGCCGGTGCCAGGATCGCCTTTTGCCAACACCGATGTGACCGACTTGTCGGTCACGAAGAAGTTTCTGTTCGGGCTGACCGCCAACGAAGGCGGCAATAAGCTGACCAGCTACGCGATCAACTCGAAGGGATCGCTGACCAAAGCCTATTCGATCAATCCCGCGAACTGGCAGCCCGAAGATTGTGCGGCGCCGGTGGACTATCCGGATTTGCAGGTCGATTCCGCAGGGTCCACGATCTATGTTCAGCAGAGCATCAACTGCCAAGCGGATGGCGTCGAACCCTATCTTTCGTTTCACATTGAATCGAACGGGGACACGCAGTACCTGGGCGGATCCGGCGGATATCTTGATGATGCCACTCAGGGAGACACCGCGCGTTTGCATTTCACAGACTCGGGCAAGTATGGCTATGACGGCGAATGCCAGGAAGACAATGGCAACCTGTCCGACATCAACATCTACAAGCGCGGGAGCAACGGCTTGCTCAGCTACATTGGCCAAAGCAATTTGGTTCCGATGCCCGGTTCTAATGGTTATCCCTTCTGCGCGGGAGTCCTCGCGCCCGACAATGACAATCATCTGGCGGTGGCGCTGCAGGCCATCAGCGGTCAAGGTGGCGACAACGGACCGGTTTTTGGCTACTGGTATCTGGCTAGCTATACGGCGGAATCGGACGGCACTCTGACCACCACGAGCACTGCAGAAAATATGCCTCAAGTCGTGTTCGCGGGGAATTACGAGCTAAATGCAATGAGCATCGATCCGACGAGCAAGTTTTTGGCCGTGGGCTTCTCCCAGGGATTTCAGATCTTCCAGTTCAATGGAAGCGGTCCGATTACCACGTACAGCGAACTGTTGCAGGACGGATCGAATATCCAAGAGTTTGGCTGGGACAAGGCGAACCATCTGTATGCTCTGGGCAACGGAAAGCTGTATGTCTACACGGTAACCTCAGGCGAGATCAAGGAAGCATCGGGTTCGCCGTACTCGATTCCTGAATCGACCAGCGTGATTGTTCTGGACGAATAAATGAATTCAAGATTTGTCTTATGGTTCGTGTATTTCCTGCCCTTGCAGCGTTTCAAAAAAGAAAATGCAAGGGCGGGGGTCGTTGCACTGCGACTCAAAGCGAAGGCAATCGGCAATCACCAGCGTTGCGCGATGGGAACCACGTACCAGTACCGAGCGGAGCGTGTTTTTCAAAGAGTTGTTGATCGACAGACTTTGGAATTCGGAGGACTAGTTTGGCCTGAGGTCGAAGTCAATTTAACCAGCGGGCCTCAATACAGTCGGGTGGAGGTGCCTGTTGGTGAGTGGCTATTCGTCAGTAACCAACCTGTACACAGCAATGACAGTCAGACGCCACCAGCATGAGTCCAGCCTGCATCCATCCCAGCGGCTCGTCCTACCCCGTCCAGAGCCCTCGCACGCGCCCCAGGCGCTTGTGTCTGGATCGGAAGGGAACACGTTGGCGCGGTGTTTCTTGAACTGGCGTATACTTTCCCTGCCTCAGCTTCCCCCGCGCTGATGCGACTCATCCACGAAAACAAGGAGGAATAAGAAATGACTTTACGAGTCACAGCCTTTGGGCTCACGCTCATCGTTTGCCTTGCGTTTGCAATTCCAACCATCAGTCAGACAACCGCACCAACTCCAGAGACCACCCCTGCCACAATTGCCAACGTCTACGTGCAGACATCGCAAGGTGTTGATGTCTTCGCGGCAACCGCTGCCGGGAAGCTCACCATGGTGAAAGGGTCTCCATTCGCAGACTCAGGGCAAATGGAAGGTGTCAACGGGAAGTACCTGATCAGCGTTGGCGTTACGAACATCCACACTTACACGATCGAGTCCAATCGAGCAGTTGGCAAGCAAGCGTCGGTGGTCAACTCCCAGGATTTCGATGGCGAAGAGTGTGGAGCGACCAGCTATAACGGTGCTTCCAATGGCGCGGTGTTAGATCACACTGGGAAGTATTTCTATCTTCAACTTTTTGGCGCTCAATACCAACCGGGCAATACCACTTGTGCCGCATGGCAGACCTATCAAGTCGAATCGAACGGAGGGCTGACGTTTCTCAACTCCATGGAGTATGAGAGTTTTGCCGATGGCAGCGCCGGTGATAGCACTGTTCCGACGATCAGTTCGAATGATGAATTCGCGTATGGACAGTTTTATTGGGAGGAGTACTGTTGCACGCAATTCTCTTCGTTCACTAAGGTACCTGGGGGTGCGCTGGAGGTTAATAATGCCTTTAAAGAAACTGACCCTGTAGGCGATCCGTCCGGCCCCTATTACTACTTTCCGTTGCTTTCGCAGGCAGACCCGACAGGACACTTGGCCGTATTGATGTACTCGGAAGACGACTTGCCTTTTGGAAACTTTGGGCCGGATCAGATGGCAAGCTACACGATCAGTACGAATGGGAGCATCGTTTCGACCAACACCTGGGAAAATATGCCGGTGCCCATTATCACGAATCCCAGCACAATGAGCATGTCAATCTCTGGTAAGCTCGTGGCTCTGGGCGGGCATCCTGGACTGCAGTTGTTCCACTTCAATGGAGCAGACCCGATCACACCATTCGGCGGACTGTTGCTGCCCTCCGTCGATGTCGATAAGATCGCTTGGGACAATAACAATCATCTGTATGTTCTAAGCTATTCTGCGGAGAGGCTGTACGTCTACACCGTCACGCCGACCAGCGTGAGCCAGGTTGCTGGCTCACCTTTCGTTGTTGATAAAGCCTACGGCAGTCTTGGAATGGTTGTGGTTCCGAAGTGATGAAATGACCGCGAGGGTCCAGTCACCCAGCCCCCTGGCTTGCTCTGGGAGAGGCCCGAATCCACTTGGAGACTTGCCCACCTGTAGCGCCTACCCCGGCCACAGCCCTGGCAGCAGGTGCTGTGGCCAATGATGGCAACCACAGTCGCGCCGAACGGGAGTTAAAATGTTGGCGACACGATACCAAGGCGGAATGGGCTCTTCGTGACTACGCATCAACCTAGGGATTGGCTAATCTCTAGGCTCTTTCGTCTTCCCGGTGTCTGGTGGGTTCTCCTTTATGAAAAGCTCTGCTTCAAATCCTTCGACGACTTCAAAGCGTTCCACATGAGCTTGGAAACGGACGCCACCGCCATGCAGCCGACACGGTTCCTGAGGATGCGCCCCACAAGTAGGGCAGGCGAAATCTTGCGGTTTGAAGGGTTCCGCCATCGGCTCTGGATGTAGCAAAACGACGGCGGGTCTGGCAACGCCCACAGCGCCAGCACAGTGCCATGCGCCGAACTTCGTCAATCGGTATTGAATTGACCAGGCGATGGATGTTTCTTGGAATACAGTGGGCACACGCATGATCACCGAGGAGGTGTAGCCCTACCGGTACAAGCTCGACGGTAGGGCTATTTATTGACAACCTTGCTAATCGTGCCCGACAGCGCCGTTACGTCCAATTGAGAATGGGTGTCAAGAGTCAAGCCTTGGCCCCTCTGGCCCGGCCTGAAACTCTGGCACAGTGTACAGAGGGGGAAACTAGCTGACGTAGCTGCCCAGCGTAGTGCTTATGCCTTATAAGGCGGTGGTCAATCGCGGTCGAGCGCAACTTCTGCCAGAGCAGTCTCCTGTGCAGACTTGATCATTCGTATCGAACCATTGCCTGTTGTACTGGATAAGCCAACCAGAAATCCCAGCATCCAATCTTGTCAGATATCAAGAGGAAGAAACAATGACGAAAGAGAAAAAGGGCAAAGCCGGGGACGCCGCCATCGTGGACTTGATTGACGCCTTAAATGAAGATCTGTCCCGCGAATACCAGGCCATCATCGCCTATACCGTCTACAGCAGTGTCCTCACAGGGGCCCAATGGATGAGCATCGCCGCCGAACTCAAACTCCATGCGAGCGAAGAATTGCAACATGCCCTCATCATCGCGGATCAGGTCGACTACTTGGGCGGCATACCGACCGTCAATGCAAAACCGGTTAAAATGTCAAAGAAGGCCGAAGAAATGCTCCGCTTCGACCTGGACAACGAAACCGAAACCATTAAGAATTATCGCCAGCGCGTTAAACAAGCCGAGGCCCTCGGCCACTACGCCCTCGCAGAACAACTCCGCAAAATCATAGCCCAGGAGCAGGAACACCAGCATGACCTGGCCACAGCTCTGGGGATAGACGTCCCCAGAGTTCTGGATGGTGGCGCATAGCTGATGAAACCTTCATGCATTCAGGTCCTGTAGAAACCAGCTCCTGATTCCCTCTCGCAGCGGGATGACCTTGGAGCGCTGCGATCAGAAGACTTCCCAGAGGGCTCACGGCTGGGTCGTTTCACCGGCAACATCTCGACCGTCAGTGATTCGTTCCTGGCGGATTGCCTTCCAACCGACGCGAGACATTTTACGGGACACGCTTAACGTGCGCCATCTTTGTCTTTGCCGTGAGCATGGACCTCAGACTCAGTTGGAGGAGTGTGTCGATCGATTCTTCTCCGATGTTCAGTCGTGTGAGGCGAACAACAGGCCAGCTACATGATCAAATCATTGAAGTGTCTTCGAGCCGATAGCGGGCCAAGCCGCCTTTGATGCAAGTGTACTACGCAGAATATAACGCGCCTTGTGCAATTGGGATTTCGAGTTGCCCAAGCTGCATCCTAGAATGGATGCAATCTCGCGATGTTGAAAGCCATGAACGTCGTGAAGCAGGAAAACTCTCCGATAACCAGGTGCCAGTGCGGCAACCGCCCGATCGATTGCGAGGCGATCGACGACTCCGAATTGGGCCAGATCGCGAGCGCCGAAGTCCCAGCCAACTCGCTCTTCAGGGATAGTTGTCATTGTGTAATCAAGTGAGACTAGCGACAAGACGCGTCTGCGGAAATGCATGAGCACAATATTCACGGTTAGTCGGTGCAGCCAGGTGGAAAATGCTGAGTCGCCGCGAAACGTCGCAAGTTTGCGGTGCAACTGAAAAAAAGCCTCCTGGGTAAGGTCTTCGGCTAGTGCGAAATCGTGTACCATCCTCATGCAGACGGAGAGGACGTGTTTCTTGTGCTGTGCATATAACTCTGAGAATGCAAGTTGGTCTCCGGCTTGAGCACGCCACACAGGGTCGTTCGGGTTGCGGATTAGCCGAGTGCGCAGCGGCTCGGACCCAGATGAAGGAACGTAGGTTGAATTGAGCGATGAAAGAGAAAGAGCAGAGGCCATTATTTGACTCCAATGCGGACATGGAAGGTTTCAAAGCTCCGCGACTTACTGCTTGTATGTGCGTTGCTGACTGCTTGTATGTGCGTTGCTGATTGAAAATGGAGAAACGAGTGATTAAAGTACCTGATCCAGAAGAGGAGATTTGCAATTTAGTTCATAGTTCAATCGGTATTCGGGTTTGATCCATTGAAGCTCGCGGCCTCGATTCTCCGTCTAATCTTTATTCTCAACGAGTCTTTCATTTACATTGCCTGTGGTCTGGTCGTTATTGCTCAGCCTGAACTGTCTGAGCGTGCCCGTTCGCCCATGCAGGATCGCAGTGGCGTCCTGGTTAATTGTGACCAGCTTTCCGAATGCTGAAGCTTTGATACTAGCCACAAAGGCGCTCAATTCAGGGCAAGCGACTTTCAGGACCGCTATTCATGTATGCCTGCAACGACTGGAACCGTACCACGAGGTGTTTCATATGCGTATAGCTCTCATCGCTTCTCCCTTCATATCTGTTCCCCCCACCCGATACGGAGGCACCGAACTCTTCATCGCTCATCTTGCAGAAGGATTGGAACAAAGGGGGATCGAAGTGGTGGTGTATTGTAACGGCGAATCCAAGGTCAACGCCGAGAAGAGATCCTGCTATCCAGAGGCCGAATGGCCGCTCTCTACCGAGTCCTCCGGTATGTTGAAGGAACTCGACCATGTGTCTTGGTCGATCGAAGATGCCGCCGGGATGTGCGATCTAATCCATATCAACAGCGCGTCCGCGATCACCTACTCCAGATATGTATCCACACCTTTCGTCTGCACACTCCATCATCCGGAAGAATCTTCCCTGACGCGCATTTATGAGCGTTATCCGGAGATAAACTACGCGGCTATTAGCGAGTATCAGGCTTCTGCGCATCCCTCACTCGCGGTCACGACAATCCACCATGGTATCGACCTG
>JBEKVS010000015.1:0-34730 GCA_049513795.1 Occallatibacter sp. | reverse complement strand
AGTCGCCTCGAGCGACCCCGAGTCCGCGGTTGGCGGGCTGCGATGGTCGTGACGTTCTTGGCTCACTCATACCTGCGGATGCTGTGCAAAACGGCCCGTCATGAATGAGAATAGAGTCGGATGAGTTTTGGGAAAATCAGGATTGACGACATTGACAACCACGCAGCTTGAGATTCCAAGGTGGACTGCCGAGCAGTTTGAACATCTGGTGCTTGCGAGCACACAGAAGGTCGCGGTCTTCGACTGTGACGGGACGGTTTGGGGCGGCGACTCGGGCTATGGCTTCATGCTGTGGACGATGGAGCAGGGGCTTGTTTCGCGTTCGACCAGCGACTGGATCGACACGCGCTATCGGGCCTATCTCGCCGGACGGGTGAGCGAGCTTGAGATCTGCGGGGAGATGGTGCAGATCTATGCCGGGCTGCGCGAACAGGAGCTGCGCGAGGCTGCGGCACAGTATGTGCAGGAGTTTGTGCAAGCCCGCATCTTCGCAGAGATTGCTTCCCTGCTGGGCGCGCTACGCAAGGCGGGCGTAGAGATCTGGGCGGTGAGCTCTACCAATCGCTGGGTGGTGGCTGAAGGCGTGCGTCAGTTCGGGATCCCGGATGAGCGAGTGTTGGCCGCGGAGGTTCGCGTGGCCAAGGGCATGATTTCGAGCGAGATTGTCGCCGTGCCCACCGACGAGGGCAAGGCAGCGGCACTGCGGCAGGCAGGGTTGCCGGCTCCCGATGCGGTGTTCGGCAACTCGATTCACGATCTGGCGATGCTGGAGATGGCCCGTACTGCTTTCCCGGTGAACCCGTCCCCGGCCCTTCTGCAGGCGGCCGCGGCGCGCGGGTGGGGTTACTTCCGCCCCAAAGCCGCGGAAGGCGTTGAAGCGGTGGTCACGGGCGAGTAGCGACCGGTTCCCTTTATTTCGCCGTTGGTGCGGATTTGGGATCAGTTTGCCGCTCAAGCCTTCTGTGACCAAGGTTTGGTTCTGCATCGTTTTGAACCATTTACACTATTGAAGTGTCTGACATGGAGACCAACGGCGCGACCCGATCGAACGGACCTGCCCTGCGGTTCGTGGCGGCAGCGCTGATTGTGCGTGGCGGCGAGGTGCTGATCGGCCAACGACGCCCGGATCAGCCCATGGCCAGGCAGTGGGAGTTTCCCGGCGGCAAGATCGAAGTCGGCGAGAGCCCGGAGCAGGCGCTGGCCCGCGAACTTGAAGAAGAGCTGGGCATTCAGGCGGTGATCGGGCCGAGGGTGACGCATATCCGTCACAACTACCGGCATGGGGGCGCCGTCGATCTGCTGTTCTTCGCGGTGCACGAGTTCACGGGCGAGGTGCAAAACCGCATCTACCACGAGGTGCGCTGGACGAAGCTCGAAGACCTGCCGGGGTATGATTTTCTGGCTGCCGATCGCGGGCTTATTCGGGACCTGGCGGCGGGGAAACTGCTGTAGGCCAGCGGCGCGGTGGGCCTTTCTGTGGCGCAAGAGACGCATTGACTGGCGTTACGTTACGCATTACACTTTACAATGATTCAGTCGTTCCGCCACAAGGGGCTGAAACGCCTCTACGAGGACGATGACCCTCGCGGGGTCTTGGCGGAGCACTTGGACAAACTGCGCAATATCCTTGCACGTCTTGACGCGGCCAGCTCTGCGCAGGATATGAACCTTCCTGGCTTAAGGCTCCGCCCTCTCAAAGGGGCGTCCCATGGCCTATTGGCAGTCACGGGACGAGCAAATTGGCGGGTGACATTTCGATTTGCGGAAGGGCCATGCGTCGGAGGTCGATTATCTGGACTACCACTGAGGAGGATTTTCTATGCCGATGAAAAACCCGCCCCATCCCGGAAGTGTTGTTCTCAGCGAGTGCATCGAGCCGCTCGGCCTCACCATCACGCAAGCGGCGGCAGCTCTAGGCGTGACGCGCACTACGCTTTCAGAACTTGTGAACGGCAAGCGCGGCATATCGCCAGAGATGGCCATCAGGCTTTCCCAAGTCTTCGGCGGCAGCGCGCAAAGCTGGATCACCCAGCAGGCTCACTACGATTTGGCCCAGATTCCCGCGGGACGCATTCAACTCAAGCGGCTGGCCGTGGCCTGATCAGCCTACCTATTTCGTCAATCCGTGACGGTGCCGCCACGAACTCACTGCAATTTCGTAGCAGCCTCGGAGAAGCTTGGCCTTTCGGTTGCATTCGCAAACAGGATCACCGAAATTAAATGGGGTGCCCATCCGGCCGCGCTTGGAAGCGACGTTCGTTAACCATTTCCAGAAGCCGCCCATAAGACGAGCGTCATCGGTGTTTTTGTGTCCCTGCGTGGGGGCAATCAGGCAATTGAACCTCTCGGGAATCTTGATGGCATCTCGCCCGAAATAATAGAAGTCAGACGAGATCGCCACCCAGTGACCTCCGACTCACCTCTGCGTGCTTCGAGCGGAATATTAATCCAAATGCCACACTCGAGCAAACTCAGCTTAAGGGTGGTAAGCCGATCCTGTTGGCTTGGCGCGCCGAAGGCGGCTGCCTGGACGGCAAGTCCTCAGGCGGCGAGGGGCTTGATCTTGCGCCGTGGCTTCTGCGATTCAACCCACAGGTTGTACTGCAGTTGAGCCTTCGAAAAGAAGTCGAGGGAGAGCCCGAGAGCCTCACCGAGCCGGATACTGAGGTCCATCGAGACCGAGGTACGGCCATTGAGAATGCGGGAAATAGTGGCGCGCGCCACGCCGATATGCTCGGCAAGTTCAGTCGCGGTTCTGTTGCCGAGAAACTCCTGCAGCAGTTCGCCTGGGCTGGCCGGGTTGTGCATCATGGTCATGATCAATGGCTCCCTTAGTGATAGTCCTGATAGTCCACAAGGATCGCGTCTTCTCCCTCGAAGCTGAAGGTCAGCCGCCAGTTGCCGCTCACGCTCACCGACCAGTGTCCTTTGAGATCTCCTTTGAGCGGATGCCAGTCCCAACCGTCGCGATTCATATCCAGCGGCGTCGATGCCAGATTCAAGGTGGTCAGCAGAATGCGCAATCGCGCAGCGTGCTTTGGCTGAATACCTGCCTTCGAGCCCGTCTTAAAGAACTTCTCGACGCCGCGGTGCCGGAACGTCTTGATCAAGCCACGAGTGTAACACATATTGTTACACTCAGTCGAGCGGTCCGACCGCCTGCACTGCCTGGCGGGCTGACGTAATCAGTGCCCCGGTATCAATCCCCACAGCATCACCAGCGTCATGGCGATGACGATGATGCTTGTTCCCCACGCGATGCCATTCCATATATGCGAGTTTTTGTGCTCGCCCATCAGGTCGGTGCGGTTGATGAGCAGCAGCATGAGGATGATGATGACGGGAAGCAGGACGCCGTTGAGCACCTGCGAGTAGATGGCGAAGTTGATCAGTTTTGCATCGGGCAGCAGCAGCACGGTCGCTGCGCCGCCGACGATGAGGAGTGTGTAGAGCCAATAAAAGAAGGGCGCTTCACGGAAGCTTTTGTCGACACCGGATTCGAAGCCGAGGCCTTCGCAGACGGTGTAGGCGGTGGAGAGCGGGAGAATGGAAGCCGCGAACAGCGACGCGTTGAAGAGGCCGAAGGCGAACAGGACAAACGCATAGTCGCCGGCCAGGGGGCGCATGGCTTCGGCGGCATCCGATGCCATTGCGATGGCTCCCATGCCGTGAACAAAGAGCGTGGCGGCGCAGGCGACGATGATGAACCAGGCGACGATGTCGGTGAAGAGGCTGCCGACGACGACATCCAGACGCGAGGCGGCGTAGTCCTTGACGCGAATTCCCTTCTCGACGATCGACGACTGCAGGTAGAACTGCATCCACGGTGCGATGGTGGTGCCGACGATGCCGACGGCCATGTACATGTAATCCTTGTTGCGCCACATGGGCCCTTGCGGCAACTGCACCGTGGCCAGCAATGCGTCGTGCCAGCTGGGCTGCGAAAGCACGCCGGCGAAGATGTACGCGATATAAACGACCGAAGCGATGAGGAATATCTTTTCCGTACTCTTATAACTGCCGCGCACCACCATGTACCAGACCAGCGCGGCGCAAAAAGGCACGGAGATGAACTTCGACACGTGGAACAGGTGTATGGAGCCGGCGATGCCGATGAACTCCGCCACCACGTTGGTGTAATTCACCACAACCAGGGCGACCATCACAAGAAAGGTAAGGCGCAGGCCGAACTCTTCACGGATCAGGTCGCTGAGTCCTTTGCCGGTGACCACGCCCATGCGGGCGCACATCTCCTGCACCACGATCAGGGAGATGGTGATGGGAATCATGGTCCAGAGGAGCGAGTAGCCGTATTGCGCGCCGGCTTGCGAATAAGTGAGGATGCCCCCGGAGTCGTTGTCAACGTTGGCAGTAATGAATCCCGGGCCGAGAACGGCTAAGAACAGGAATATCCGAATTCGCCAACGCTTCCACATACCCACGGATTCCTAAGGGGATTCATTCAAAATTCCTCCCTGACCATAACAGGCTGAGGCGGGGCGAGGCGAACGGATCAGGTGGGGCTGAATTGCCTGCCTTGATTCCTGCCTTGCATACATCTTGATATCTTGGTACATTTGTACACATGTCACAAGATAAACCGGAACGTGAACCACTTGAAGTCGAGCGCGTGCAGACGGGTGTCCGCCTGGAAAAGCGGATGTTGAAGGTGCTCAAGGCCGTCGCCGAACAGAAAGACATGACCCTCGGCGATCTGCTGGAAGGAATCGTGCTGCATGCGTTTGAAGGGAAGGCCCCCTTTTCGACGCAGACCTTGAAGGAGATTGAGCAGTTCAAATCCCTCTATGGCATGACGCTGAAAGCCAGTGACAGCCACAACCTGAAGGAGCGCAGAAGATGAATGCGATTCACTTGCTTATTGGTATTGCGGGGCTCACCGTGCCGGCGCTGGCGCAGAAATTGCTTGAAAAACCGGAATCGCTGATGCACGTCAGCACCAGCTTCGACCTCGTGGTTCATGCGAGCTATGCAAAGACCGCGCCGCTGTTTGGGCCGAACGGAGAGCGCGCCTGGGCGGGCAAGCACTGGGATCCGGAGTTCATTCATCCGCTGCCGGCAAAGGATGTCGAAGGCGCGGTGTTCACCATCCAGCATGGAACATTCAAGGCCGTGTGGGTGAATACGCTTTTCGACATAGAGGCGCGGCATTTTCAGTATGTTTATTTCATGCCGGATCTGATGGTGACGGTGATCGATGTGCGCTTCAAGCCCACGGCTGCTGATACGACCGGCGTCAACATTGTCTATACGCGAACGGCGCTGACGGCCGCGGGAAACGAACATGTGATTAAGATGGGCGAGGGCGACCGGTCGTCAGGAAGCGAATGGCAAAAGGCCATCGACGATTATTTGGAGAGCGAGAAGGCGAAAGCAAAAAAGCAGTGATGAAGAGGTGAGGCGGTGTTGGATTGTTCTTCTTTCTTGTCGGGTTCGGATGCTGAGCGCGCGCGACGCACGATTGAGAGGCTGCGGCGTCACGGCGTCGGATCTCTGGTGCTGACTGGTGGAATGGCCATGGAGTTGCAAATGCTGCGGCTTGGATTCCATGCCGGACCCCGGCCGCTGAACGACATCGACTTTGTAGCCGACTCGTTCGACGACATCCCCAAGACTTTGTCCGCGGACTTTCTCTTCCGGCATGTGCATCCCCACGATCCTCCGGCAAAGACCCTCCTGCAATGCGTCGATCCGGAGACAGCGGTCCGTGTGGATGTGTTTCGCGCCTACGGGAAAACCACGGAGCGCTCGATACCGATTGAACTTTGCGGCGAAGCTATGCAGGTGGTTTGCGTCGAAGACCTGGTGGCGCGCACTGCCCGGCTGTGCATGGATCTTTCTTCCGATGAACCCATGCCGGCCAAACATGCGCGCGATTTTCTGCGCTTACTTCTCCTGGTCAATTCTCGCGATCCGGGCCGGCGCGACAGGGGCCGGAGCGAAATTGGCCCACACGACATGGAGTCGATCTGGCAGGAGCACAGGAAGCCGCAGCATCCGCAGTCATTCACCGTCACGGCCGACCTGCTGCGAAAGTTGATCGAGAGCAGGAGAGACCTGCAGATTGTGCCCGTGTATAACCGGGACGTTGATGCGCGATGCGCACGCTGCGAGGAAAGCAAAGCTTTCCCGCTGGCCGATGCGGGGATGATTTTGTCGTTGCTCGGTTATTGCTAAGGGGGGGGCTGGCTACTTCACCCCATCTTTGAGACCGGCTAAACGCTCGTCAACTTCCCTCAGTCGCAGTCTCCGCCTGTCGTATACTTCGGCTTCCTTGGCTGACATGCGCAGATAGGGAGATTTTTGCAGAGCTTCGTATTGCAGCCAGACAAGCACCGCATGTTCGGCCAACAACTGGTCCCTCTCACAGACGGGAGTGATTGTTGTATCCGCCATTGAGGGATGAGATGCACGGAGACGTTTTCACGCCGTATCGCCGGAGAGCGTTGTGATTGATACGCTGAAAATCCCATGTGACCAGCCGGGAACGCAGAATAGCGACTGGAATGAGGAACTCCGCTTGACAGCAGTTGAGGTGTAAGGCTACAACACGCTTTCAACCCCTGCCGCATCGGAGGAACCAACGTATGCATTCGTCTTTGCCCCCTGAGGGTTTTCCCGCTCGCCGCCGGTTGCTGGGCGCAATGGCTTCTGTGGCCGGGGTTTCGGCTGCCGGACTGCTTGGACTGAACCCGGCGGATGCTGGAGGCGAGCCGGTTTCTGCGGGCGGGGCGGCTGGCTCTCTCGCTGCTGCACCGCCTCCCCCTCCAGCGGCCGACGCAGCCATGGCTGACGAGTTGGTCGCCCAGGCCCGGCTGCGCAGCTACAAGAGCCGGCGCTCATCGAGCTGGGACCGGACCGGAGGCAATGATGACTGGGTGCGGGTGGAAGCCGGCAAATCGGCTACGCTTCTGGACGTGACGGGGCCGGGCGTCATCACCCATATCTGGTTCACCATCAACTCGCAGGACGATCACCACTTGAAAAACCTGGTGCTGCGGGCGTGGTGGGACGGCGAATCTTCCCCCTCCGTCGAAGCGCCGATCGGCGATTTCTACGGACTGGGGCTGGGCGAGTATTTCACCTACGAGTCGGCGTACCTGGCCGTGGCTCCGGTCAAGGCGCTCAACGCTTATTTCCAGATGCCATTCGAGAGCGCCGCCAAGGTAACCCTCACCAACGAAGGGCCGGTGCGAACGGACAATCTCTACTTCGCCGTCGACTACGTGACCCTGCCCGGATTGCCGGCCGACGTTGCCCGGTTCCACGCGCAATATCGCCAGGCCGCTCCGGCCAAAGGGTGGTCGGACGATTGGAAGACGAATGGCGACCATCCGGTAGGCGACAAGCCGAATCTGGAAGGAACGGGCAATTATGCCTTCATGGAAGCGACCGGCCGCGGGCATTTTGTAGGCGTGACCCACAGCATCGAACAGAATCAGGATGGATGGTTCGGCGAAGGCGACGACATGATCTTCATCGATGGAGACGTGATGCCCACCATCAACGGAACCGGGACCGAGGACTACTACAACGGCGCATGGGATTTTGGTGGCCGACCCTTTGCCTACCGGCATAATGGCGCGCCACTGATTTCCGACCCGCATGAGCGAATTGGCGGCCGCTATTGCCTTTACCGCTGGCATTCGGAAAGCCCGATCACATTTGAGAAGTCGATCAAGGTGACGATCGAGCACGGCCACGCCAACCATCGGTCGGACAATTTCTATTCGGTGGCGTACTGGTACCAGACCGAGCCGCATGCAGCCTTCCCCAAGCTGCCGCCGGCGGCGGATCGATGGCCGAGAGTCTTTGCGGTGGGCGGGCCGGGAGTGGCGACGCCGGAAAAGTAGGCGGCCAGGAAGGGTAGGCGACGGGAAAAGCGATTGCCTATTTTGATGCCGGATGCGGTGGCCGACATTCCCTGGATGTTATCCCCCGCATCCAAGGCAAGAGCAAGGCATGAAGCGAGACTTGAGGCGCCGGGCTACACTATTCCTCAAGCTCGTTGATCGATTCCGCATTCTTCGCGCCTTGATCTATCGCAACAGGAGAACTACCCGGTGGCCGAAACCGACTTTGTGCCTGCAATTCTTTGCAAGAGTTGCACGCTCCCCATTCCCCTTCCGCAGGCCACGCACCCCGATCCTTCTCGCGGCCTGGGCTCGTGGCCTAAGGACCGCGCACGGAGGAACTTCGAGTGCCCTGCATGCGGAAATATCTACGAATATTCGGCGAAAGACGTGGAACTTGCCCTGACGGTGCCCCCATCGGGGAGTAGGCCTCGAAGCGTTGTTTCCATCGAATTGCCGTGCGGCGTGGTTGGCTGCGTAACTCGGGTGCGAATCCAAACTCTTATGGAGGTTGACGCCGACTTGCGGAAAGCGCCAAAGGACGTGATCGCGCGTAGCTTCGCCCACGCAATTCGATGCGAAATCGGGCACACCCTGACCGGAATCGCGAAACAGGGGATCCCCTGCTCTGCCCATTTTGATGAGGATTGGAAGCGTCGGGAATAGCTCGCGCGGATGCGCCTTGAGTTGCTGCTCAAAGCCAAGTCAAACAATTATGCAGTTCCTGAGCCGTTCCTGTGCAGGTCCAATCGACGTGCGTACTCGATTTGCGAGCCGGCCGGAGATCCTTCGCTGCGCTCGCTCAGAATGACAGCGGTTTTCCTGTTGCCGGGGTTGGCGCTAGGCAGTGGCGAGGAGCACGGGTTCGAATTCCACGGCGGATTCAGCCGGGAGGCCGCGTAGCAGGGATTCAACCACGTCGGTGGCGCCGTAGGACTCTGCGCCGGGGACAAGGAATTGGGCGATGGAGTTGAGATCGTCGCCCACCGTGACCAGGGGCAGCTCAACTACGCCATCCTTCCGCGCCTGACCGTGACCGATGTTGGCCATGAGCGCATTGCAAAGGCATTTACGGCCTACCGTATCCTCGACTTTGCCGCCCTTGGCGACGTAGTTGGCCACCGGCTCGGCGGCGCAGCGGTAGGCGATGGTCGTGTCAGAGGTGGCGTAGGGCTCACGCAGATATCCCAGATCACAGACGCGCTTGCGCTCCTGGTAGATGGGGAAGGCCGACGCGGTACCTTCGACCTGGGCTACCTTGAACGGGAACCCGGTTGGCGAAGCGAGAGGGTCGGTAAAGACAACCCCTTTACCTTCAATGGCCTGGGCGATCAGCTTGTGCTTCAGGTCGGCGCGCATGCCGGATTCGCGGGAGAAGGCGAAGGCAGTTCCCACCTGGATGCCGGCTGCGCCCTGCTCGATGGCTTCGCGCAGTTTGTCGGCGTTACCGAATCCACCCGCCAGCCAGAACGGAACCCCTAAGGTGCGCAGCTCTCCAATGTTCACATGGTCGCGGTCGCCGTACACCGGCTCACCGGCAGCATTGAGCTGAAGCTTGCCACGGGGTGGTGCGTTGTGTCCGCCGGCGGTGGGGCTCTCGATCACCAGGCCGTCGACGCGGCCGCTGGCGCGGCGAAGCATGGTGGTGGCCAAGGTGTTGGACGAGACGATCGCCAGGAACTTGGGCCGGTGCAGCATGGGCAGCAGATTCTCGGTGTACTGCGACACATCGAGGCGCATCTGGGTATCCTGCCCAATGGCAGCTCCCGTCACCTGCAGCTTGTACTCAGCCAGGTGGTGCGCGGCGAAGGCGTCAAGTACGCCCGGAATGTGCAGCGGGATGCCCGCGCCCATCAGCACGTAGCCGACCCCGGCTAGCATGGCGCCATAGATCGAGGCCAGGTGCGGCATTTGTACCTTCTCAAGGAAGTTGATGCCCACAGGGTTCTTATGCCCATCTTTTGCAAGGAACACTTCAACAAAGTTGCTCACCATGCACAGCTCAACCAATTTGCGAGGGCTGTCTTTCTGGTGCATGGGGACATTTGGATAGGGCGCGTCGGCGGGCTTGCCGCCGGGAACGAAATAGTCCTGCCAGATGCGCCGGGCCATCTCCTGGAACGGGAACGCATCAATGCCCCGTTTCATGTGGCCGCCGTCATCGCCATCGGCGAGGCGACGCACAAAAAGCTGGTCGAGCGCCGTGCCAGAGACCACTCCGAGCTGGCCGAGTTTGGACACCGCCTGGGCGAGACGCCAGTTGGAAACGCCCACACCCATGCCGCCCTGAATAATCTTGGGAATTTGCACCATCTCTGGATTCTTTCACATGTCCCGTTCAACCGGGCTTTTTTTTCTTACACTTTAGTCGCAACGGTGATACGTGGCTGTTCAGTTCTGATCACTTTCAGGATGACGGTCATTTACTGGGCGCAAAAACGAATCAATCCAAGAGGGAAAAAGGGTTAGAGCTTTTCGCGCAGGAAGGCGATGACCTGGTCGGCTTGCACGACGCCGACCATACGGCCCTGGGCGTCGACGACGGGCAGTGCGTGCAGGTTGTACTTATCGAACATTTCGGCCAAGTCGTTTTGTTTCATGTCGGCGGGGCAGGAGAGCACGCGCGGTTCGGCGAGCACCAGGAGGCGGGTTTCGGGTTGGGCCATAACCAGGCGGGCCAGCGGGATGGACCCGCGCAGGATGCGCTTCTCGTCGAGAAGGTAGACCTCGGTTACGTTCTCCGGGTCGCCCTCAAAGCTACGCATGGCCTGCACGGCCTGGGCAACAGTGGCCGGCGTGCTGAGGGAGATGAAGTCGGTGGTCATGCAGCCGGCGGCCGAGTTCTCGTCGAATTCGAGAAGCTCTTCCACCTCGTGGCGCTCCTCGGGCTCCATCTCTTCGAGGATGGCGTCTGACCGCTCCTCGGAGAGCTCGGCCAGCAGGTCCGCGGCGGCTCCGGGGTCCATTTCCTCGACGATATCGGCGATGCGCTCCTCGTCGAGCTTCTCGAGCAGGGACTTCTGGAGTTTCGGATCGACCTCTTCAAGGGCTTCGGCGGCCACTTCTTCGTCGAGGGAGGTGAAGACCGCTTCGCGCTCGGCAGGAGCCAGGTCTTCCAGGATCTCGGCCAGATCGGACGGATGCATTTCGGCCAGGCGCTCGTATTCGATGCGCAGCTTTACGCGGCGCGCGGGGTCGACTTCGATGACATCGACGAACTGCCAGGGGATGGCGCTGGCGGTGAGCTTACGCGATATCGATTCCAGGGTGCCGCGCGGCAAGAGTCCCTTGAAGACGCGACGGAAGGCGCCGCGCATTCCGACCTCGACCTCGGCCACGCGCAGCAAGTGCGCTGCACCGCGGCCCATCCATTCCAGGTCGACATCGTTGACGCGGACCACTTTGCGGCCGTTGAGATCGATGATCTGGCGGTCGATCAGATCCTGGCGCAGATAGAGGTAATTGCCTTCGTCCTTGAGCGGAACGAGAGTGCCGGAGGTGCGCAGTTCAAGCGTGCCGGCGGGGGTTTCCATCACGTCCTGCGAGGGAACGATGCACAAGCCGGCGCGGGTCTTGAGGACGAGCCCGGCAACTTTGCCCGCATCTGGGCCGGTGGCGACGGCAATGTCTTTGAGACGGCCGCGCAGATGGCCCTGGGAGTCGGTGACCGGCGTGCCCAGCAGCGCAGTCAGGCTGACGCGCGCTATGGTGCGTGGCTGCATGAGGTGAGTTTATTCCTTTGGCGCGGGTTGCGGCATCAGTGCGTTCAGTGGAAGACCGTGATTGAGGAAGCGTTTCGATCCGTGCCCCGAGGGGCGGAGACATTGGGCTGTCACTTGTTCCCACGGTTGCGTCGGCGTGGCGGACTTCACCGTCGGCTATTATCGCTTCTCCCTGCGGGAGGGCTTGATCGGCTGAGCCGATGATTGCGATTTCGAGAAGTCGCGACGACGAAAGATTCTTGGCACGTCCTTTGACCAGCAGATGGATCGTCGAAAGACTGAACGATGTCAATCCTTGACATGGGCTAGTCTTCCAAATACGCTTCGATACAGCGATGGGGTGAATGCCTGGAGGAGATCCAAATGGGGCAGATGAACATCTCGGTTACCGATCACCTGGCGAAGTACGTGCGGGACAGGGTGAAGAGCGGGCGCTACAACAACGCCAGCGAGGTGGTTCGCGACGCGCTGCGACGCATGGAAGAGGAAGAGCAGCGGGCTTTGCGCATAGCCGCTCCCACGGTGGAAGACGTGCTGACGGATTTTACGGCCATCGAAACCGAGGCGATCAGAAAGCGTGTGCTTGAAAGCATTGCCGAGATCGACCGAGGCGAGTGCACGGACTATGAGGGACGAGCTGGAATTAAAAAACTGTTCGACGGGGTTAAGACCAGAGGGCGCAAATTGCTGCAGGAAACCGCCAACCGGCCATGAAGATCCGGGTGTCGAAGGTGGCCGAGCGGGAAATGGATCGGGTCTTCGTTTACTGGGCCCAGCGGGCCGGGGTTGAGGTAGCTGACCGGTTGATTGACTCCATTGAACAGCGGTTTCAAGTGTTGAGCGATTACCCCCTTGCCGGTCGAAGGTGCGATGAATTTGCTCCCGGCGCTCTGAGCTTTCCTGCTGGCAACTATGTAATTTACTACCGATGCAAAAGAGGATTTGTACAGATACTGCACGTATTCCATGGGGCGCGCGACCAACAAAAGAGCTTCGCTTCAAAGAGCGACCTCTAGGGTTCATTTTCTCCCGCTCGATGGGGCGGACCTGCTCCGCGCTTGACACAAGTGTATTTAGCAACGAAACTTGCCAGCAAGGTTGCTGAGGCGTGGAGGGGCGAAGCTGGCGCTCCCGCTCGAGAAGAGGCGGATACGAACCCGGTGAACGCACCCAACGAAGGGCGGATGAGTTTTTCGCTGAGTTCCACCATGGAGAGCGTCGGTATAGTGGAGGCTGCGGCGGAGAAACTGGCCGAGGATGCCGGCCTGGACGAGGACGCGCGCTTCGGATTCACGATGGCGGTGCGCGAGGCGGCAGTGAACGCCGTGCTGCACGGCAACGAATACGACCCATCCAAGCAAATTGCCGTCACCATGGAGAACACCGGGGCAGCGATGGTGATTAAGGTTGCAGATCAGGGCAAGGGGCTGGATCCGGACACGCTACCCGACCCGCTGGCTCCGGAAAACCTGTTGCGCGGCACGGGCCGTGGCATCTTCCTTATTCGCAGCTTCATGGATGAGGTACACTTTCGACAACTGAATCCTGGAACCGAGTTGACGCTGGTAAAGCACTTGGCGCCGCCCGGCGAAGCAACTTGAGGCGCTTCGGCAGCGATCGCTTGCGAGCAAGACGATTCGAGCCGGTCGGGGACTTTCCACAACCCGTAGGGCGGAAGTGCTATAACCGAAATACCAAACCAAGGAGGAATTCTCGTGGCACTTACTATTGCTTCCCGTGAAGTGGATGGCGTGACTGTCCTGGACCTGAGCGGCCGGATAACCCTGGGCGAGGGCAGTGTGCAGTTGCGCGACGCCATCCGCGACCTGATCAGCAAAGGCTCAAAGAGCATCCTGGTGAATCTGGGCGACGTCAACTATATTGACAGCTCTGGTCTGGGTGAACTGGTGAGCGCATTTACCACTTCGAAGAACCAGAACGCCTCTCTGAAGCTGCTCAAGCTGACCAAGAAGGTCCACGACCTGCTGCAGCTGACCAAGCTTTACACTGTCTTCGATATTTACGACGACGAAGCCAGCGCCATCGCCTCGTTCAAGTAGGCGAGTCGAGAAAGTAGCCGATTCGGAGCCAGATCCGGGCACAGAAGTAGAAAAGGCCATCCGCCAGGGCGGATGGCCTTTTCTGCGTGATGCGACGCGAGAGAAGAGCTTGCGCCTGCGTCGTGGCCGTGATCAGTGACTGCCCAGGTCTCAAATGCGAGACCTGGGGCACCCAAACTTCATCGCCGATTCGCGCTGTTTCGACCTAGAACTTGACTCCTGGCACTTGCTGCGCCGCAGCGCTCGCCTTGAAGTAGGCATCGTTTTCCTTGAATCCGGCCATGCCCGCCCAGATGTTGTTGGGGAATTGGAGGATGAAGGTGTTGTAGTCCTGAATGGCGTCGTTGTAACGCTTGCGGGCTACGCCGATGCGATTTTCCGTCCCGGCAAGCTCGTCTTGCAAACGCATGAACTGGTCGCTGGAACGCAGTTGCGGGTAGTTTTCAGTGAGCAGCAGCAGGCGGCCGATGGCTCCATCCAATTGATTGTTGGCGGCGATTTTGGCTGCCGGACCCTGCGCATTCAACATGCCGGCGCGGGCGTTGGCGATGTCGCCATAGACGGTGCTTTCTTCCTTGGTAAAGCCCTTCACGGTTTCCACCAGGTTGGGAATCAGGTCGGCACGGCGTTCAAGCTGCACATCCACTTCAGACCACATGGCCTTCACCTGTTGGTCTTTGCCCACCATCTGGTTGCGCGAAGTCTGGTAACTGGAAAAAACCATCAACAGGGCCAGCAGCAGAACGCCAATGACCCCCAATGTGACCAACAGTCCCTTGCTCATACAGTTTCCTTTCTCCTCCGGTCCGCCATGGCGGACCCCTTTTCAACAAACTTGATCCTGTTTACTACTTGCCAAAGGCGCCGCTACCAACTCCCTCCAGCGCCGCCGCCGCCAAAGTCGCCGCCGCCGAATCCGCCAAAGCCGGAGTCTCCACCACCACCCCCGCCTCCACCGCCGCCGAAACCACCTCCGCCAAACCCTCCGCCGCCGAATCCGCCCCCGCCGATCCAGGGACCACGCCCCCAGCCACCCAGCAACATGCCGAAGCTCATGAGCAGGCGCAGAACGAAGAATCCGCCAAAGAAAATGATCAGGATGATGACCAGCAGCACTTGGCCGGCGCTGGCATGATGCGCCTGGCGCATGGGTCGGGCGGCCAGGGCTGGGTCCTGATTCGGGTCCTGATCCAGGGTAACTTTGGCGTCCGCGGCTATTGTCTGGGCGATCTGGCCCACGGCCAGCGACACGGCGCCGTCAAAATCGTTGGCGCGCAGGTCGGGAACCATGGCGCGACCGATGTCGCCCAGCTTGCCGTCGGGAAGAATGCCCTCCAGGCCGTAGCCGACTTCAATGCGGCGCTTGTGGTCTCCCACGGCGAGCAGAATCAGTACACCGCGATCAGAGCCCTTGCGGCCCATCTTCCACTTGGTCTCAAGCTCATTGGAGTAGTCGGCCGCATCTTCACCATCGAGCGTCTGGACGATCACCACGGCAATCTGCGCGTTGGCCTGGGAGTGGTCGAGCTGGGTGCAGACGCGATCAAGCGCGGCAACTGTCTGGGGCGACAGAACGTGGGCAAAATCGCTGATGTAATCCGTGGGCTTGGGGAGCTGGTCGACCTTCTGCGCCAGCATTGAAAAGGCGGGAAACGCTAAGGAAGTGGCCAGCAGCAGCCGGAAAACCGTCGAATATGAGCGGCGAAAGCCTTTCATCGCTCTCAATTGTACGCGGGAGGAGGGAGGAAAGTTCCAGGTAGCCGGGTGCCCTAGGTCTCGCTTTTGAGACCTGGGAGTCCACAAACCGAAACCTGGGAGTCCACAAACCTTGGTACGGCACCCACTAGACTGGATAGTGAGATGATCGAAAACCCGCTGCCCAACCCTCCCGTCGCACACAAGGAACACACTGAAACTCGCCTGCATGGCGTGGTCCTCACCGACGACTACGCGTGGCTTCGCAACAAGCTGAACCCGGAAGTGACCGCATACCTCGAAGCGGAAAATGCTTACGCCGAAGCGGTGATGGCGCCGCTGGATGGTTTGCGGAAAGAGCTCTATGAAGAGATGCTCTCGCATATGAAGCAGACCGACGTCTCGGTTCCCTTTCGCGACGGAGCGTGGTGGTATTACACGCGCACCGAAGAAGGCCTGCAGTACTCGATCCACTGCCGCAAGGCTGCCTGGGATGGTTTGCTGGAGCGCGCGCCTGCGACCGAGGTGCATGGAAAGAATTCAAGTCCGCCAGAAGAGGTACTGCTCGACGGCAACAAACTTGCCGAGGGCCATGCCTTCTTTGCCATTGGCGATACGGACATAAGCGACGATGGGCGCTGGCTGGCCTACTCGACGGATACGACGGGCTTCCGCCAATACACACTGCGCATCAAGGATCTTGCTACAGGCGAAACGCTCGCGGGTGAGGTCGAGCGCGTGGGGTCAGTGGTTTGGGCGGAAGACAATCAGACACTTTTCTACACGGTAGAAGATGAAGAGCAGAAGCGCCAGTTTCAGCTCTGGCGCGCTGAACGCGGAAAGCTCAACGAAAGCGTTCTGGTTTATCAGGATGATGACGAGCGCTTCAACTTGTCTGTGGGCCGAACGCGCGACGGGCAATACCTGGTGATGGAATCGGCCAGCCACACGGCGAGCGAGTCGTGGGCGTTGCGGGCGAACGAACCGATGGCAGAATTCAAGCTGATCTGCCCGCGCCAGGACGAGCATGAGTATTCGGTAGAGCACCGCAACGGGCTTTGGTACATCCGCACGAATGATGGAGGGAGAAACTTTCGGCTTGTGACCGCGCCAGTCTCGACGCCGGGCCGCGAGCATTGGATGGAACTGATTCCCCATCGCGAAAATGTGATGCTGGAAGATGTAGATTTGTTCGGCGGCTTTTTTGTGGCCTGCGAGCGCGAAGACGGGCTGCCGCGGTTGCGCATCTGGAGTTTTGCGGGCGAAGGCGCGGATGCGGCATTAAGCAACGAGATCGTCTTTCCTGAACCGGCGTATAGCGCGCATCCTCATATTAATCGCATCTTCGATACAAAAACGTTTCGCTATGCGTACCAATCGCTGGTAACGCCAAGTTCGGTGTTTGAGTTCAACACCAGCACCAGCGAATCTACGCTGCTCAAACAACAGGAAGTTCCGGGCGGATTCGACCGCACTCTATACGCCAGCGAACGCGTACATGCGACGGCTGCCGATGGAGTTAAAGTGCCGGTGTCGCTGGTCTATCGCAAAGACAAATTCGAGCGCAAAGACAAATTCGAGCGCGAGGACAAGCGGGAGCGCGGGCGAAATCCGATCTATGTCTATGGGTATGGGTCGTATGGATACTCCCTGCCGCTGGGGTTCAGCTCGAACCGGCTCAGTTTGCTGGATCGCGGCGTGGTCATGGCCTACGCGCATATCCGCGGCGGAGGCGACCTGGGCAAGCCGTGGCACGATGCGGGAAAGATGCTGGTGAAGCGCAACACGTTCACGGACTTCATCGCCGCCGTCGAGCACTTGACCGCGGCGGGATATGGTGACCCGGCACGCGTGGCCATCGAAGGCGGCTCGGCCGGCGGTTTGCTGATGGGCGCGGTGGTAAACATGCGGCCCGATTTATTTCGCGCCGTGGTTTCGCACGTGCCGTTTGTCGACGTGATGAACACCATGCTCGATGCTTCCCTGCCTCTCACCGTGCCCGAGTACGAAGAATGGGGCAATCCCAATCAGTCTGCTTACTTTCTCTATATGCTGAGCTACTCGCCCTACGATAACTTGAAGGCGGCCAGTTATCCAGCCATGTTAGTGAAGACATCGCTCCACGATAGCCAGGTGATGTACTGGGAGCCGGCCAAGTATGTGGCCAGGCTGCGTACGCTGAAGACGGATAACAATCTGTTGCTGCTGGTGACTAACATGCAAGCCGGCCACGGCGGCGCAAGCGGGCGCTACGACTATCTGAAAGAGATTGCGTTTGACTACGCATTCCTGCTGCGCGAGGTGGAGATCGTATCGTAGTACTGTGGATTGCCGAAGTAATTTGCGCAGAATTCTTGAGCCGGGCCGTTGAAGGACTAAAAGCAGCCGAGACTCTCGACTACGCTGCGCTTCGCTCAGAATGACAGGGCTTTGGGGTAGATCAAGACAGCGTTTTTTGTGGGAGCAGAATTGAGTAGCGAAGAACAGCCAGCAATCGCGGGCGTTGCCGAACCACCTGCCTTGCAGGCGGGCGGGCTCAGCGCGCCCTCGGACGGACTTGCGCATGCGTGGCGCGCGTTGCGCCATCGCAACTTCCGGCTGTTCTTCGGCGGGCAGAGCATTTCGCTGATCGGCACATGGATGACCCGCGTGGCCACCAGCTGGCTGGTTTACCGGCTCACCGGCTCAGCCCTGCTGCTGGGCACGGTGACCTTCGCTGGGCAGATTCCAACCTTCATCATCTCTCCGTTTGCCGGCGTGTGGGTTGACCGGCTCGACCGGCGACAGGTGCTGGTGTGGACACAGGCACTTTCCATGGTCCAGTCTCTGGCGCTGGCCGCGCTCACCCTCACCCATCTCATCACCATCCCCTGGGTGCTTGCGCTTAGTGTGATGCAAGGCATGATCAACGCGTTTGACATGCCGGGTCGACAGGCCTTCACGCTGCAGATGGTGGAAGACCGGCGCGACTTGTCGAACGCCATCGCCATCAATTCGTCGATGGTAAATATGGCGCGGCTGGTTGGCCCGTCGCTGGCGGGGATGCTGATTGCGGTGTCGAGCGAGGGCTGGTGTTTTCTGATCGATGGCGTCAGTTATATTGCGGTGATTGTCTCACTGCTGATGATGCGGCTGCATGCGCCAGTTATGCAACGCAAGGCGACCTCGACGCTGTCGGAGATGAAGGTGGGATGGGATTATGTTTCGACCTTCCTGCCGGTACGGACGATTCTGCTGCTGTTTGCGGTAGTGAGTCTGATGGGAATGCCGTTCGTGGTGCTGATGCCGATTTTCGCGGCGCAGGTGCTTCATGGCGGCCCGCACACGCTGGGCTTTTTGATGGGCGCCATGGGCGTGGGCGCGCTGATTTCGGCGCTGGCGCTGGCGGTGCGCAAGAGCGTGCGCGGCCTGCTGCGGGTGATTCCTCTTGCAGCAGTGGTGTTCGGCGTGGGGCTGATCGGCTTTGGACTCTCGCGTGTCTTCTGGCTTTCGATGCTCACGGTGCTCATTGCAGGCGCGGGGATGATGCAGGGGATGGCGGGCAGCAATACCATCATCCAAACCATTGTTTCCGAGGACAAACGCGGCCGCGTGATGAGTTATTACACGATGGCGTTTGTGGGCATGGCGCCCTTCGGCAGCCTGCTGGCCGGCTCGATGGCGCACGCCATCGGTGCGCCATGGACGGTGATCATCAATGGTTCAGCGGTGATCTTGGGCGCAGCCTGGTTCTGGACACAATTGCCGGCGGTGCGCAAAGAGATGCGGCCCATCTATCGCGAGATGGGGATTCTGCCGCCGGAAGTGGCGACCACGCAGTAGGCGGTCTCCCAGGTCTGAATATCGAGACCTGGGGAAACCCAATTTCGCGAATGCTCAAGCGGCATTTACGCTGTCAGCGCATTGCCGCAGAGATGCACGGCGATGCCTAGCTCGGCAAACATGGCGGCCTTGGTTGCGAGGGCTTGGTTGGCAACTTCTGGCGAAGGCGCGTAGGCGATGTTGACGTGGTTGGCGCGATGGCGAGCCATCATTTGGTTCTGGCTGACACCGTGCAGCACGGTGTGCACGATGGGCCAGGGTGGCGTGGTTTCGCGCCAGCGGCGATTTGTTTCTTCCTCCGGAAGTGAAACCACAGTGCCGCGGCCGATGTCGGCGTGGAGTGCTCCGCCTTCAACAAAGACGCGGCTCCAGACGATCTCGCCCGGCTTGCCGATGCCTTTGAGCGAGCCGCCGCCGAGGGGGAAATACATGGCCGGCTGACGCTCGCTGCGCGCGCCTGCATAGCCGCCGACGAAATGATTCGCCGGCGCGGCTCCGGAGATCTGCAGCACCCAGACAAAGTGGTCGATTCCCTCCCCTTTGTACTGCTCGCCCCAGCGCACGTCGTGCAGGGTCGTCGAAGGATCGAGACCCAGCGCCGTCCAACACCGGTTGGTTATAAGCGCGTCGACGCCCGCGCATTCATCCACTTCGTTGAAATGCGGCAACGGTCCGCCGGCATAAAGTTCGTCGCTCGAACCCGCGGCAAATACCGGGGGACGGTCGGCATTGTTGAGCAGGCCCTCGGCCAGGTCGGAAGCGGGCGTCATGTCCTTCAAGCCCTGCTGATACTGGATGCCGATGGCGTCGCAACCAAATTCATTGGCAATGCGCACGGCGGCGATATACATTTTGCACTGCTCGAGCACTTGATCGAGGGTCAGCTCACAGGCCGAATCTTTGCCTAAAGCAAACTTCATTTCTTTCATTACCAGCCAGTTATATACGGATTTGGCCTCGGCTTGAGATACTGTGCGCATCCTGGCCACCAGTGCGGATTGGCTCAGGCGCTCTTTGAAGATGCCGGCGGGATTCAGCAACTCATCGTCGATGATGGCGTTGTACATGCCCATGCAACCTTCATCGAAGACGCCGAGGATGGCTTTACGGTGCTTGAGCTCTGCGGCCAGGCTGGCGCCCAGCTTTGCGCTTTCGGCGGGCAACTTTGCCAGATCGAGGGCGCGGACATGCGAGAGATCGTGAGTGATGGTTCCCTCGCGCAGCCACTGCTGAAGCGCGGCAATGAAGTATTCGTCGGTAAATTCCTTGCTCCAGATGGAGGAAAACGCGCGGCCAGCCTTGACGAGCGACCCATTCAGATTAAGCAGGCCCACCAATCCCGGCCATTGGCCTGACCAGTTGGCCACGGTGAGTATAGGCCCCTGGTGGCTGCGCAGGCCGGGCAGCACATGGTGGCTGTATTGCCACGCGGCGGTGGCGAAGACCAGGCGCGCTTCAGGGGGGATGTTCATGAAGACGTCCATGCCGGCGCGCTGCGAGGAGATGAAGCCATGCTTGAGCTTGTCGTCGTACGAATGAGCGCGAACCAACTTGACGCCTTGCTGCGCGAATGCCGCCGTAAGCTTCTGTTCCATATCCCGCTGCGCCGGCCAGCAGGCCTGGTTGGCGGAAAGGCGCAGATCTCCACTGGTGATGAGCATGACTTCATCCGCCGCCGGCCTGGTTTTATTCATGGGTACGCCCGCCATCTCGATCGTCTCCTTACC
The DNA here is from genome assembly GCA_049513795.1 of Occallatibacter sp. Lineage (GTDB taxonomy): Bacteria > Acidobacteriota > Terriglobia > Terriglobales > Acidobacteriaceae > Telmatobacter. The sequence goes on along the minus strand of JBEKVS010000015.1, from coordinate 13,833 downwards.
GTTGGCCTGCATTCTGCCAAAGAGAAATATACACTCGTTGGGCAGCAACTCATTTGCGAGTCGGTCCGCGCGGTTTGAGGTCGCCCTCGTGGTCCAAGGGCATGAATCTGTTTGAGTTGTTTCAAATTTGATTTGGCGGGGACGAGGCAATCCTTACCGGATCGAGTAAAAAATTCTCCACAGGGCTGTGCTGACTAGACGCATCAAGAGAGTAACTTATTCAATTTAAATAGTTTAAACACGCTTTACAATTGGCCCCCCGGATGCTGTTTAATATCACATAGGGCAAGCCGGTTCAACGGCATCCAACCATCAGGAGATGCCGGCTCATCGGCATCGGAATCGCCGGGCGCGACCCCAGGCGCGAATCCCGATCAGGATTCAAGGAGCGAACCAATGAAAGTTAAGCAACTGAAGCTATGGAGCCTTGCCGCGAGCATGGCGGTGCTCGGCACGGCAGGATGCGCAACCAAGAACTATGTGAGGACACAGACGGCGCCGCTGGTGGAACACGCGGATCAACTGGACGCCAAGTCATCGGCGAACAATCAGGCAATCAAGGGTGTCGACGAGCGGGCGCAAGAGGGGATCAGCAAGGCGCAGGGCGCGGCGGATGCGGCGAATCAGAATGCGCAGAGTGCGACAAAGGCGGCTGGCGATGCACAGGTGGCGGCCGTGGACGCGGTGCATCGGGCCGACTCGCTGGACAGCGTTGTGAAGGGTCTGGACAGCTACAAGTCAGTTGCCAACGTCACGGTGACCTTCGGCTTTGACAAGTCGGTGCTGACCAAGGACGACAAGGATCAACTGGACCAATTTGCCGCCCAGTTAGGCGCCGCCAAGAGCTTCATTCTCGAAGTGACTGGTGGAACAGATTCGATTGGGTCGGCGCAATACAACTACGATCTGAGTCAGCGGCGCGCCGATTCTGTGGTGCAATACCTGGCCTCGAAGTACGGCATCGCCGCGCGCCGGTTCTATCTGATCGGTATCGGCAAGGACAAGCAGGTGGCTCCGGATAACACGGCCGAAGGGCGCAAGCAGAATCGCCGTGTTGAGGTGCAGTTGCTGACCAATGTGGGCGCTGAAGCAGCGGCAGGGGCGAGTTCGGGCGGACTGTAGTTGACTAAGGGGTCCATTGATCCTGCCCAGGCAGAATTGAAGCAGGGCCGATCCAGCTTGGATCGGCCCTTTTTCTTGCCTCGTTGGGCACGGCACTCTTCCGCGTTATAGTAGCGAACATGAAGCGCTCACTTCTTGCCCTCCTCATGCTCGCGCCCCTGGCAGCGACAGCTCAATCATTCTCCATCACATTTCCAAGAGAGCAAAGTGCCGAGCCACTCGACGGCCGGCTTCTGCTGGTGCTCTCGACGGATTCGAGCGACGAGCCTCGCAATCAGATCGACGACACACCGCGCTCGCAGATGGTCTTTGGCCTCACGGTGGATGGGTGGAAGCCCGGCCAGCCCGCCGTTGTGGACGCAAGCGCGTGGGGGTACCCGATTCATAGTCTCAAGGACGTGCCGGCGGGCGAATATACGGTGCAGGCCGTCCTGAATAAATATGAGACCTTCCACCGCAGCGACGGCAAGACTGTGAAGCTGCATATGGACCAGGGTGAAGGCCAACACTGGAATACCTCACCAGGAAATCTCTACTCCAAGCCGCAGAAGATCAAGTTGCAAAAAGGCGGCTCGCCAATTTCGCTCGCGCTGAGTGAAGTGATCCCGCCGATTCCCACGCCGGCGGACACGAAATACGTTCGCCATATTCGCGTTCAGAGCGCGGCTCTTAGCAAATTCTGGGGCCGGCCCATGTTTGTCAGCGCCATCGTGCTGGTTCCGGAAGGATTCGACGAGCACCGCAATGCGCGCTTCCCGCTGGTCATCTTTCACGATCACTTTGTTTCGGATTTCGACAACTTCCGGACCACGCCGCCGGACCCCGATCTCAAGCCCGACTACAGCGAGCGTTTCCACCTCGCCGGTTATAACCGCATCCAGCAGGAGGAGGCCTACAAGTTTTACCAGCAGTGGATTGCGCCTGGTTTTCCGCGCTTTCTGATCGTCAAAATTCAGCACGCGAATCCCTTCTACGACGACTCGTACGCTGTGAATTCGGCCAACGTGGGCCCGTATGGGGACGCCATTGAAAACGAGTTGATTCCGGCGATCGAGAAGCAGTTCCGCGGGCTCGGACAGGGGTGGTCCCGCTTTGTCTATGGCGGGTCGACGGGCGGCTGGGAGGCTCTTGCTGTGCAGGTCTTTTACCCCGACCATTACAACGGCGCATTCGCAGCATGCCCGGACCCTATCGACTTTCACGCGTTTACCAACATCGACCTCTACGACGACGACAACGCGTTCTATCTAGAGGGTGCGCACAAACGGGTGGAGCAGCCGGCCATGCGCGACTACCTGGGCCACACGTTGATCACCGCCAGGGAGATCAACTCCTACGAGCTGGCTTTAGGCGACCATGGCCGCAGCGGAGAGCAGTTCGATATCTGGCAGGCGGTGTATGGGCCGGTAGGGCCTGATGGGTATCCGGCGGCGATCTTCGATAAGCAGACGGGCAAGATCGACCACGGCATCGCCAATTATTGGCGCGAGCATTATGACCTTGAGGCGATACTGGAGCGCGATTGGGCCAAGCTTGGGCCGGAGTTAGCCGGCAAGATCCATATTTATGTCGGTTCAGACGATACGTACTTTCTGAATGACGCCGTGTATCGCATGGAGGACTTTCTCAACTCGACCAAGAATCCTGCTTATGGGGGTGAAGTGACCTACGGGCCGCGCGCCGAGCACTGCTGGAACGGCGATCCGACGCTTCCCAATGCTTACTCGCGGCTGCATTACAACACGCAATATCTACCGAAAATTCTGGAGCAGATTCAAAGGACCGCACCTGCTGGGGCGGATCTGACGAGCTGGCGCTACTAGATCTTTTGTTCTATCTCGAGACGAGCTTTTGTGGTCTCCCACCCTTGAATCAATACGATTCAAGGATGGGGCACCCGGCACTCGGGTAGATTCGCGATTGCTTAATCGCGTGCGGGCCATATAAACTCCGCCCATGCTAAAGCTATTTGGGTTTGTGCTGTTGGCCTCCCTGTCTGCGCGCGCTTCCGACCTGGTCCTGGGGGATTTCAAGACTGACCTGATTTCGCATCCTGTTCCATACGCGGTGTTGTTGCCGGATGGCTACAAGGATGGTGCGCCGCTCCCGATGCTGATGGTTTTGCACGGGGCAAATGATAGCCGCGACTGGCTGGTAAGAATCCGCGGCATTTTTGATGAAGAGTGGAACTCGGGCAGACTTCCCAAGATGGTGGTGGCGACGATTACCGCCGGGCCGGTCTGCTTTTACATGGATTTCAGGGATGGGAGCGAGAAGTGGGAAACGCTGATCCTCGGCCCGTTCCGAGACTTCGTACACAAAACCTACAACGCCAGTTCCGATGCGAAGAAGAACGTGCTGATGGGTGGGTCAATGGGAGGCGAAGGCACACTTCGCATCGGGCTGAAGCATCCAGATAGTTTTGCCGCCATTGCGGCGCTTGAACCGGGGCTTGAGCCGATTCTCTATTGGAGGGACATGACGCCGCGGATGCACTTCTGGATCCGCGATGCGGATCTTGAAGCGGCCTTCGGAAAACCCGTGGACTCGGCGTACTGGGAGGCGAACAATCCCAACCTGATTGTTACACTGCACAGCCAACAGATCATCGATTCGGGAATGCAAATTTATCTGGACGTGGGTGATGGTGACACGCTGCTTTTGTTTGGGCCGGTGGAGCACTTCCACCGCATCTTGTGGGACGCCGGCATCAAACACGAATACCACATCGTGCACGGGGCTGATCATATCGGGCGCACGCTTCCTGCCCGCACAACCGAGGCGCTCGAGTTCCTTGGCCGGGCGGTCAATCCACCGGCACCGGATCCAGATGCGGGGAAGTTCAGGCAGATGTTCGCTCCGATCAAGGAGAAGGCGGGAATCAAAGAATAGAGCCCAGACAAAAAACGGCCCCCGTTTTGAACGGGGGCCAAGTTGCCTTGGTTCTCTCGTGTTGAGAGCTTTGTTGGCGGCCATACGGCCTGGTGCCGTCGGCGCGGAAATGCCTCGGGGGAGGGCCGCAATCCTTACGGATGCTCCGCACCGGTCGAGGCAGCAACGCCCTGGGGTGGCGCAGCTCCCTGGGCCGCCAAACTGTTTTCCATCAGCCGGATATGCACGGTGCTGGTCTTTACGCGAGCGGGCTTGGCGCTGGGATCCGGCGGTGGGGCTGCGGGATCTGTGGCGATCGCGTTTCCGAGGGCTACTGCATGCATCCGGTAGACGGAAATGTCGTGTTCAGTTACAAGATAACGCATCACCGCTTCGGTGAGGCGATCCGAGCTCTGGATGCCGGCAGAGCCAGCGAGGGGAGAATGTCCCTCAACTTCCAGAACATAGCCTTTCTGGCCGTTCAAGGTGGTGGCCAGATCATCGAGTTGCTTGCGGGCATCGTCAGTAAGTTTCGGCGAGCCGGCCTTGAAAAGGATCTCAGCTTCAGTAACCTGGTGGTACTGATCGAGCCCATTGACGGTGGTATTCAACTGTCCTACGTGGCCAGTGGCCACTTGCGCGGTTGAATTGGCCTGCTGGGCCTGCGCACCAGCTGCGGTTGCGGTCTGGTTGGCAGCATCGGCGGATGACTGCGCCTTCTGGATGCCGGCCTGTGCGCGGCTATCCACATCCTGAATGTCTTTGGCGTTCTTGGCGTTGACTGCGTCCAGTTCGGTCAACCGATCGTTGATGGGATCGGTTTGCTTCTTCACCCACTTCTTGCGGGCCCAGGGATTGACGCGGCCCCAGAAGCCCTCTTGCGCGGGCGGTGCTGATTTTGTTGAAGTTGCAGCAGGCTGCTGCGCCGTCGAAGAATCTTGCGGCGTAGAAGCGGGCGCGGATTGTTGACCAAATGCCGGAATTGCAACTGCGGAAGCCAGGAGGAGCGCTGCGAGCCGGCCGGGGAACGAGCTCGAAACTTGTGCGTTGCGGTTCATCAAAATGATCATCCTCGCCGTGAAGGCTGTTTTCGTGGCGGCCAAGATGGCCAGCCAGACGGGCTGTCGTGTCTGCCCGCTGAATGATATAGCAACAGCCGTGCCAAAGGTGTGAGGGCGTACAACGAAAGTGCAACTAACTGAAAAGTAAACAGTTATCGCGGTGGATAAGGTTATGGAGGCGTTGCCTGAGGCTGATTTCGATCAATGTCTGTGTAGGTTTTTCACGCAGTCGTGTACTTTCTACTTTGTGCGAGCGTGGAAAAATCACACGGTTTCCCTTTATTCATGCGGTCTTCACACGATTCTTGGACGGTGGTTTCTGATGAGAGCGGCTGGATACTGGCTCCTGCCTGCGAGACACCTTATGCGGAAATTCGAGGCACGGCTTATCTACTCACTCAGCTCACCCAGTAAAACCTTGGCCTTGGCAGCCAGCGTGTAGGCTCCATCAACATCTCCACTTTCGAGGGCTTTCTTCGCCTGTTTAATAAACTCGCGAATCTGTTCAGCCGTCTTTTGTTCCTGATCTTTGAGAGGACGACCCAGGCTTCTGAGCCCTTTCTCCGTTTCGTTGATCGAGTCTGCTGTTTCGCGACGCCGGTCGGAGGGGTTTCCCCCGGAAGGGTCTCCGGACGAGAGCACGCCGATGGCCGGTACTTCTGCGTTATCGGCAGCGGGCGGCGGTGTGCCGGCGTCTGGTTGCGAATTATCGGCGACTTCGGGCGCGGCCTTGGCGGGCGGCGGCTTGTGGTGCCTTACAGCGGGCTTGGCCGCTTCGTCCAGGATCGCGTCGGTGTCCGTGTCCAGGGGTTCGAGGTCAAGTGTGATGGCCGACTCGGCGAGAACGGGATGCAGGACGGGAGGTTTGGGGACGGTGCTCACCGGCGGTACAAATTGCTGAATCTGGGGCTGGCGCGGCTTGCCTAAGCATCCAGTCAAGGAGGCAGCCAGACCGGCCGACAAGATGAGCGGCAGCAGCCACGCAACGATCCTGGCATGCAACTTCATCCTGAAAGTCCTTCCTCGTCCTGGACCGTTGCCGGCTGCAGGTGCCGGCGACCCCAATCTGTTGCCGCAAGGGGAATCCGCAGCAGGAATTCAGTGCCACGTTCTGGATTCGATTGTACTTCTATGCTTCCATAGTGCAACTGAAGAATGCGGTATGTCATGGCCAGGCCGATACCGCTGCCGCCGGTCTTGGTGGTGAAGTAGAGATCGAAGATCTTTTCGCGAATCTCTTCGGGGATGCCGGGACCCTGGTCGGAGATGCGCACGACGGCGAATTTGCGATATTCCTCAATCGAAACGCGTAGCGTACCGCCTTCGGGCATGGCCTGCGCCCCATTTTGAATCACGTTCAGAGCGGCTTGCTTGAGCAGATCGGAGTCAATATTGACGGTGATCGGCTTTTCAGGAATGCTGCTTACCACGGTTACGTTGTGGGTGGACAGCTCGGCGGAGGCGAGATTGAGCACATCGCCGATCACCGGACGCAGATCCTGTTCGCGAAGCTGCAGTTCGACGGGACGGCTGAAGTCGACGAGGAGCTGGACGACGCGATCGAGACGGCGGATTTCGGCCTCGATGATGTCGAGATGGCGGATAGCCGGGGCGCCGGCGCCGGTCAGCTTGCTTTTCAGCAACTCAACGTGAACCACGATGGCGTTGATGGGGTTCTTGACTTCGTGGCCCACACCGGATGTCAGGCGACCGATGGCGGCCATGCGGCGGGAGATTTCAAGCTCGGACTCGATGGCCTCGGCCGACTCCAGGTCGTGAAGGGTGAGCAGGGCGCCGAGTCCGCGACGCCCCTTGTCGTCGTGAATGAAGTCGAGCGAGGCCTGGATGCGCCGCCCGGTCTCGGTGAGAACTTCTTCCTGAATGAGAGTGACACCGACTTCGAAGGCATCGTCGAGAATGCGGCCAAGGACGGTCGAGCGGTCGAAGATTTCGCGCGCGTGCAAGCCGAGAATGCTGTCGCGCTCGTTGGGTAGAAATCGCCTGACGGCCTCGGAGACGAGCACCGCCCGACCGTCGCCGGTAAAGAGCAAAATACCGTCTTGCAGGTTGCCGAGGATCTGGTCAAGATTTTCCTTGAGGGCGGAGAAGACCTCCTCAACGTTGCGCATGCGCTGGCCGAAGCGCTCGATCTTGTGCGAGACGCGGTCGGCCATATCCTGCCGGGGACGTTTCTCTTCCTCGCTCGCCGGTTCGATGGCCAGATTCAACGCATCGAGTTGCAGGCTGATTTGCTCCATCGGTTCAAGGGCGAGATTGCTTAGCAGGAAGGCTACCAGCAACGCCGCTCCCAGAACAAACCCCATGATGGTAATAGCTTCTGTAAGCAGAGGCGCATAAACGGCGCGCAGCAGGGTAGTGCGCACGCCGACATGCACGGTCACGAAAGGCTCGCCGTTGTTATCGAGGGGTACGACGACTTCAAACACGTGCGGGGGACCGAAGACCTCTTTCATCAACTGCACGGGAGTGGCATTGAGCAGCTGCGTGTAATTGGGACGCGGGGGCAGTTGCTTGTCTTCGTTGTCGGGATTCGTGCTGAGAATCGTGAGGTTCTCGCTGTCATCGATGTTGATGTCATAGACGGTGAACGAGTAACGGTTGACCGATTCGACGACCGCCTGTAATGCGGCATTGTCGCGGACGGCGTCACCGGCCAGGTTACGCAGCTCGTTGGGATTGTTGGGGTCGACCTTGACGTCGCGCAGCGAGTCCAGCGCATTGCGCACGGCAAACTGAACCTGGTTGGCCACCATGCGGTTGGTGTCGTAGGACTGCTGCACGTCGGAGTGAACCAGGGTGAAGACATACACGAGCGAGAGCAGGCCGGCGATAAGAAACACCAGCGTGGTGATGGCCAGAACGAGTTTGGTCTTCAGCCGCATGGTCTAAATCCTGCCGATTCCGAGTATGCCTTGCTTCTCACGCTGCTGGGATCGTGTATTGAGATTCCCAGGTGCCCGAGGTAACAATGACTGCGCGTGGGGTGCCCAGCGTCAGCCGGAATCTTCGTTCCCAGGTATCCCACCCTAAGTGCGAAAACGACGACGCGCCGAGGATGGGCGCCCGAAATTGATTGAACATCGCGCGGCCACGGAGTTAGTCCTGCTGGTCGTCAGAGCTTTTGTTGTACTCCTTCAGCTTGTTGTGCAGAGTCTTCAAGCTGACTCCCAAGATTTCGGCGGCGCGCGTTTTGTTCCCGCCGGTGGCCTCAAGGGTGCGCAGAATCAACATCCGTTCGGCGTCGTCTACGGTAGATCCTACGCGCACCTGGATCAGGCTGGCATCGGTGGATTGAGCAATCGCTGCTTGGGAGTTGCCGAAGCCGGGGGGCAAATGGCCGGCGTCGAGGGGCGCCCCGTCCACACAGAGGATCACCGCACGTTCCACCGTATTGCGCAGTTCGCGGGCGTTGCCGGGCCAGTCGTATGCCATCAGGCGGTCAAGCAAGGAGGCGGCGACGCCAGAAACCTTGCGGCCATGCTTGAGATTCATTTCATTGGTCATGGCCTCGACCATGGCGGGCAGATCTTCCATGTGATCCCGAAGCGGGGGCATGGGGATGTGAAAGACGTTGAGGCGGTAATAGAGGTCGGGGCGCAGATGCCCTTCGGCCACGGCTCGATCAGGATCGCGGTTGGTGGCCGCCAGGACGCGCACGTCGATATCCTGCTCGGTGCGCGCGCCAAGACGGCGAAGTTTGCGTTCTTCGAGGACGCGCAGCAATTTTGCCTGCGTACCGGCTGGCATTTCGGCCAGCTCGTCCAAGAGCAGCGTTCCTCCGGTGGCCAGTTCAAAGCACCCTGCGCGGCGGTCCACGGCACCTGTGAAGGCTCCCTTCTCGTGACCGAAGATTTCACTCTCGATAAGCGTCTCGGGGATGGCCGCGCAGTTGACGGCGACGAATGGCTGGGTCTTGCGCGGGCTGAGGGCATGCAGGGTGCGGGCCACCAGTTCTTTACCGGTACCGCTTTCGCCGGTGATGAGAACGGAGACGTTGGAAGGGGCAATCTGCTCGATGAGGCCGAAGATCTGGCGCATCATCTTGGAATTGCCAACCAGGCCGCCCAGCACGCCCGACTCGCGCAGGCGCCGACGCGCCACTTCCAGTTCGATTTCGGTTTCGCGCTGGCGCGTGGCGTTGGCCAGGATGGTGCGCAGGCGCGTGGCATCGACGGGCTTCTGCAGAAAGTCGTAGGCGCCGAGCTTCATGGCATCTACAGCCAGCTCGATGGAGCCCATTGCCGTGAGGACGACCACAGCCAGGTTGGAGCTAAGGCCGGAACCCTCTTCGGAGAGCTTGGTCAAGAGGCCAATACCGTCCATGCGCGGCATTTTCAGGTCGGTAACGACGATGCCCGGATTCCAGGCGACGGCCTTTTCCCAGCCCTCGACGCCGTCGCGCGCGGTTTCGGTGCGGTATCCCCAACCGGAGATCAGCTCCGCGAGGCCCACCAGCGCATGGGGTTCGTCTTCGACAATCAGGACTTTTACGGGATTGGGCATTCAGGCTCCGGGTGCGGCTTGCTCTGGTTCGAGTACCAATTCCACCGCAGCGATCGAGACCTGACTCCCTTTCCGGGAAGCAGGACCAGCGAACAGACGGACGCGCGGAGGATCATCTTTGTAAAGTCTAAAACACAGCGCACCATCGCCCTGCCTGTGACCCGGTGAATTTCACGGGTGTCGAACCTGTGTTGCGGATCGGACATAAGCCATTTACTGTTGCTGCTGGGGTTGGAGCCATCGCATGCGTTCGTTCGATTCGCCTGAAAAGGACGAGGCGGATATAGCTGGGGAACAACAAGCCGAGTTCGCTCACACAGCGCTCGAGAATCTCTTCGAGGTCTCTCCCGACGCGATCTTTGTCACGGATGACAAGGGCGTCATTCGTCGTGCGAACCCGCGCGCTGCGGAACTGTTCGGGCATACCCAGTCTGAGCTGATTGGCCAGCCCATCGAAAACCTGGTTCCGGAGCGGTTTCGCGGACGCCATCCCGGGCATCGGGAGAATTACCGTGCGCACCCTCGAGCGCGGCAAATGGGCGCGGCGATGAATCTGTTCGGGCTGCGCAAGGACGGTACCGAGTTCCCTGTCGACATCATGCTCAAGCCCCTGAAGGAAGCTTCAGGCACGCTGGTGCTGAGCATTGTGCGCGACACCACCGAGCAGCATCAGGCCCAGGAGGCACTGCGGCGGACCGACCTGCAACTGCGCTCGCTGGTGGAAGGAGTGCGCGACTACGCCATCTACCTGCTTGACCCAGAAGGATACGTGATGACCTGGAACCCCGGCGCGGAGCGCATCAAGGGCTACGCGCAGGAGGAGATTCTGGGGCTGCATTTTTCGCGGTTCTTTATCCAGGAGGATGTGGAACGGGGCAAGCCGGCGGAGTTGCTGCGCCTGGCGGCCAGCCGCGGCCGCGTGGAACAGGAGGCCTGGCGGGTGCGCAAGGACGGCTCGCGCTTCTGGGCCAACATCATCCTCACCGCCATTCGCGATGGCGCGGGAAACATCATCGGCTACGCCAAGGTGACGCGGGACTTTACCGACCGCAAGCGCGCCGAGGAGGCGGTAACCCTGCAGTTGACCACGGCGCTGATGGCCAACATGGATGTGAGCAAACTGCTGGGCGCGATTTCGGCAAGTATTGGGGAGTTGATTCCGCATGACGCGGCGACGCTGGCCCTGCCTGACGTTGAAGGTGATGGGTTTCGCGTGCAGTTTCTGGGTTCTCAGGAAGGCGGCCAACGGCGCGGAGCGGTTCGCCTGCCCCAGAACGGGTCTCCGGCGGGAGCGGCCTATCTGAATCAGGAGCCGGTGCTGGTTGAGAACATGCAGGATTCGCATTACGACGCTGAAGGCATGCGCCACCTGACTTCGCTGGGGATGCGTTCCGGATGCTGGGTTCCGCTGATTCATCGCGGCGAACCGATAGGAGTGCTGGCCACGGCGAGCAGGAATGAAGCCGCCTTTGGAAAGCATGAGGCGGATATGCTGGCGCAGGTCGCGGTGCAGGTGGCGGTGGCGGTGAATAACGCGATGACCATGCGCCAGATCTCCGACTTGAAGGAGCGGCTGGCGCAGGAGAAACAGTATCTCGAAGAAGAGATCAACCTGGAGAACCGCTTCGAAGACATTGTGGGCGAGAGCACCGGGTTGCGGCAGGTGCTGAAGGAGATTGAAACAGTGGCGCCGACGACCGCCACAGTGCTCATACAGGGCGAGACGGGGACGGGCAAGGAGCTGCTGGCGCGCGCCATCCACCGGCTGAGCCCGCGCAGCGATCGGACGTTTATCAAGCTGAACTGCGCCGCGATACCAGCCGGGCTGCTGGAGAGCGAGTTGTTCGGCCACGAGAAGGGCGCATTCACGGGCGCGATTCAGCGCAAGATGGGCCGCCTGGAACTGGCGCACGAGGGCACGCTTTTTCTGGACGAGGTTGGCGAATTACCGCTCGATCTGCAACCAAAATTGCTGCGCGCCTTGCAGGAGCGGGAGATCGAGCGCCTGGGTGGAAACCGTCCCATCTCGGTGAATGTGCGGCTGATTGCGGCCACCAATCGCGACCTGGGTCAAATGGTTGCGGAGAAGCAATTCCGCAGCGACCTATTCTATCGGCTGAAAGTGTTCCCGATCTTCGCGCCTCCGCTGCGCGACCGCGCCGGCGACATTCCGGTGCTGGTGCGGCATTTTGTTTCGACACACAGCCGGCGCATGGGCAAGATGATCGATACCATTCCGCCCGAAGCCATGGCGGCGCTGACGCGCTGGCATTGGCCGGGCAACATTCGAGAGCTGGAGAATTTTCTGGAACGCGCTGTGATTCTGACACGCGGATCGGTGCTGCATGTGCCACATGGCGAGTTGGAGACGACATCGGAGGAGGAATCTGACCAGCCGGAAACCACAACGACTCTGCATGCCGCGGAACGAGACCATATATTACGCGTATTGATAGAGACGGGCGGCCAGATCGGCGGGCCGGATGGAGCTGCGGCACGGCTGGGACTTAAACGGACGACGCTTAATTCCAAAATGAAGAAGCTGAATATTGAGCGAAGTGACTACATGAAGTCCCGGTGACGCTATTTCGTCATCGTCACTTCGTCACCGTCGCTTCGTCATGGATGCCCGTATCCGTTAAGAGACGATGTTAAACCGCTTCCTATAAATCACTTAGCGTATCTATTTGAACAGGCTCAGGCTTTGGCACGCGGCTTGCCATATTGAGTGCGTGGCGCAGGATGGGCCGGCATACGTTAAGAATCACACTGCAAGAGACGGACGAATCGGTAGCGATCAAGCTGGAAGGCCGGATCGCCGGGCCCTGGGTTGCGGAACTGCGCAATGCCTGGGCGGACGCGGCCCCGCGCGTGGGTACGCGAGAGCTATCGATTGACTTATCGGATGTGACCTATGCGGACGCGAGCGGCAAGCAGGTGCTCAAGAACATATGTGCGCAGACCAGAGCCCAGTTTGTGACGAGCACACCGTGGACTCAATTTCTTGCCGAGGAAGTAACGGCCAGCAAAACAAATCGAGGCGAAGGAGCCGAACATGCAAGTAACAACTGAAGTGAAGAGCGTTTGCAACGTGCAGAGCCAGGGACAGCGTAGCGGCGACGTGTTCAGCAAGCTGACGCCCGAAGCCAACCAGGAGTTGAATTCAATCATGCATCCGGCTACCTACCCGGCAGGCACAGTGTTGTTCTCGGAGATGGATGAGCCGCAGCGGGTCTTCGTGGTGCTGGACGGCGAAGTGAAGCTCTCCATCAACTCGAGCGACGGCAAACGGCTTATCCTGCGCATCGCCCGGAAGGGTGAGATTGTGGGCCTGGCTTCGGCGCTCTCCGGCAAAGCCTATGACATGACGGCGGAGACGCTTTATCCGTCGAAGCTGGCGCCGATCGGGCGGCGCGCTTTCCTGAACGTGCTCATGCATCATCCTGAGGTCTACCAGATGCTGACCGAAGAGATGAGCCGGCAGTTCGCCATGGCCTGCGACCAGTTGCGCACGGTGGTGCTTTCAACTTCCGCGCCGGAGAAGGTTGCGCGGCTGTTGCTCGAATGGGGTCAGAACGGCCAGACCAGCGAGGCAGGAACGCGCTTCCGCTTCTCTCTCACGCATGGCGAGATTGGGGAGTTCATTGGAGCTTCGCGCGAGACGGTGACGCGCACGCTGAGCGCATTCAAGAGCCGGCGGCTGGTGATGTTCAATGGCTCCACGCTGACAATTCCCAACATTCCCGCGCTGGAGCGGTATGCTCGCGGCTGAATAGAACCGGAATCGAGCCAACGGATCGCCCGCCCAAAACCTCATGCCTGATACAAACCTCGTGACTCGGGATGGCGGACTTAGTAGCAAGGGGCTCGGGACTTATGTACCGTTGAACTGGAAGCGCCACCTCAGCCGATCGATTGCAGATAATCGAAATCCACTTTCGCTGCTTCGAGCGCCGTGAATTTCACGTAAGGTGGTTCCTGCTCGACAAAGATGTTCTCAACGCCTGCCGCCGGAGCATCGGCAAGGATCGCGCGATAATCCATGTGGCCTTTGCCTAACTCGGTCGTCTCCGGATCGGTGCGCGGATCGAGAACGGTGATGGGAGCGGGAACGGCAACGAAGTCCTTGATGTGCAGCATGCGCACCCGGCCAGGATATTTCTTGAAGATGGATTGAGGCGAGTGACCGCCGAGATCGCACCATCCACAATCGAGCTCAATCTTTACCAGCGACGGATCGGTCTGCGCCATCAGG
>JBEKVS010000014.1:0-35842 GCA_049513795.1 Occallatibacter sp. | reverse complement strand
TGATGATCGCAGCGCATCTCGTAGCCGTTGCGCAGGGTTACACGCTCGCCGGCCAAGGCGGCCGTGGCCATGGCTCCCATGATCGCTATCGAGATGAGTTGAACAGCTCGCATCTTCAAGTACACTTCCAGATCCTGCAAGTCGTTTCCAATACTTCGGCAGCATGCATCTGTGGTTTCCCAGGTCTCAAGATCGAGACCTGGGGCACCCAGTCCGCCTTTCGCCAGGCTTCCTGTGTCCCGCTACGTTTTCGCGGCGAGCACCTTTGCCAGGGCGGTTTCAAGTACGTGCGCTACGCCTTCCTGATCGTTGGGCGGGGCCTGCTTCCAGCCGCGCATCTTGGCCATGGTCCGCAATTCGATGGCTGCGTTGCCCATCATTACCGCCTGGCCGGCCCACTCCAGCATATCCACATCGTTCCAGTTGTCGCCAATCGCCATGGTCTCCTTGCGTTCAACGCCGAGGCGTGCGGCCAGCCGCTCGAGCGCCCAACCTTTTGAAACACCATGCGGCAGCAGGTCAAGGATGGATAAATCCCGCGCCGGGTATTCGGTCCGGACCGACTCGCAGCCGGCATTCCATTCGCTCGCTTTGAGGGCCAGCTCGGCTAGGCGCATCCTCTCCAACGTTCCCGTGACCATGCCCTGAATGGGATCCTGGCCGTCGGGCAACGCGTCCTCCAGCGGCTTGACTACCTCGATGGCGTGACGGTTGGCCTCGATCCACAGGGAGATGCGGCCGTGGGTTTGTTCCAGGTCTTCGAGAACCAGGTCGCCACGGCCAGGCCGGTCAAACGTGAACACCACCGCGCCGAACGGCCGAAGCAGGCCGCAGAGCCCGCGCGCCACCCGCGCTTCCATGTGGCAGCGGTCGAGCGACTCGCCGCCTAAGGTGCGGGTCACTGCTCCATTGGACGTGATGAGGGGCGTATCCGCTCGCAGGCCGAGACCCTCGAGCAGCGGGGCTGTGTAGGCAGTGCGGCGGCCGGTGGCGATGGCGACGGTGATGCCGGCTTCCTGCGCGGATCGAAGCGCCTGTGCCGCGCGGTCGCTGATCTTGGCCGCGAAGGTGGGTAGAAGCGTTCCATCCATGTCGATGGCCACCAGCCGAATGGGAGGGTGCATACCTCCAGTCTACCGACCACCTGCGGTGGGGCAGACGGCGCTGGCGCGCCATTGGGTTCATTGCTACCCACCCTTCGCCCGAAAGACGCGAAGTATGGGGCGCCCGGCGCGGTGCTGGAATCAGCTCAATCAAGTAATCTCTTCCTTATGGAACGCGTTTGCAGCCATTGCCATGCGGAACTGGGGCCAGAGACCGTCGCCGACTGGTGCCCGGCATGTGGCGGAGCACTGATCGAGCGCCTTGCCCAGCCGGCCTTCGATACTCCGGGTGAGTCTCCGCTGGACGTTGATCACCGCGGGATTGTCTTGCCACGACGTCATGCCTTGGGCGGTATCATTACTCCGCAGTGAGGATTGCTCCGGCAGTGATTTGAACCTTAGAACGAGCGCGGGCGGAAGACTCGCCGGGGCACGATTCGGAAAGGAATTCTCATCCATGCGGCTCAATACTTATCTCAACTACGGTGGCAACTGCGCGGAGGCGTTTCGATTTTACGAAGAACATCTGGGCGGAAAGATCACCATGATGATGACGCATGCCCAGATGCCCGACCCGAGCTCCGATCCCGCCTGGAAGGACAAGATTCTCCATGCCCGCATCGAGATTGGCGGAACGGCGATTTACGGCGCGGATATTCCGTCGCCCCCGTTTCAGCCCATGCGCAGCGCCTATCTTTCGCTGGCGGTGGACAGCATTGCCGAAGCAGAGCGGGTTTATGCGCTGCTCTCCGCGGACGGCGAGATCTTCATGCCCATGGCGGAGACATTCTTCGCCTTCCGCTTCGCCATGTTTCGCGACAGATTTGGGACGTCGTGGATGCTGCTGAATGAGAAGCCGATGCCGGCCGCGGCCTGAGTGCTCGATTAGACGAAGATGCCATGTCGATGAGCGGACGGCTCAGGCGCTGGTGTCAAGGCCGACCGCTTCGGCCAGCTTGGCCTGACGATCATCGAAGGTCCAGAAGCGATCAGCTTTCAGTTCCAACGCGCATGCCACGTGCAGGGAATCGAGGGTGCGCACGCCGAGCGTGGGGGCAAAGCGCCGGGCCAGATCGACGCTGGTATCCCAGGCACGCAGAGGAAACTCAACGTTTTGCCAGACCCCGGCCCCAATATCGCCCTCGAAGCTGCGCCATGCCCTTTGCACCTCGATCGCGGAAAGGCGTCCTATAAAGACCTGGCGGTGGATTGCATTGGCAACCTCACTCCGGCTGAACGGCGTGAGGCATAGCTGAGGTCTCTGGGCCATTCGACTTACAACGGCAGGCGAGTGCACGTCGGCAACGTAGGCGGCAATCTGAAAGCTGGTATCGGCGTAGAGCATTAATCGGGGCTGCTCTCCCTGTCTGCGATGAGATCGGCAACCGGGGTCAGGACACGGTCGCCGTATTGCTGCTTGAGGCGGGCAGCGAAGTCCGGCCACTCAACCGGAGTTGGATTCGATCGCGTTCGCGGCACGAGATCGCCGAGCACCTGATTGCGCTCGCGAACTTCGATATGGACTCCGGCCTTGAGCCAGGCTTTGACTTTGCGGGTGTCACGAAGCTGTCGGAGGGTGATGCTTTGCATTGATTGAATGTGACACATTATGTGTCACATTGTCAAAGACGCCCGATGCCCCGAGCAGACCCAAGCCGGCTTATTCATACCGCAGCGCTTCGGCGGGCAGAATCCTGGCTGCGGCGGACGACGGGTAGAGCGTGGCCAGGAGCGAAATCCCGATAGAGACGGCGGCTACGATTACGCCGTCGAGCGCGCGCGGCGCGAAGGGCAGGGTGTCGATCGAATAGATTTCGGCGGAGAGATGGATGAAGTGGTAATGGCCGCCGGCCCAGGAGGCCGCGTATCCGAGAACCAAACCTAATCCCGTGCCGATCAGGCTGATGAGAAAGCCTTGCAGAAGAAAGATGCGGCGCACCTGGCCGGGCTCTACGCCGAAGCTCATCATGACGGCGATGTCGCGCGTCTTCTCCATCACCATCATGGTGAGGGCGATGAGGATGTTGAGAGCGGCAACCATCACGATGAGGGCGATCACGATGAAGGTGACGGCCTGCTCGGTTTTGAGAGCAGTGAAGAGCTCGCGATTCTGCTCGATCCAGTTGTTGGTCATGAAGCCCTTGCCGGCGGCTTGCTCGATGTCCTTGGCGATCTCGGGCGCGCGGTCGAGGTCGTCGACTTTGAAGCTGATCACGGAGAGCAGATCCGGCTCGCTGAAAAGACGCTGGGCATCGGCGAGGCGCAAGAAGCCCATCTGGTTGTCGTACTGGTAGAAGCCGGAATGAAATGTGCCCGCGAGGCGGAAGCTCACCACTTTGGGATACATGCCGACGGGCGTCATCTCGCCCTGCGGGCTGATCAGTACCACTGAGTCGCCGATGGCGGCGCCGAGGGTCTCGGCCAGGTCTTGACCGAGCACAATGGGCGGCAGTTCGCCGTGAGCTGGCGCGGCTGTTTGGGGCTCGAGCGCCTGCACTGAGCCGGGTGAAGCGGTTGAAAGCAGATCGCTCACGGTCTTTTCCGCGTCGGGAAGAATGCCCTCAACCAGCGCACCGCCATCGCGTGCTCCGCGGGTTACCAGCACCTGCTCAAATAGCCCGGGAGAAGCTCCTGTCACATGGGGTACCTGGCGGAGCCGGTCGATCAGCGGCTGCCAGTTGCGAATGCCATCGCCTTGCACGCGCAGTAGTTGGACGGGTGCCGAGTTGCTCAGCAGCTTGTCCTGAAGCTCGTGACGCATGCCGTTGGTGATGGCCAGGGCGATGATGAGCGCGGCTACGCCGGCGGCCACACCGGCTACGGAGATGGAGGTGACCACGCCCACCACTGCCTGTCGCCGCTTGGCTTTCAAGTAGCGCGCGGCGAGAAAGAGTTCGAAGCGCATGAGACCTACTTCGCCGGGACGCTGAAGATGGTTTTCGCGACCCCGACATTTTCGTGACGGTCGTAAACGCGGACGGTGATCAGGTGCTCGCCTGGTTTGGTCTTCAACGCGTCGGCGGGAATCTTGAAGTCATAGTGCTCATGTTTGGAGTCTGACAGCGCGCCCACGGGATCGATGAACTGCCATGGTCCGGCGTCGAGAGAATATTCGGCGCGGGCAATTGGCGAGAAGGCGTCTTCCGCGTCAAAAGTCACCGTGGAGGCTGGCTCGGCGGTTGCCTTGAGGCCACTGACCGTGGGAGGAGTGGTGTCGATCTCAAATCGCTCGCTCACTTTTTCGCCGGTGAGCGCGTCGGCGGGGGCGTTGGAGGGCGCATCCGAGGCCACCACTTTGATCGCATAGCCGCCATCGGGAATCAGCGTGGCGTCGAAGCTGTAGGCCTTCTCGGTGATCTGATCTTTGAGCAGCCGCCAGACAGACTCGCCGTCGCCGCGTATATACAGCGAATAGATCAGGTCGTCGCCGTTGTCGTCGTGGGCCGACCAGCGCACGGTTACGGCGGTGCGATCTTTCAATGCCTGCAACGGGGCTGCCGCACCGCCATCGAAGTTGATGACGTTCTGGTTGGACGAGGGGAATGCGATGGTTACCGTTGGCGGCACGCCGGCGGCCTGTCCCTGCGTCTGCGGGTTCACGCGCGCTCCGGTTACCACCACCAGCTCGTCGACCACTGGCGCGGCGTTGACGGGCAAGTAGTTCACGCCTACGCTGCCCAACGCTCCGCCGTGACGCAGGACGGCTTTCCACTCCATGAAGCGGCCTGCGGGCGAGGCAACCTGGCCATCCTTCAAAGGCTGCCAGTCGGACCAGCCCCAGTCGTTGCGGCCGCGAACGGGCTGCTCCACATTGCCGGTGCGCGTGAGGAGTTCGAAGCCGGCCGAACCGGGCTCGACTTCCACGCGTCCAAAGCGCGCCAGGGCTCCCGCATCGAGAACGTCGCTGGCATATTCATGTTTCTCAATAGCGCCCAGTTTCACCAGCTTGCCGGTGTTGCCGGTGCCGATCAGAATGCCGCCGTCTGCGCTGGATCCGGTGAAGGCCAGGCTCAAGCCTTGCTGCGCGTCTAGGTGGGCGACGTCGGCATAGCTGCCGTCTTCGGCGATTTTGAAGATGCGTCCGCGATTGCCGGTGAGAGCCAGCAAACCGTCAGGACGCACGGCCAGGGCATACACAACCTCGTCCTTGCCCGCCCAGAGTTTGCGCGGCGCCTGCGGCCTGGGTTCGTCGGGCGGGGTGAGGGCGTAGATCTCGCTGCCCTCGGGAAGAGACGTGCTGGTATTGGCCGCCTGCATCGATCCCGGCTGGACGATGGTGATGGTCACCGAGCCGACTCCCTGCACTGGAAGCGGCGGTAGCGGGTTGCGGCTTTTGTCGCCCACGCTTGCCGCATAGATAGTGCCATTGGTACCCACTGCGATTGAAGTAATTTCTCGGCGTGGAGCCTCAAACAGCACATAAGCTTTGCCTTGTGCGTCGATGCGGTAAACGAGTCCGGAGCCGTCTGACCCGGCGATCAGGTTCCCGTGCGCGTCCCAGGCGAGGCAGCGGATGTGCTGCTCGTCGCTCTTGAAGAACGGCTCCGGGCGGGTGCCTGGATTGGATGGATCGATGCGATAGACGGCGCCGGGGCCGCCGGTGGCAATGTAGAGACGGCCCGCCGAATCGAAGGTCAGATCCCAGATGTAGCGCGATTTCGAACCGGACTTGTCGCCTTCTTCTTTGCTGTCGCCGTCTTTGTCGGCGACGGTTTTGTCTTCGGATCTGTTCCCGGCGGAGGATTTGTTTTCGGTCGAGGGCTTATTTCCGTCGGCCGATCCATCGTTCAATTTGCCGAGGTCGAAGACCGCCGTTGCGGTGGTGTCGTCCTGCTTGGTGGTGGCGTCGGCCTTGAGGCGGTAGACCTTGCCGCTGGGCAACGTGGCCGCGTAAAGCGCTCCATCAGGGCCGAGACGCACGACCTGGACGCTCAAGTCTTTCGATTCGAAGAGCGTGAACGGCTTGCCGTTCTTGTCCACGCGCAAAACCGCCGCCGGCGAAGCCGTGCCCAGGTACGTTTCACCGTTTTTCCCCACGGCGACCGACCAGACATAGGACGATGGCGTGGTCAGCAACTCGGTCAAACCAGGGCCCTCAAGCAGATGTCCATCGCTGGTAACGGCAACGCCTTGTGGCGATCCCTTTTCAAACTCCTCCATGCGCGACTGGGTCCAAAGGTGGGTTTGCTGCGACCAGGCTGGCTGTAGGCATGTAAAGGCGGCCCACGCTGAAAAGGCGGTCAGAGCGGCGGCAGGCCATGCCTTTCCGCGCCCGGAAGAGAAGCGATGAATGGGGATGTTGAAAACAAACATGCTGTCGTTGAGTCTACTAAACGAGGCCTGGATAAACGAGAGTTGAGGCGCGACGGCTATGCTTGAATTCCAAAGCAGCCATGCATGACTTCAAGGAGCATCAGGACACGATGAAGCAGTTTCTCCCGTTTGCGTTACTGGCAGGCGCCACCGCCGTGGCTCAGCAGACGCATGCGCCCGTGTTGCCGCCCGCTCCGGCCATGCAAACGGGTCCGGACTCGCAAAATGCTCCGGGCTTGCGCACCGAATCCAACGTGGTGCTGGTGCCGACGCTTGTGTTGAATGCAAAAGGCGAGACGATTTTCAACCTCAGGGCCGACGATTTTCGCATCACCGACGATGGTATCGAGCAAAAACTTACGCTCGACCAAGACACGGACAACGAGCCGATGGCGCTGGTGGTCGCCGTGCAGTCTGGCGGAGCGGGGCGAGCCAAGCTCGAGAGTTATCGCAATCTTGGCCCAGTGATCGGCACGGTGGTGGGAGGGGTTCCGCATCGCGTGGCGGTGGTCGAGTTCGACAGCGCACCCAGCCTGGTGCAAGATTTCTCTCCGGATGCCGAGGTAGCGGGTGCGGCGCTCGGCGATGTGGATGCTGGAGACAAGGGCGCGGCTATTCTCGACGCGATCAAGTTTTCCGCCGATCTGCTGCGGAAACAGCCGGCCAATTATCGGCGCGCGATATTGCTGATTTCGGAAACGCTCGATCACGGCAGCCACACGCGAATCAACGAGGCTTTGCGCGCTATCAGCGATACCAATACAGCGATCTATGCGGTCGGCTTCTCCTCGGGTAAGGCGGCGGCCGCGAACTATGGGTACCACGAACTCCCCGTGCACAAGACGGAAGATGGCGGCATTGCGCCTGGGAACGCTTATCCCAACCCGCCGCATGGATGCATGGGCAAGGACCCCGACCCCGAAGCCACGCAGAACAAGGCGGTGCAGGCCTACGATTGCATGACCCAGCTTTTGCCGCCGCTGGCTTTCGCGAAGATGGCCGCAATCGCCGCTTCCGACGCCCAGCAGCGCAACGTGCCCGAAACAGTGGCACAGCTCACGGGCGGCGAATATTTCAAGTTTGAAAACCGGCGCATGCTGGTCAACGATCTGGTCACCATTTCGAACCATGTGCCGAATCGCTATGTGCTCAGCTTTCAGGCACTGTCGCCGCATCCTGGATATCATGTGGTGCAGTTGAAGCTGAAGAATCACCCGCATTTGCGGCTCACGGCGCGCGGCGGCTACTGGGCAGACGACGCAGGAGCGGCGGCGAAGCCTTAGAATCCGTCCAACAACTTTGCTTTGATTGAAGGGTACGGGCTTTAGCCCGTACATCAGAGCCGCCAAATGATCGGGCTTTAGGGCGTATTAGGAAGAGATGTAGCCGTCTTCAATGGCGTGCAACATCGTCGCTCCCCGGGGTCGTCGCGCCGACTTCAGTGCGCTGCCTCCGGGATACAGTTTTTCCGGATCCGCCATAGCCCCCGGAGGGTGCGTTTTTCGGCAATTTGCATCCCTCAGCGGCTAAAGCCGACGACCGAAATCGGCCCTGTGTTGTACGGGCTGAAAGCCCGTACCCTTCAACTGTCATAGTTTCTGGACGGGTCCCTGGGGCAATTTCAGGAGGGAATTTTTGGCCGCTCCGGAGTTTTGCCGACGAACTGATTTGAACGCGCGCTTGCTGCCTTCGATGGGAAGGTCACCTTCCGCCGCGGAACTGGATGATGCGGCGACGGTCGCGTTTCGACGGCCGGTGCTCGGGGATCGGCGCGAACTCCTGCATGGCCTTGCGCTCGGCCGCAGCCTTGAGGCGCGCCTCTTTGCTGGCCTCGGTCTCGCGATAGAGGGCTTGCGCCACGGGTGCGGGGCCGCGCATCTGGCTCAATTGCAGTACTTCGACTTCGAACTCGCCGGCCTCGTTCCTGATGCGCAGCATGTCGCCTGGATGCACGTCGCGGGCAGGCTTGGCCTGAATCGCGTTGGAGTGAATGCGTCCCAGTTCGCAGGCCTTTTGCGCCAGGGCGCGCGTCTTGAAGAAGCGTGCTGCCCACAGCCACTTGTCGATGCGCACTGAATCCATTGGGTTCATTTCCGCGCCGTTGCTCGTTTGCCGGCTGGTGTTAGTTTATCGGCTGGCAACCGGGAACGTCGGCCAGGTTTTCAAAGACAGGCAGGCCTCTTTCCTTGGCCAGGCGCACATCTTCGTCGGCGCCCTGCGAGTTGCCCGGCAGCCGCAAAACGGCATCGCAGCGCGTGAGCAGGCGATTGGCGATGGGATAGAGAATTTCGTTGTAGATCGCGTCGCCGGGTTTTGTCGACCCGGCCTCACGCAGCAGCGGCAGAGCAAGCCATTCGCCGATCAGTGGAATGTGGCCGGCGCGGTAGAGCGGCAAAGCTACGCTTTCCAGGGAACGCAGGTTTTTCTCCATGAGGGCCGGGTCGTCTCCAGTGCCGGAGCGATAGGGGCCGGCGATGAGGATCATGAGGGAAGGCGAGGGCGTGGTGGATTTATCCGGGATGCTTTTATCGTTGATCATGTCGGTACCTTATCGTGCAATTTCGTGCAATGTCAAGTAGTATCGTGCAAGACGATTATGCTGACTACTCATCGGAAGCAGGAAATACTCGGAATTTTGAAGCGCGACGGGCAGGTGATTGCCAAGGACGTAAGCCGCGCGATGGGTGTCTCGGAAGACACGATCCGGCGCGACCTGCGGGAACTGGCCCAGGAGGGGTTGTTGCAGCGCGTGCATGGAGGGGCGCTGCCTGCTTCGCCTGCGATGGCGGACTTTGCCGGGCGCGAGTCGATTGCCGCGGAGGGTAAAGTGGCCATTGGCCGTGCCGCGGCGGCGATGATTCGCACAGGTCAGGTGGTGATTCTGGACGGCGGGACTACGGCAAGACAAGTGGCGCGGCACATACCGACGAACCTGAAGGCGACCGTCGTGACGCACAGCCCTACGATTGCCCTGGAGCTGGTCGATCATGCGGAGGTTGAAGTGATCCTGATCGGCGGGCGGCTGTTCAAGCACTCCGTGGTGGCTGTGGGTGCAGCGGCCGTCGAGGCAATCGCGAGCATTCACGCCGATATTTACTTCATGGGCGTGACCGGTGTGCACCCGAAGACGGGGCTGACGACAGGTGACTTTGAGGAAGCGGCAGTGAAGCGCGCCTTGAGCCACGCCGCTGCCGAAACTATTGTTCTGGCATCGCAAGAAAAGCTCAACGCGGCGTCGCCGTATCAGGTTGTACCGCTGGCCGAAATCAGCGGAATTATCACCGAGAAAACGGCGGATGCGAGTTTGATCAGGCACCTCGAAAAGCTCAAAATACCTGTGATTCGGGCATAAGGCTTCCGCGGCGCAGTCTCATTGTCTTCGACCAGAAAATGGCGGCCTCGAAAGGCCGCCGTCGTGTCTCAAAAAACTTTCCCGGCCGGTTTTTTAAAAGGCTTGCCGGGAATCACGCGATCTTACTGCAAATCCAGAACGATCACACTCGATGATTCAGGAATCGAATAGGGCGAACCTGGGGCTTGCTTGATGCTGCTTGAAGTCACGGTGTAGACATACAATTTGCCGCCACCGAGGGCGTACAAATGGTTTGACTTGTCCCAGCCGAACTCTTGGAAGCCCGCGCTGCTCTGCAACACCTCGCTGTACTTGGTGATCGGCTTGCTGCCGTTGAAGTGATAAATCGCGAAGCCCTGGCCGCCCACCGCGAGAAACTTGCTGGTAGGATCGATGCTCATGGCGCCCACTGCGAAATCTCCCGCAAAGCTTGCTTCCGGCATGTTTTCCGCGGTGCTGGTGGTGGTGAGGTTGCCGTTCGAGTCGACGGTGTAGCTGGCAAGATAATAGGGTCCATAAAGGGGGCCATTATCGCCATCCGCTCCCTGGATTTGCTGCAGCGCTACGGCCAGGTGGTTCTCGGCGTCAGTGGCCAGCAATCCGGCACAGTAAGGATCGCCGGAAGGGCCGGGCGCGGGCACCTCGTTGCTCTGGCCAATGTAGGTGATGGCGCCGTTGCTCTCGTGCTTGTAGATGTTGATGTCGGACAAGTTGCCATTGTCCTCCTGACATTCACCGTCGAAGCCGAACTTACCTGAGTCTGTGAATTGCAAACGCTGACTGTTTCCCTGCGTAGCGTCATCGAGGTAGCCGCCCGACTCGCCCAGGTATTGCATGTCGCCGTTGGACTCAATGTGGAAATTGAGATAGGGAGAGGTACCTTCGCCCTGACAGTTCGGATTCTCCTGGACATATAACGTGGACCCGGTGGAATCGACCTGCAAGTCCGGAGTGTCCACGAACATGGCGCAATTATCCGGCATGTAGTGTAGCGGGTTGACGGAGCTGATGTTGGTGAGCGAACCTTTTGAGTTGATTGAATAGCTGGTAACTTTGTTTCCGCCCCCGTTGGCTGTCGCGCCAAACAGGAACTTCTTCGTCACCGACAGGTCGGTGACTTCGGTGTTGGCGAACGGCGAACCGGGCACGGGTGTGAGAACGCCGGTTGACGACGCCGCGAATCCGTCGATATGCGTGGGACGGGCAACGTAGACGTAAGCGACGGGTGGGTTGCTGGATGGATTTGAAACTTCGCTTTGTTGAGAACCAAGTTGGGCGCAAGCGGCTGCGGCACCGAGCGATGCAGCCACACAAAAGAGCTCGATCTTTCCCTTCATACTGCTACCCCCTTTTGAAATTGCGTAGAGCTTGCGATTTACGCCTTCGACTGGCCCCGGAGTGCGGGGTATACGACCAGCGTAGAATTTATGAATTGCGTTTGCAGGCCAACAGAATATCGACAAGCGGGGAAGCTTTCATTGGCTACACAACGATATGGATGCAGCTATTAGAACCTGCGGTTTTCGATTCCCGTGTGATATCTCGGTGAAATCCGAGGAAATCCTTGTTTTCACCAGACGTAAGGATTGCACAGTGCTATAAAAGGAACCGCTAACTTTGGCGATGTTTTCATCATCGCAATCGATAGCGGTCGCTACTCTAAATGAGGAGAGTCGTTTTCTATGATGCAACGAATTGTCACTCTAATTGTTGCCCTAACAACTGGAACTGCTTTGGCCCAGGCAGCGGACGTGCAAAGCTCAGGCCCTTCTCCCGTGGCGTACGTCTATGTTTCCGCGCCCGGCGCCGTGAAAGGATTCTCCGTGTCCGCAGGTGGCGCACTGACCCCTCTGCCTGGCTCACCTTACGTCGGAATTGCACTCAATCACATGTCAGTCAACGGAAAATATTTGTTCGGGATCGGGCAGGATCAAGAGCATGTCTACTCTTACTTGAGAGAGGCGAATGGCGCGCTTTCCCTGACGCCCGTCGATGAACTGAATACGCGCACCTACAACGACTGCCCCAAGCTGACTACGACGCAGGTCGATCGAACCGGCTCGACGCTCTATGTTTCGCAGGCCGAATGTCCGGACCACAGCGCAGGCCATGATTACTACAACATCGAGCAGTTCAGGATTAACAGCAACGGCACGCTGCAATTTCTGGGGAATCATCCGATCGGCGTACCAAGCAACACCTCTCCCTCTCCACTGTACTTTCTCGCCAACAACGATTTCGGATATCAGTTTGCTTGTTATTTTCCCAGGGAAAGCTCGTCAACCGCATGGATTGCGATTTACAAGCGGGCCAGCGATGGAGTTTTGCAACCGGCGGTCAACGCGCAGTATTACAACAACGATACCTACAACGATCTACCGTGCTTCACAGCTACGGACGAGACGAATCATCTGGCGGTGGCGCAGGTTGGCTACGTTTACGATAACGGCCAAATGGTGTACAACCTGGCCAAGATCGCCAGCTTTACAACCGACTCGAACGGCACGATTACTCAGCCCAACCAATTCAACGTGCGGACACTCTCGCTGCCTAACGGCGTGGTCACCGCGATGAGCATCTCACCGGCGGGTAATCTGCTGGCTGTGGGCGGACCGCAGGGCTTTCAACTCTTCCACTTCAATGGGGCAGCGCCGGTTGGATATTACACGAAGGATGTGCTGCAGCCGTCGAAAGACTTTGAGGAGTTTGTCTGGGACAAGAGCAATCACCTGTTTGCGGTGACCAGCACGGGTCTTCTGGTTTACAACGTAACGCCAACCGCCTACTCGGAACTGGAATCGGTGTCGATACCCAACGCGTCCAGTGCGATTGCAATTTCTTTGCCGTAGAAGCTGTCCAAGAACAAGACGTGCCGAAGGGTACGGGCTTCAGCCCGTACGTTAGCAGTGAGTTTGGTCAACGGCTTTAGCCGCCGAGGGAATGCAGATTTGTGAAAACCTTCCCTCAGGGGCTAAAGCCCAGCCGTTGGCGGGCGCTGATGTACGGGCTGAAGCCCGTACCCTTCACGCCAAAGCACAATCCCGTACCCATCAGACCAGAGCATGATTAGGGGACAAATCAGACGCCTAATTCTCAAGCCTATTGTTGACCGGGTGATGCGTTAATTCGCGAGTACTGCCCGGTAGCGCACTTTATTCTTCTTTACCTTTTCGATGGCCTCGTTGGCCTTGGCCATGGGGAAGGACTCGACCTGCGCTTTGACGCCGTGGCGGGCGGCCACGTCTAGCATCTCTTTCAAGGCGTGCGGGCTGCCGGTGGGATTGCCGCTGATGGAGCGCATGCCGGCGATGAGTGGGAAGGCATGGACGGAAACAGCTGACGGCGGAACTCCGACGAAGCACAGGGTGCCAGTTGGCCGGAGAGCCTGGATGTAAACGCCCCAATCCTGATCGGCGTTGATGGTGCTTAAGATGAAATCCTGTGTCCCGGCGACTTCGCGCAGCGCTTTGGATTCGCGGCTGTTCACGAAGTGGTGAGCGCCGAGGGCGCGCGCTTCGGCTTCCTTGCCGGCCGATGTGGAGAAGGCCGTGACCTCGGCTCCGAAGACCCGTGCAAACTGGATGGCGAGATGTCCGAGTCCGCCGATGCCGATGACGCCCACGCGCGACGAGGGGTTGACGGCATGGGTGCGCAGCGGATTGTAGACAGTGATGCCGCCGCAGAGCAGCGGCGCGGTGTGCTCGCTCTTGAGCGCGTCGGGAATGGGAATTACGAAGCGCGAATTGGCGCGGACCCGCTCGGCGTAGCCGCCGTTGCGATGCACACATGTGCCTTCCGACGACGGGCAAAGATTTTCCATTCCTCGCGTGCACCACTCGCAGACTCCGCAGGAGTTCGATTGCCAGCCGAGCCCGACGCGTTCACCAACCTGCAGTGATCGAACTTCTGTGCCTACGGCGGCAACCGTGCCCACCACTTCATGCCCGGGGATGAAGGGATAATGGCTGATTCCCCAATCGTTGGAGATGAGATGGAGGTCGCTATGGCAGATTCCGCAGTGGGTGATGGCAATCTCCACCTCCTGGGGGCCGAGCTTGCCAGGGTCATACCGGTAAGGGAGAAGTTCTGCTCCCGCTGCGTGTGCTGCAAGTCCTTGAATTTGAGCCATGACCGTTCCGAGTTCCTCATTGGGGATGGAAGACGGGCCGGCTGATCCCGAACATTTGCCGGCTCGCTGCTGGGCTTGCTTAATTTCTGCGTTGATCTTAGTTTAAACTGCCGCCCGGCTCAATGCGCAGATTCAAAACCTGGAATCCGTTCAAAACTCCCCCTGCTGAAGCCTCGCCGGCCACCTGCGCAGACTCTCCATTCAGGTTGGCGTCCTGCGCGGCACGCATGGGCTCGAGCACATTGGCCACCGATAAAGGAAGGCTGGTGAGCGTCTCGCCGCTCAAGCCGGCCTGGGTTTCGGGAACCAGCAGGCTGACATAAATCCGGTCGGCCTGGTGCTTGCGGCTTGCCTGGGCAAGCACCGAATCGAGATCCGGCGCATGGGCAAAAATCCTTGGCTGGTCCAGGGTGCGATCCAAAGTCGCGGCATCGGAAACAAGAATGCGCAGGTTTCCGCCGGGAAGTCTGGCCGGCAGCTTGACCGGAATTCGCACATTGCGCGCCTCCTGCTGCCAGGGGCGGATGGTGGCCTCGACCACGACGGTATCGCCGGGATGCACGATGTCGCCCGAAACGAGCCGCGCCCGTTCCAGTTCTACGCTGACGCGGCGGGGAATTTCTTCGACATGCAGGTCGATGGAGCGGATGGCTCCTTGACGGGCGGCGTTCGAGTAGATCTTGGCAAACCGGCTCCCCGCTTGGAGGGCAAGCTCGAGCGGCGCGGATGAACTATCGCTGGCCGAGGCCCACTCGTTCAGCTGCGAAGCCGGGTGCCCTTCGATATCCAGGCTGCCGGTGAGGTGATAGCTTGTCTGGGCGGAGTTGGCGTTGCTTTCAACCAGCGATTCGTAAAGGGATACCAGCATGGCCTGCGAAGTGAGCGACGGCAGATCGAGGATCTCCACGTTCAACTTGCGGTCTCCTTCAGCCGAGTGAAGAGATATATGCACGGGAATCATGCGCGCCTTGAGGCCGAAGACGCCACGGATGGCCGAGTCGCGATCCTCGGTGAAACTGCCGATCACTTCGCCGGTATTGATGATCTTGAAGGCATTGAGTGGGGAAGCCAGGGTAGCCACCACTTCGGTAGACGTCATCGGCAAAGAGACCGGTCCGGCCTGCAGGATGGGATGACCGCAGGCCAGAAGCTGTTTTGGATCGACGTAGGTGACGGTGCATGTGGCCGCGATCTCGACATCGCCGCGCACCAGCTGGGCGCTCACAGCAGAGCCAGGGACGATGCTGGCGATTGCGGCGGGGGACGGCTCCGAATCGGCGCTGGAGGAACCGCCTACGCCTCCGGCTGCCACCATTTCCAGGCCCGTGCCGGCCATCTGCTGCTGCCAGAGCTTGATGGCTTCGGGCCGGAAGCCGCTCATCACCAGCGGCGTTTCCATGGCCTGGAAGTTCATGCCTTGGAAGTTCATGGCCTGGAAGTTCGCAGCTTGCGGGTTCACACCGTCTGAGGGCGTTCCTGCAGCTTCGTCACGCGCAGCAAGACTTCCCGTCGATCTGGAGATTCCGGATACCTGATCCCTGAATCCCGCCTGATCTTTGACCCCTGATCCCTCCGTCGGCAGATTGCGCACCTCCAGCATCTGTTCGATGGGGGTAATGCCGGCGATGGGGTCTTTGCTGAATTGGCCAATGCGATAGGAAAGCGAGCCCAAAAGCCGCTTGCCGATGTAGACCGGACTGCCGCTCATACCGGCAACCACGCCCGTGTACTCAGGCTTGGCGCCATGTAACTGGGCCAGGATCATGTCCTGGCCAGGACCGCGGGCGCCGCGCAGCACGCCGAGGATCTCGACTTCCATGGGCTCAGGCTTGTCTCCCTGAAAAACGGTCCAGGCGGTCGCGGTCATGCCTTTGCGCACTTCGCTGAGTGGGAAGAACCCTCCGCTGGATGGCGGCGGGGCGGCGGCTTGCACCTGAGCCGAGACTTGAGCCGGGAGTTGACCGGGCATAAGAATCGAGGCGGCGCAGAGGGCCAAGGACACGCTGAAAGCCAGCGCGCACGGCAGCGGGCGGATTCCCTTAAGGCAGATTTCCACGTCTATTAGAGTACAGCCTTTGCCGCCGGTGATGGCTATCCGTACCCGGCAACGGGCGGGCCGCTTTTCGGGATGCACGCGGCGGGCGGGGTTTTGAAGGCCCGAGTCGTCGAGAAGGCTGGAAGCTCGAAGCTCAAGTCCCGTATGCTGTTCAACACAGAGGTCGTCATGTCCAGCTCGCGCCTGTCTCCCTTCCATCGTGGCAACAACCTTTCTTGCCGCGTCATGTTTGCAGTCTTGCTGGTTGCTGTTGTGGCGCTGGCGGCCGCGCCTCTCGCAAATGCCCAGAGCACGCCGCCTGCGACCCCTCCGCCCGCGCAGACAACGCCGCCGACGCAGACAACACCACAGACCACACCCCCCGCAACCGACCAGTCCGCGCCCGACGCGGGGGGCCCGGGCGGCGACTCGGGCGTGATTGCGCTGCCCAAGAAGAAGGAAGCTCCGGCGGATGTGCCGCCTCCTGCCCCGGTTGCGCCCAAGGTCAAAAATCCGGAAGGGATGAGCAACTTCTCACTGCGTGTGGATGTGCCTGAAGTCACCGTGGATGTGGGCGTGCTGCTCGAGAAGACGCACCAGTTTGTGCCGGGGCTCAAGCCTAACAACTTCCGCGTGTATGAGGATGGGGTGGTGCAGAAGGTGTCCGGCTTCAAACGCGTCGAGGCGCCCATTACGGCGCTGATGATCTGCGAGTTTGCGGCCAACAGTTATTCGTTTATCTACGACATGCGCAATGCGGCCTTCGCGTTTGCGCAGCAACTGCGGCCACAGGATTATGTGGCGCTGATGACCTTCGACATGCGCAACACGATTCAACTCGACTTTACGCAGGACAAACGGCTATTTCTCGAAGCCATCAATTCGCTGCGCATTCCCGGTTTCAGCGAGACGAACCTTTTCGATGCGCTCTATGAAGGCCTCGATCGCCTGGAGCGCATTGAAGGGCGCAAGTACATCATCCTCATTGCATCCGGGCGCGATACCTTCTCCAAGCTCACGCTGGACAAGATTTTGAAGAAGGTGAAAGCGGCGCAGGACATCACTATTTACACGGTCTCGACTGGCGGCTTCGCGCGCGCTGTGAGCCGTCGCGGCGACAGCCTGGATTACCTGCAGGGCGACAACGAGATGCGGACCTTTTCCAGCCTGACTGGCGGGGCCAGCTATTTTCCCCGCTTCAGTGGCGAGATGCCCGACATCTTCTCCGAGATTAACCAGAACATCCGGTCGAAGTATGAGCTGGTTTACCGGCCCACCAACGCCAAGCAGGACGGCTCGTATCGCAAGCTGCGCGTCGAACTGGTGGACGACGAGGGCCAGCCGCTGCGCATCCAGGACGAGAAGCACAAGCCGCTCAAATACGACATCATCGCCCGCGAAGGGTACAAGGCCAAGCAGGAAGTTGAGTAGCCCAGAAACTGTGCCGAACCAGCAAGCGCGCCGCAGTTACGAGCAGACGGCGGAGCTAAGACATTCCTCTTTTTGCTGTATAGCATTCCCACCCTAGCCGCAAGAAACAAAGACGCGGCGAGGGTGGGGCACCCGCACATCACACCTTCCCGCACTTCACATGCTTGAGGAGAAATACTCAGGACGGACACATGGTAAAAACACACAGTCCGCGAAGGCTGTTTGTGCAGTCGTGGGGACTAACAGATTCGATGGCTCGGCCTTACTTGAACTGATTCACGATATCCACGATGTAATAGCCGATGACAAATACCGTGGCGGCCGCGGCAAGCCACAGGCTGGTGACGCTCAAGGGCCTGACCTTGTTGACTTTGGCCACGATCGCGGCCTGCTCGGTCTTGAGATGATCGAACGCATCGTCAAGGATGAGCTGGTCGTCTTCATCGCGGCTCAGCCTGCCGGTGTAAATCTTGAGAGACAAAGTGGCAAGTACCAGCACTCCCCAAATTGCCCACATGACTGGAACAAATCCTGTCATTTTCCACCTCCATTTACTTTCCGTCCCAGATACAGCCGGGCCCGTGAAGGAATCCGTCAAAGGAATCGCGGTCTCGGGCGTAGAGGGGCCTTACGGTTGATCATCATAGTCCCGAATGAGGTCCGTGGGCGTGACCGGGATCACAGGCGTTTTCATGGCATTTAAAGGGGCTGGCCGGCGATTTCCCCGATAAGGGGGTGAGGAAATGGCCGGGACCATCGCGGCACAATCCGATGCGACTTTGATTCCCCTGATTGCATCCAACGGGATGATGACCCAAAGGGGGCTTGTATGCAGGCCCACGATGCGGGTACAGTAAACACAGGAATCATTTCACCGTCGAGAGGAAACCATGGCCACACTAGCCGCTGCACCCGCTGCCCAGGAAACAGAAAAGAAGGCGCCGCTTCACCTGACCCCGCAGGCTATTGCCAAGGTGCGCGAGATCATGGCTACCCAGGATCCTCTTCCGGCAGGGCTGCGCATCGGCGTGGTGGGCGGCGGATGCTCGGGATTCCAGTACTCCATGGCCTTCGAGAATCAGAGCGGCATGATGGACAAAGTGTTCAGCTTTGATGACCTGAAGGTTTTTGTGGACGCTACCTCGCTGATGTACCTCAATGGCTGCATCGTCGACTACGTCGAGACCCTCGAGGCCGCCGGCTTCAAGTTCGAGAACCCCCAGGTGAAGTCGACCTGCGGCTGCGGTTCGTCTTTCAGCGTATAACTTCGGCGGCTACGGCTGCTTCGACAGGAACCCGTCCCCAACAGGACGGGTTTTGTTGTTTTGGGCTGAAATGTTGTTTGGGCTGGAATAAAGAAGTTGGCTGGGCGTCTACTGCGGCTGCGGGGTAGGTTGAGGAGCGGGAGCGGGCGTGCTCCCTCCGGAATTTGTACTACCCGAATTCCCGGAACCATTTCCGAAACTCGACCCATTGCCAAAGCTGGAACCGTTCCCGAAACTCGACCCATTGCCAAAGCTGGCGCCGTTTCCAAATCCTGACCCGTTGCCGATGGGCGAGCTGCCGTTCATGCCGCCGGCCGGCGTGCCGATGGCGCCCAGGTTGCCGCCACCCTGCATCATTTGCTCGGCGAGGGGATCGTAATTGAACTCCCACTCGTTGTAATGGTTCTTCTTCTTGTAGACCAGGATCGACTGCTTGGGGCTGTTGGGCGAAACACCCATGATGCCCGCTCCTCCGAAGGTCTGGCCGCCGGGCGTGCCGAAGGCCGAGGTGGTGGTGGAACCTGTCCCATTGGCTCCGGATGCACTTCCGGGCTGGCCGTTGGTGGAGTCGGTGGAGCCGGTTGAGCCGTTGGACTGATCGCCTGAACCGGAGGTTCCGCCACTTGTGGTGCCCGGGCTTTGCGTGCTGGAGCTTGACCCGAAGCTGCTGGACCCGAAGCCGCTGGAGCCGAAACCGCTTGACCCGCTGCTGCCGGACCCGAAGCTGCTGCTTGATCCGAAACTGCTCGACCCATTGCTGCTGGACCCAAAGCCGCTTGAACCGAATCCTCCCGATGAGCCAATTCCACCGATGGAGGATCCGCCAAATTGAGATCCGCCGCCGCTGCCGGTTCCGCCGTTGAGGCCGTTGGCTCCATTCAAGCCTGCGCCAGCGAAGCCGGCTCCGCCAATGGGCTGGCCGAAGAAGCCCAGGGTTTGCGTCTTCTGCTGACCATAGTGGACAAGCTTCCACTCATCCTTGCCGCTGGTGGGGTCGATGTATTTCTTGCGCAGGAAGCGGATTTCGTTGGTCTTGACCAGCGCATCGACATTGGGCGGGTAGGTGTTGAATTTTCTGTAATAGAGCTTGATGGCGCGGATGTATTGCTTGCCGCGATGCATGGTTTCGAGCTCGCGTTCGCGCTGGATGGACTTGGCGACCTGGGGCGCGGCGACCGTCATGGCGATGATCAGAATCGCCAGCATGAACATGACCGCGACCAGAATGTAGCCCTGCTCGGAGGGTTGGGGTGTGCGCCGGGTTGGGATCGTGCTGATCATTCGCTGGTTAAGCAGGTCCCCTTCGACAGGCTCAGGGAAGGCTGTCGACTCCGCTGAACTTCGCTCAGGATGACAAGCCGCATAGGATGCCTGGCCAGAGCCGTCATTGTGTTTAGACGCAGCTGGTGCCCTGCACGTTCATCGCAACCATTGACCTAGTTGGCCGTCAGGGGCAGCGTCTGGGTGTTGTTGTAGCTCAAATCTGTCACTTGCACGCTGCCTTGCTGAATGGAGCCAACTTTGTAGCGATGATCGACAATCTCTCCGCTCTTGGCCATGAAGACGTCGTCGCCATGGGTGAAGAAGGCCTTCATCGTCTTGTCTTTCGACTGGGCATAGCCAAAGTACTTCAAGTCGATGTTGGGGGCCCGGGGCGCGGGTGGAGGTTGAGGCGTATCCACGGAGGCCTTATCGGTACGTGCAGACGCGATCGGAGTCTCGATGTGCGCGGGGGCCGACTCGGCGGAGAAGATGTTCCTGCCGGTTCCGGCGTACTCCACGCGCTCGGTCTGGGCCATCTTTTCAAAATGCAAAGTGGGGTCGAGGCCGGAATCGCTCAAGTTCTGGGCCTCTGTCTCCGAACCGGTCTTAGGCGTGGCCTTTGCGGCAGTGTTCGATCGGCTTGCGGAAGCGCTGGAAACCGCGGCCGGTGTGGCCACGGGCGGTGCCGGGTGCGTGGGCGTCGAAGAAGGGCCGAAGTTATCCCAAAGCTCGTAGCCGCCGACACCAAGAACCACGATAAACAGCGCGATGACCAGGTAGACCTGGCGCTTGTTCTCCAATCCGAGAGGGATGGCCATGTTATTCGCCCTCCGCTACGAGAGATGTGGCCCTGCGTGGCGCGATCAGGCGAGAACTCGAACTCGCTGGGCCTGCTTCACCGGTTGCCGGCCCACCGGCAGCCGGTGCGCTTTCCTCCAGCTTCTGGGTCGATGGCAGCCCGCTGGCGGCCGCATCTGCCGGTCTAAGCCAGGTGGAGACCCGCAGCCGCAGGTTGACCTGTCCGCCCTGCTGGCCGGCCAGTTGCATGGCGCGGATGACGAAGAAGGTTTGGTCGCGCTCCAGGCTGTTGATGAAGCGCATGATGTCCGGGTAGGAGCCGCTGATGCCGGCGTCGAGGGAGATCTCGATGAGGTCGGCGCCGGGCAGTCCTTGAGAATACTGCAGCCGGGACAATCGGACGCCGGATTTTACTTCGAGCTCGCCGATACGGGTGGCGATGGAGGAGTAGTTGGGCGGGATGCGCCTGGTGTAGAAGTCCTGGATTTGCTCGCGGGAGAGAACAACGCGCTTGTCGAGGCCGCGCAACGGAGCGGTCTCGAGATCCATGGCCTTCAACTCTACCTGCTTGCCGGCCAATGCGTCGGTGGAGCGGCCGTTGGTGGCGGCCCAATCCAGGCCTACGCGGATGGCCAGTCCAATCGCGAGCACCAGAAGAATGGCAAAGCCGACATAATGCCAGGTCAGTGGAGACGCGAGGCGCTCGCGCCATGTGGTTGCCGGCGAGATGCTCATTGCGGACCTCCTGGGACCTGGCTTGGGGACGCGGGGTTCGCTGAGCTGGGGCCGGGGCCAGGCGGGGTCGGCAGGCCGGTCGTCCCTGTGTAGGGTGGCCGGTTTTGTCCGTCAGGGTGCAAGGGCAGGGGGCGGACGGGGGTGCGGTTGGCCGGAATTGGCGAAGCCTCTGGATTATCCGCCTTGATGGATTTCCTGCCCGGCTTCCGGGTTTCGCTCCCGGTATTTCGTTTTGAGTCATTTCCGGTCGCCGACGGAGCTTCCGGCGATGCCGGGCTGTACTCGGCGAGTAGATCGAACTGGACACGGTCAGAGGCGCTGACCGGCTGCAGGGGCTGATTGGGACCCCCTGTCGCTTCGGCATTTTCGCTGACGATGTGAGGCACAACAAAGTGCCTTGAATGCTCCAGGTTGCGGACCAGGTCGACATCGCCGTTGCGGGGACCGATGACGCGCAGATGCACCATGATGCGGCCGTCCTTCTGCCGCTCCGGTTCAAGGGTCGTTACCTGGACGCCGCCGGGGAGCACGGTTTCCAGGTCCTCCATGGCCAGCGTCCAGGAAAAGGCCTTGGCGTCGAAGAGCTTGTTCAACACCGCAGACTGTTTGAGCAACTGGGCGTTGGGCGGCTGCTGCATCATCTGCTCGTAACCGCGGCGCTCCTGGGCGATGCGGGCGATTTGCCCATCCAGCGAATGGTCGCGCGCGCGCGCCGCCTCGGCCTTCTGGTGAATGGCGTGCAAGGCGACAAACAGCAGGATGGCCAGCAGGGCGAGCACGCCCATGGCAATGCGCAGACGCTTGATCGCCGGGCCGATGTCGGCAAAGGGGCGGGTGGCGAGATTGAGCGTGATTCTCATCTTCTTCTAGCGTACCCCTGCGAGCGCGCCCGCAACACCGGCGATGTTGGCGGTGCCGAGCGGAGTAACGGCTCCGGTGGAGGGGCGCGGCGTCAACTCCACAACCGACAAAGTGGGATCGCTGAGCCAGCGCTCGAAGGTCTCAGCGCTGCTTCCGGCCCCAGGCGTGCTGCCGGCAAAGTGGAGCCGCGTGGCCTTCATCCCCAGCTTGTCTTCAAAGTAGGCGGCGGCTACGGCCACTCCGCGGCGTACCTCGTCGCCGCGCAGTGCCGAGTCGTCGGGCAGGTCGAGGGTGCGATAGAGCAGCAGGTTCTGTCCGCTGGCGATGGAGGTGGTCAGGGACAACGGGCTGAGGTTGGCGATCAGCACCGCCTCCATGGAATCGACCGTTTCAAGGGCGGCCAGGCTCGATGGCAGCACGGCGCCCGGCTCATAACCCGCGGCGCGTACAGCGGCCTCGTATTCGGCCAAAACCGGGCCGGGCAACACGGCGGCGAGAACCTTGCACTCATTCCTGTTTTCCGTGAGCACCTGGTAGCTGAGCCCGGCATGCTCCACTTCAAAGGGGACCATCTTGCGCAGCCGGAAACGCAGCACGGGGAATGCTTCCGCAGGCTTCGAGGGCAGGGAATCGAAGTCGAGGACAAAGACGCGCACTACGGTGTCGGGCAAGACCAGTGTGACGGCTCGCGTGCGCGGCGAAACCTGGCTCAAGGTGGAGCGAATGGCCTCCGCGACCGTCTCCGGAGCGCGCAGGTTGGGCTCGCCGATGCCGGGGAGAATGGCGCCCGGGGCGAGTGGCTGATAGGCGTACGCGGGTTGACCTCCGGGGGCGGGCAGAGCCGCCGCCAGGACCCCCTCGGGCGTGATTTCGACCGCTGCCGGCGGGCGTCCGCCGGGCTGAGCGCCGGTCTTGAGCAGGATCGGTTTCACTATCTTGAAGCCTCGATGAAGGTAACCTTATTGATCTCTTTGAGGGTGGTGAGGCCGCGGCGGACGCGATCAAGCGCGGACTCACGCAGGAAGCTCATGCCTTCTTTGCGGGCCAGCTTGCGGACTTCGGATGTCGGTTTCTTTTCCAGAATCAATTCCCGGATTGGGTCGGTCAAATCGAGCAGCTCATGGATCGCGGTACGGCCGCGGAAGCCGGTGCCGCCGCATTCGATGCAGCCTTGCCCTTCGCGGAAAGCGAACCCATGCCACTCGTCCGGCTCCATGCCGCAGGTAAGCAGAACGTCGTCGCCGTAGTGGACGGTGTGCGCGCAGTGCTCGCAGATGGTGCGGACGAGGCGTTGGGCGAGGATGCAGTTCAGCGCGGAGACGAAGTTGTAGACTTCGACGCCCATGTTGACGAAGCGGCCCAGCACGTCGACGACGTTATTGGCGTGGACGGTGGTGAAGACCAGGTGCCCGGTGAGCGCGGAGTTGATGGCGATTTGCGCGGTTTCGTTGTCGCGGATTTCGCCGACCAGGATTTTGTCCGGATCGTGGCGCAGAATCGATCGCAGGCCGCGCGCGAAGGTGAGTCCCTTTTTCTCGTTGACGGGGATCTGCGTGATGCCGCGAATCTGATATTCGACCGGGTCTTCGATGGTGATGATCTTGTCTTCGTCGCTCTTGATCTCGTTGAGCGCGGCATAAAGGGTGGTTGTCTTGCCCGATCCAGTGGGCCCGGTGACAAGCACCATGCCATAGGGCTCGCGAATGTAGCGGCGAAAACGGCGCAGGTCGTCTTCAGCAAATCCGACGACGTCGAGGGTGAGGTTGCGGAACTTCTCGCTCATCGATTCTTTGTCGAGCACGCGAAGGACGGCGTTTTCGCCATGCACGGTGGGCATGATGCTGACGCGGAAGTCGATGAGGCGGCCTTTGTAACGTACGCGGAAGCGGCCGTCCTGCGGTACGCGGCGCTCGGCGATGTCCAGTTCGCTCATGATCTTGATGCGGGAAAGGATGGTCGAGTGATGCTCGCGCGCAATGGGCGCCATGGCCATCTGCAGCACGCCGTCGATGCGGTATTTGACGACCACTGAATCGTCGTTGGTCTCGATGTGAATGTCGGATGCGCGGCGTTCGAGGGCGGTGAAGATGGTGGTGTCGACCAGGCGAATGATGGGGCTGATGTCTTCTTCGCTGGTCAGCTTTTCAATGGAGATGTTTTCGTCGGAGTTGTCGTCGCCGGTGAGCACGTCGAAGGTGAGGCCTTCGCTGGCTTCGTCGAGCACGCGCTGCGATTGCTCGGTCTTCTTGAGCAGGTCGGTGATCTGCGAGAGCGTGGCCACGCGGGCGATGATTCTGTGACCTAAAAGCCCGGAGATTTCATCCAGGACCATCAGACGCGAGGGGTCGCTGACGGCGATCACTAACGCGTCGGCCTGCTGCTCGATGGGCACGAAGTTGTAGCGGAACATGAGCTCGACAGGCACGGTGCGCAGCAGGTCGTGCTGGATCTTGAAGTTCTTGAGGTCGACGAACTCCGCGCAGTAGCGCTTGGCCAGCGACTCGGCCTGGGAGCGGTCGTCGGTGCCCGCGGAGATGGGAATTGCTAGAACAGTTGAGTCTGCCATGGCCAGCTAGCCTCCTGCGCCGCTGCCGCCCGTCATGCCCAGAGAGAAGATGGGCAGGTAGAGCGAGATGAGAATGAACACCACGACGATGCCCATGATGATGAGAATGGCCGGCTCGATGAGTGCCAGCGAAGCAGTGAGCGCGGTGGCCACATCTTCCTCGAAGAACTCGGCTACCGAGTTGAGCATCTGCGGCAAAGCGCCGGTTTGCTCGCCGACCGTGATCATCTCCGCGGCCAGATCGGGAAACACCTTGGTCGATACCAGCGCTTCGGCCAGGCTTTTGCCCTCGCGCACGGTGGTGATCGAGGAGACTACGGCCTTGGATACGCGACGCGAAGAGATGGAGCGGGCGGCGGTTTCGAGCGACGGCACCAGCGGCAAGCCGCCGGTTAGAAGGGTGG
Organism: Occallatibacter sp.; assembly: GCA_049513795.1. Taxonomy (GTDB): domain Bacteria; phylum Acidobacteriota; class Terriglobia; order Terriglobales; family Acidobacteriaceae; genus Telmatobacter. The sequence goes on along the minus strand of JBEKVS010000014.1, from coordinate 10,587 downwards.
AGAGGGTGCGCGCGAAGAGGGCCACCTGATACTTGAGCCAGATGTTGCCGAATACGGGGAGCCGCACGCGCACGCCGTCGATGAAGTCTTTGCCGCGCTCGGTGATGGAGAAGCGATAGCCCAGAGCTCCGCCGACGACTATCACCAGCAGAATCCATAACAAATTGCGATTGAGCCATTTGGAGAAGTTGAGCAGGTAGATGGTCATCTGCGGCAGCTTCGATCCCAACTGGTCGTAAAGGGTGGCGAACTGGGGCACGACGTAGGCGAACATGAAGATCACCAGGGCCGTGACCAGCACCATCAAAACGCAGGGATAGATAAGCGACGTGATCAGCTTTTTGCGGAAGGTGAGCGAGATGCGCTGGAAACTAACGTAGCGCTCGAGGACTTCGAGGAGATTACCGGACCGCTCACCGGCCAGCAGCGTGGTGGTGTACATGACCGGGAAACCGCTCTGTGCTTCAAAGGCCGAGGAGAGCGCTTCGCCGGTCTTGACGCGGGTGGAGACGTCGTCCAATTGGGCGGCAAAGCGAGGATTCTTCTGGCCTTTGGCTAGCATCTGCAGGGAGCCGAGAATGGGCAGACCCGCCCGGATCAGGGTCAAAAACTGCTGATTGAAGATAAGAAACGGCTCCAGCTTGACCTTGCCGCGCTTGAGTCCCGCGAAACCGGACCGCGCCTTGACCGAAAACACATGGTAGCCGGCATGGGTGAAGCGCGCACGCAGCTCATCGGCAGTCGCGGCGGTTTGCGTCTGCTCTTGAATGCGGCCGCGCTCATCGGCCAACTTGATGACGAACTCTGCCATAGCTCCGCTTGCCGGTTCACCCTGCGCCGACCTATTTAACGCTCGGGGTGCCGCTCGAATCTCAGGGTACCAGCAACTGCTTCCAGTTCCAGTAGTGGATAGACGCGAAATGAACAAGGAGCGCTCAAAGAGGAACGGGGGCATAAGGATGCGCAAGGCGGGCACATGGGCACCTTTCTTGCCACCGGATGGCATGCTCTGAATCATGCTGCCGGCCTGTATCCTGAGTGCGTTCGGCTTTGCCGGCGGCGAGTGAAGGGATGCGGATGGCGAGAGCAACGAGGATCTTAATGCAAAGGTGGCGATCGGCGGCGGGAGTCGGGGATGGATTCGCACCCGTTCTACGCAATCGCTGGTTTCTGGCTTGCATAGGATTTCTGCTGCTTTCGGCGTTGGCTTTAGCGGGGACATTCATCCCCCGCGTTCTGGGAGGGCGTCTGCGGGCGGTGGTTGCTCCCTATCCGCATGAGCTGGCTCAGGTCAGTTTTGCGGTTGCCGGCGACGTGATTCCTCATGATGCGGTTCGGGCTGCCGCGGCTGCGGCTGCCGCCGGCGACCCTACCAATTCGCAGGGCTGGGGCGCGCTGCTCTCCGATGTGAGCGATGTGTTCAAGCGGGCGGACTTCGGCTTCGTCAACCTGGAGACGCCGGTGGCGCCGGCGCACTCCAAGGGCTCGAAGCCGTTCATGTTCGACGCACCGGTTGCGCTGCTCGATGGGCTCAAGGCCAGCGGGATCAAGATTGTCTCCTTCGCCAACAACCACGTGATGGATCAGGGCTGGCCGGGATTCGCGGAGACGCGCGAGCATCTTCGCGATGAAGGCCTGTTGTTTGCCGGGTCGGGCGATACAGTTCAACAGCAATGGCAGCCGGTGATGACCGAGGCCAACGGCATCAAGGTGGGCTGGCTGGGCATGACGCGCTGGCTCAACGGCAACCGCAACCCCGATAAGGACGACCAGCCGCATGTGAACTTCTTTCCTTATCCAGGTGAGAGCGGCGGTGCGCCTGGGGCGGACGAGGCGCAGGTGCTTGAAGCCGTGAAGGCGGCCAGGGCGCAGTGCGACTTTCTTGTGGTTTCGGTTCACTGGGGCATCGAGTATGCGCCTGCGCCGCGCCCGGAAGACGTGGACATGGCTCACAAGATGCTCGATGCGGGAGCTTCCGTGATTGTCGGCCACCATCCGCATGTGCTGCAGCAAGTGGAGACTTACAAGACGCAGGACGGCCGCAACGCGGTGATCTTCTACTCGCTGGGCAATTTTCTGTCGAACCAGTCGCGCACCTACGTGGACGGGCTGATGCCGGACAAGGAGGGCGACCCGCGCGACGAGATGATTGGACTTTTCTCCGCGGTGCGCAAGGACTACGGGCCGGCCGGGGTGCGCGTCGAGCTTGGCCACGTGGGGATTCTTCCCGTGTGGGGCGAGAACAACCGTAACGATCTGGCCGCCGGGCGGACGAAGACGGCCGTGATTCGGCCGGTCTTGATGGACCGTGAGATTCCGTGGCTGCAGGCGCGGCTGGATGAGTTAAGCAAGACGAGTCCGGCGGCGGATTCAGCGGGGACGGGCGGGAGCTTGAGTGTGGACCAGAAGAAGGAATTTATTGAAGTGACGAATGAGTTGAAACTGCTCACAGATCGGCGGGCGCTGCTGCTGGCCCGGACTGGGGATGAGTATGTGACGGAGGCACCGAAGGTGCCACCAAAACAGTGAAGTCGCGCTTCGTGCAGTCGGCGTTGCCAACCTTCGGAGAGCGGTGTTCAGATACGGGCAGACGGATGCGCGGCCTTTGGAGTCAAGATCTTACATTGTTCGGAAGGCTCTTTTGGCGTATACTAGCGGCGCAATCACCAGAGGATAATGTGCCCTCAGAATTTTCTCCCAGGCTGCGCGCCGGTCTCGTCTTCCTACTCCCGCTGCTCACCACTTCATCTCTTGCGAGCACCACGATCCATGTTGGCCATGACCAGCCGTATACCACGATCCAGTCGGGCATCAACGCCGCCAAGAGTGGCGATACCGTCCTGATTGGTCCCGGGGAATACCACGAGAACATCGACTTCACGGGAAAAGCCATTACTGTTAAGAGTTCCGAAGGAGTGGCCGCCACGATCATCGACGGGGGGAGCATAGGTCCCGCGGTCACGTTCAAGAGCGGAGAGACGGCCGCGTCGGTTATCCAGGGCTTCACCATCCAGCACGGCGGGTCATTCTCAGACGGGATCGGGAACATCTACATCCTGAGCAGTTCACCCAGCATTATTGGCAACACCATCACGCAGGGAAATTGCTGGGACATCCAGTCCGAATGGTCGGCACCCATGATTCGGGCCAACACGATTTCAGCAACACAGGATCCGGATGGTGACTGCTCCTTCGGGGGCGGCGCGGCGATCTTGATCTGGGGAGGAATCAACGGCTACAACGAGGCGGGCGTCAATTCCGGCATGGTTCTTGGCAACACCATCGAGGACAACGTCGAATCCGGGTTGGAAGATGCCGGCGGCAATGGTGGCGCCGCCATCGCCGTATGGGGAGGCACTCTCCTCATCATGAACAACACCATCCGTAACAACGCCTCGCCGGGCGGCAGCGGCGGCGCGATCAACTTCATCAACAGCCAAGGCACGATAATTGCCCAAAACCTCATCTACGGGAACAGCGCCGGGTGCGGCGGCGGGGCCATCGCCACTGACGGTCAGGGCTTGTATGTCGTGAACAACACCATTGTCAATAATTCCAGCGCAGGCGACGGGGGTTTCTCAGAGTGCGCTGCTATCGCACAGATCTACCCTAGCCCAGACAGTTATGGGAGCGACAGCCCAAAGGATATCTTTATCAACAACATCATCAGCGGTTCGACGTCCTATCCAGCTGTAAACTGCTCGTGGTTCGGAACACCGAGTTTGTCAACTCAGCCAACCTTCCAGAACAACATCGTGTACAACGCCGGCGGGCCTTTTTTCGGATCGTATTGTTTGGATGTTGCGAAAAGCGACGGCAACATTGAGGCCGCGCCGATGTTTGTGGATCCTTCCAAGAACGACTTCCGGCTTCAGAGTTCGTCGCCGGCCATTGACCACGGGCTGGTTAGCATAGTTCAGACCGTCGAGACCCAGACCGGTAGGGCTTGGGAGACCGACTTTGGGGGGAATCCACGTGAGCAGAAAGGCAGCGCCAAGAGCTGCACCATCGATATAGGCGCCTACGAGTACCAGTCCGCGAAAGGCAAGTGCGGCGTTTCTAAGACGGATGCCGGTTTATCGATCGAAGAATAAGGAAGGTTTCAAGAGCTGAAATCGAATTGCTGAAGATCGATTCGCTAATACCCGTTCGCCACGAGCCAGGCCACGGTCAGATCGAATTCCGGCTTGCGGGCCGTGAGCATTTGCGCGTGGGCCAGTTTGACCAGCATATCCGCTTCGACGTTGACTGGGGCGCCCGGCTCGAGCGTGTGCAGGTTGGTGCGCCAGTAGGTCAGGGGCAGAATGGCGATGGTGACCGTTTCGCCATCGAAGGCGGCGATGGTGAGGCTGATGCCTTCAATAGCTGCCGAGCCTTTGTGCACCATCCAGGGCCGCAGGCTCTCGGGGACGCGGACTTTGAGCGACCAGTCGGTGGTGTGCGGATCGAATGCCGGATCGGTCGGGGAGACAACAGGATCGAGGGAAAGAAGCTCTCCGCAGCCGTCGACGTGGCCCTGGACGATGTGGCCGCCGAGCGGGCTGCCGGCGGCGGTGGGCAGTTCGAGGTTGACCTTCGATCCGGGAGACAGCGTTCCGAGAGACGTTTTGTCGAGTGTCTCCTGGGCAAGGTCGGCGTGGAAGTAAGTGGGGTTTACGTCGAGGGCAGTAAGGCAAACGCCGGAGACGGCGAGTGAGTCGCCTTCACGCAATCGTGACGCGATGCCCGGGGCTTCGACAGTGATGCGGCGGACGCCGCTGGTTTCTTTCAGGCTGACCAGCGTGCCGGTCTGTTCGATGATGCCGGTGAACATGAATCCAGTTTAAGGCAGAGGCTGTGCTTTGCTAGTTTGGAAGTCTCGGTTGCGCCGGTTTCGTCAAGGCCCGTAAATGGATTGGAGATTTGTTCATGCTCACACTTCGGCAGCCCCTTGTCCTCAGGCAATCCTTTGTTGCGATCGTCCTCACAACAGCCGCAATTCCGCTTGCGCCGCAGGATCGCTCCTACGGCCGCTCAGTTGTCGCCACGCAGTACGGAATCGTCGCCACCAGCCAGGTGATTGCTTCGCAGGCCGGCGCACGCGTGCTTGAGCAGGGCGGCTCTGCGATTGACGCGGCCATTGCAGCCAATGCGGTGCTTAATGTGACGGAACCGAACACCAACGGCATGGGCGGCGATCTGTTTGCGATTTACTGGGAGGCCAAGACCGGCAAGCTTTACGGCCTCAATGCCAGCGGTTGGGCTCCCAAGGCTCTCACCATCGAACATCTGCGCGCGAAGGGCATCAGCGAGATGCCGCAGGAGGGGATCGACTCGGTGACTGTGCCGGGCGTGGTGGATGGTTGGACCAAGCTGCATCAACGCTGGGGACGCTTGCCGTGGCGTGTGTTGTTCCTGCCGGCGATTTATTACGCCGAACACGGTTTCGGGGTGGGCGAGATTATTCACGATTGGTGGGATGGCGACCGCGAGGGCCTGATGACCAATCCGGAGAGCAGCCGCGTCTTTCTTCCCGGTGGCAACGCTCCGGAGACGGGCCAGATCTTTCGCAATCCCGATGTGGCTCACGCTTTGACGCTGGTTGCCGATGAAGGCGAGGCGGCGTTTTACAAGGGCGCGATTGCCAAGGCGATTCTCAAAACATCGGACGACCTGGGTGGAACAATGACGTCCGACGATCTCGCCTCCTATTCGGCGGAATGGGTCGAGCCGGTCTCGACCACGTATCGCGATTGGACGGTGTACGAGTTGCCACCCAACGGCGACGGCATTGCCGCGCTCGAGATGCTCAATATCATGGAGCGCTTCAAGCCCGATGCCGCGGGGCCGCACAGCCCGGGCGAACTGCACAATCGCATTGAAGCCATGAAGCTGGCCTATGCGGACGTGAAGGCTTACGACGGAGATCCGCGCTTCGGCAAGATTCCCGTCGACGAGCTGCTTTCGAAGTCCTATGCGGCCAAACGGGCAGCGCTCATTGATCCGGCACACGCCAATTGCACAGTCGCTGCGGGTGCGTTAGGCACGAGCGACACGACTTACTTCAGCGTGGTCGATCGAGACGGGAACATTCTCTCCATCATTCAAAGCAACTACAACAACTTCGGCTCGAATGTCACGGTGCAAGGCATGGGGTTCGCGCTGCAGAATCGCGGCGGTTTGTTTTCGCTCGACCCCAAATCGCCCAATGCGCTGGCTGGCCGCAAGCGGCCGTTCCACACCATCATCCCCGCGTTCATGCAGCACGGCGATCAGCACATCGGCTTCGGCATCATGGGCGGGTTGAATCAGCCGCTGGCGCATGCGCAATTTGTTTCCAATGTTGTGGACTACCACATGAATATTCAGGCAGCCATGGAAGAGCCGCGCTTTACCGACCGTCAGCAGTTGGCATGCAAGATTGTGATCGAGTCGCGCGTAACGCCTGCGACAATTGACGCGCTCACAAAGATGGGACATGTTCTGCAAGTGCACGGCGAATATACTGCAGCCATGGGCCGCGGCCAGGCGGTGCTGCACGACAGCTCGACAGGGATCAATTACGGCGCTTCCGATCCACGAACTGACGGAGCGGCAGTACCCGAGACGCCTCACTTTGGTGCGAAGCAGGATCCTTAGAGCGGAACCAGGGTTACTGTGTCCTGTTCAGAGCTGCGCAAGGTTGCCGCTCCCTGTTGGTCGCGTCAACTCGGGAGTCTTGCTTTCGGGATACACCATCCCTGGTTCCGCTCTAGCGCGCCGCCGCTTTTCCTGTATTCTTGCCGGGGGTTGAGCTGAAGGTTTCCGGAACACAGGCGCGGGATTTTCTCCTCACGATAGCAGTCACCGCTACCAGTCGTGTTTGCATTGTGCGCGATCGCCTGCTGCGGCGGATTCAATGGGATGGGCGCGTGCAAACGGCCGGCCCCGGAACCTCGCGCCATTCCATCCGCAGCGGGAAGAGCGTTCTTGACGCTGTTCTAGTGCAGCCACAGCCGGGCGCCGCACGGGCTGTCTTACTTATCTGCCATGGCATCGGGGAAACAGTTGAGCTCTGGCACCCGGTGCAGCAACTGCTGGCCGAGAACGGTGTGGCTTCGCTGGTCTTCGATTATGCGGGCTACGGGCGCAGTCCAGGCTTGTTTAACAGCAGGAAGGCCGAGCAGGCTGCGTTTGCGGCGTTTCATTTTCTCGAGCAGGAGATGGCTCCAATGCCTGTTTCTGTGCTTGGATTGTCGCTGGGCAGCGGGATTGCCGCAGCCATTTTCGGCAGGGTGCCGGCCCATCGACTGGTGCTTTGCGCCGCCTTCACTTCTCTGCGCAAAGCCGCTGGAAGAGTGGGGGTCCCGAAAGCTTTTTGGCCCGCGGTGCCATCGATCTGGAACACCGAGGATGCATTGCGAAGTTGCTCCATTCCGGTGCTGATTGTTCACGGCGAAATGGACCGGCTATTTCCCGTCCGCATGGCCGAGGAACTCGCCGGAATCTGCGCATCTGACTGCGAACTCGCCATTGTCCGCGGCGCCTCTCATAATGATCCGTTCTATCATCCGCAGCAGGCTTACTGGGGAGATATCGTGGCGCGGTTTCTAGTGCAGGACTGTTGAACTCAGGCCAGGTCCCTATTTCCCTCAGACCCTTGTCCAATTCACTTCGGCCATGGGTCTTTGAGCAGCGAGCAGAGGCCGAGGTCGTTGTCGTAGCGCTCGACTTCGACTTGAGCCATGTTGATGGCGTGAGCCATGCCGCGAAAGGCGGGCACGGCGTCGGAGCCCATGATCTGCGGCGAGACGAATAGGTGGACTCGGTCGACCAGGCCGGCGGCGAGCAGGGCGGTGTTGAGGCGTGTGCCGGTTTCAGTGAGCAGAGTGAGAATGCCTTCTTCGCCCAGCTTATCGAGAACTTTGCCGAGCGGGACGCGGGCCGTCTGCAATCCAGCCGACGTAGACCTGTCGCCGGGGACCCCGGGCTCAGGCGGCAACACCTCGACGCGGACACCGCGCGATCTCAGCTCTTCGATGCGGGCGTCATTCTTGGAAACGGTGAAGATGACGACATCGTTTTGCGCCGAGGCGACCATCTTGCAATCGAGAGGCATACGCAGGGCGGAGTCGAGAACCACGCGCAGCAGCGGTCGGCGGCGGCGCAGGCCGCTGCGGTCGGTGAGCAGAGGGTCGTCGGCCAGCACGGTGTCGACGCCGGTAAGGGCGGCGTCGGCCTGCCAGCGCAGGGGTTGCACGGCTGTGCGCGATGCTTCGCAGGTGATCCAGAAGGGCTCGTGCGCAGTGTGCTGGCCGGCTGGAGGGGCGATGCGGCCGTCAAGCGTCATGGCTACTTTCAGCAGCACCAGCGGGCGCTTGTGCTGGCTCCAGCGGGCAAAGCCTTCGTTGAGGCGGCGGGCTTCGGCTTCACATGGGCCGATGGTCACTTCGATGCCGGCGGCGCGCATGCGTTCCGCGCCGTGGCCGGCGACGGCGGGGTTGGGGTCGATGGTGGCGGCGACGACGCGGGCTAACCCAGCTGCGATCAAAGCTTCAGAACACGGGCCCGTGCGGCCGGTGTGGTTGCAGGGCTCCAGTGTGACGTAGGCCGTGCCGCCGCGGAGACGCTCGCCGGCGTGTTGCGCGGCTACCTTGAGGGCCACGACTTCGGCGTGATCGAGCAGGTCGTATTCATGCCAGCCTTCTCCGGAAACCTGTCCGGCGCGGTCGAGAATCACGCAGCCGACGGCAGGGTTGGGCGAGCTGACGGCGATGCCGCGGCGGGCGAGCTCGAGCGCGCGCTGCATCCAGTAGCGGTCTTTGTCGGAGATCGGGTGAGGGCTGGTCATGTTCTTCGAGGAGCGAGTTCACAAGCTGCGCCGCTCAAAAACTTTAGCAGGTCGCTCGTTTGTTCGCCTACGGTCCACCTGGCGAACCGGCTGATTCGGCTTCCGCGCGTCTGGGGCGTCTTGTGCGTCCCGGCGCTAAGGACCTTTGGGCTTTCCCAGGCGCTGATATCCGGGATGAACCCCGCGAACAAGTCCCTGCTGGTCAGCAATTTTGAGTAACAGCGAGCCAAGCTCGTCGCGCTCTTCCCGGTTGAGAGCGGCGAGTAAAGCGTCCTGATGCTCGCGTGCCACCTTGCCAATCTTTTCCAGTACTTCGCCGCCGCCTTTGGTCAGGTGAATGGAGTACAGGCGCCGGTCATCGGGGTTTGCCCGGCGCTCGACAAACCCCCGCTTCTCAAGGTTGTCGAGGATTGCCACCAGCCGGCTGGGATGAATCTGCAGCCTGGCGGCGAGCTCTTGCTGGCTCAGTCCGGCGGCCACGCGCAGCATGCGCAGAATCCCCGCGTCTGAAGGCGCAAGTTCCAGAACCGCCAATCTTTCCGCGAATTGCGACGCGGCGTGCGCTCCCAGCTGGGCCAGCAGAAAGGCCGGCTGTCCTTTTTCCATGGGTCCTTTTTCCATTTGTCCTTTTTCATTTCGGGATGATTTATCTGGAAAATAATTATTGCACGTCTAATTCGTTTATGAGATAAATGATTACATGAGTGAACATATTCCCCGTTTTCGCGGCCCATCCCTGATTCTGCTGGCGATTGTCCACATCCTGGTCTTCGAGGCCGGCTTCATCGCAGCCATGGTGCTCAGGCATGGAGGGCCGTTTGTAACGCCCTTTGCACCGGCCGATCAGTTGCACCAGTTTCTGGCGCAGAGCCCAACCGCTGTGCGCCTGAGCAATTTCTTCCTGTTTGGCTCGGCGGTGCCTTTAGGGATTTTCGCCGTTACAGCCGTCAGCCGCTTGCGCTTCCTGGGCGTTCGTGCCGCCGGCACGAACATTGCTCTGCTCGGCGGTTTGATCGCCACCATTGCATTGCTTCTTTCCGGCGCCGTGGGATGGATGCTGTCCGTGCCCGAAGTGCTGGATTCGGCGCAGGTCATGAAGGCGATCTCCTTCCTCAACTTCCTGCTCGGCGGAGTCGTTTTCTCGGTGGGATTCGGCCTGCTGGCGGCGGGTATATCTGTCACCGGCTTCTTCACGCGGCTGCTTCCGCGATGGATGGTTGCAGTTGGAATGCTTGTCGCCGTCGCAGGCGAATTCTCCTCAATCAGCTTGATCGCGTACCCGGCAAACTTTTTCATTCCGATCACCCGATTCCTGGGCTTTATCTGGATGATTGCGGTAGCTGCGGGGCTTGCGAAGGGTCGCAAGCCGGCGCATGCTGCGCAAACCGGCGGTTCCTAATTAAAAGCGAGCTGAGCATAGCAATGAGAGTGACTGCGGGCGTGAGTTGTCCGGCTGGGGGCGAGGCATGCAAGCAGCTTGCGCCGCGTGAAATCCATTCAGGCCCTTGGTGGCGTCCAGCGACGGCCACAAGCATTCCAGCAACTACCATCCATTTGGGAAGCAGCCGCGTGAAGTCCTTGGCGCAAGGAAAAGCGCGTGCCAGGGATGGGGCGCCCGCAAGTGTCGACTCGCGAGAGAGTGGGCCACCCGCACAGTCAGTTCCCGGTCGGTTCGGACGCTGTGCCGGGGCTGAAGCCGGCTAACAAAGCGGTGGCTGCGAACAGCAGCGTGTCGCCCGCGTAGTTGATCCCTTCTATCTCAAGCGGAGACCGGACCT
>JBEKVS010000013.1:0-37234 GCA_049513795.1 Occallatibacter sp. | reverse complement strand
CCGAGGATGACTCCAAGCCGATAGTTGACCAGCCCGTGCCACATAAAAACCCCGGTGGCGACGGCGGAAGAGAACACGTTCATGAGGTTGGTTGTGGCGATGGCCTCAACGAACGTAAACCTGAAAACGGCAACATATACCGCAGTCAGGACGGTTACGTATCCGCCGCTGAAGAAGCCGCCGTAGATGCCGAGCAGGAAGGTTAGGACGTAACCTGCAAGCTCGGCACCGTTTGATGGTGCGATCACTGTTTCCGGTATCGCCGATTTGCGGTACATCACCGAAATTGCTGCGACCGCGATCACCGCCACGGACACAATCATGGGAACAGAGCGAATGGGAACGCTCAAGAGCAGGAACGCGCCGATGACAGAGCCGAGCAATGTCAGAACGATCAGCAGTGGAAGCCGTTTGCAATTCACGCTCGGGCTTCGCAGAAATGGCAAAGTCCCGCCAACACTCATCAAGGTGAGTGCGAACATGTTGGTAGCGAGTGCCATTCGTGGCTCGATATGAAACTGAAGCATTGCGGGAACCGTGATGAGCGACGTGCTGCCTGTGACAACGCTGATTGCACTGGTCAGAAAGAAGATGACCACGAGCCAGAAGATTTGAACGCCCGCCATCCCGCTATCATACGACCCGCTTCCCCCACATTCTAGGATTTTGCCTTGACCTCAGTGGAATCGCCAGTTCGATGATCTTGAATTTGAAACTCCAGAAATTCGTGAATTGCTTTGAACGCTTCAGGATCGTGGGTCATAATTCTCACTTGGCCGCCGCGGTCGGTGGATTGAAAAGTGTAGCTGATCGCTGCATGTTTCTCCTTCAATACCGGAACTCCAGGAGGCACGCGGTCGTGAATAAACATCGGCACGTCGAAATTATTGTCGTTGAACATGGCGGCGATGTGGGTCAGATGCATCCGAATTTGGTCCCGTGTCGCATCGTCCTGATCGGCTTTGATATCGACTTCGATGATCCCGCCGTCTGGAAGAAGGGTGAAGTGATGAGCCGTGTTTTCGTGGGAGAATCCCATTGCATGATCGCCACGATTGTCGACGCCTGCCGCGTGATCATCAGACTTTTGATACTGATCGTGCATGGGGCATTCCATGGTTGTTTGAGCCGTTGCCCCTGTGGCCAGATATAGGACGAAGATTAGAACGAGCGCCTTCATTTGATGCTCCTTTCGGTGGTTGGTTCGGGGCGGCAATTGGCTCCTTTTGTAACGAATCCAAGAGTCCGGCACGTTTTCCTGGCGGCGTTTGTTCAAGACGTCTGTGCCATGCATTTACGGTCGAGGCAAGCCAGTCCTTGAGGTCGGTCAACTCGCGGATTTGCTTTTCCAACGATTCGACCTTCTCCGCTGCCATACCCGCTACGCGATGGCAGGGAGTTCCGCCCGCATCGCGTTCCCTAAATATTCCGGGGAGCTCGGCAAGGCTGAAACCGGCCTTGACCGCACTGCGTATCGTTTGAACGCGGGTGACGACGCTGGTGTCGTATAGGCGATAACCGCCGTCGGAACGAACCGCCTTCTCTAGCAAGCCCAGCTTTTCGTAGTGGCGGATCGTATCCGCGCTGACGCCGGTGGCAGCTCCTAGCTGGCCAGTGGTTAGCTCGGACCTCACGTTTGTGTTCGCCATCGTGAGTTGAGTATGAACCCTGGAATACGTTCCAGAGTCAAGCAATTTCTCAATTTGGTAGTCGTGCAGCCCGAAGATCAGGCTCTCAGCAGCATCCGCAGGCATGGCCTTGCCAGGCCGATCTGCCCTCTTTCACCAGGATGGGAACAGCCACTAAAGCGGCAATTGAGTCGAACCCTGCGACATGGAACGCTGCATTGATCGCGAGGCCAGCCAGCGCGATGAGCGCAAGGTACGCGCAAGTAGCGGATTGCACTGCATCGGCGGCCAAGGCTGCATTCTTAGTGCGCCGAGCCTCACGGCGCTTGAGGGAGGCTAGAACAGGCATTGCGATCAGCGCCGCAATAGTGATCCCTATCCCCGTGTAACTTGTTGCAGGCCGCAACCGCAGAGCCAATGACGTAACCGCAATCGCTGCAACCACGAAGCCAAGCACAAAAAGCAGAGCTCCGGCTATTCGGCTTGCCCTTCGTTCCGAAATATACACGCTCGGAATCCACTGCAAGAGCACAACAGTAGCGGACAGGAGCTCTACCAAACTATCGGAGCCGAAAGCCAACATCGCTGGGCTGTGAGCCGTTACAGCCGCATATCCAGAAACGCCGGATTCCACAAGCATCCACACCAGCGTGACACCCTGTATCCAAAACACTGAAACGCGCGGCTTCGGAGCACCACCGTTTGCAGACTTCGAGGGCTGAAAACCGATATGTTCGAGTTCCGACATCTAGTTCCTATCATGATGTCAGGCTCCCAGAAGAGGCACAAGCGCGCGGGCCGGGACTAAGGCCAACCTCGGAGCTTGAAACTGCACCTTTACCCTCAATTTCACCCGCTCAAGCGGCGTAAGGGCCCGAGGAGTTTCGTAACAGTCTCCAAGCTGGCGCGCAAGGGCGCTGGCAAGGAGGCCAAGTTGAGCTATAGCGGCAATCTGCTGGTAGAGAATCGCAACGGGCTGATCGTGGATGCGGAGTTGCTGGAAGCCAACGGGCGCGCCGAGCGTGATGCCGCACTGCTGATGTTGGAGCAGGTTCCGGGCCACGGGCGGATCACGGTGGGGGGCGACAAGGGTTTCGACACGCGGGAGTTTGCCGCCGAATGCCGCCATATGAACGTGACGCCGCATGTGGCGCAGAATACGGGGCGAGCGGGCGGCAGCGCCATCGATGCGCGCACCACGCGACACGCCGGCTATGCCGTCAGTCAGAAGAAGAGAAAACGCATCGAGGAGTGCTTCGGATGGATGAAAGACATCGCTTTGCTGCGCAAGCTCAAACATCGCGGGCTCTTCAAGGTCGGATGGATCTTCTTCTTCGCCGCGGCAGCTTACAACCTGGTGCGCATGCGAAACCTGATCCCGATTGCCACTGCGGCTTAGTGAGGTCGCAGTGTGTACGCGGGCCGCAAAAATGGCTCGCAGGGCACGGTGATCCCCACAAAAATGGGCCAAACTATAACCAGTCAATGGAACGAAAACAGACAACCATCTCTGTACAGCAGGCTTTTTCAGCAGCCTGCTAGCAGTTCCTCTGCTAAATAAGCGTTAGAAGTCTTGTCTGAGAAGACGACGAGAAGCCCATCGTCCCCATCCAATTGAACTTTTACAAGCCGAATCCGGTCGTCCATGAGGCTGAACGTACCAGCCAGCAACGCGGTCTGGTTGTCGAGTTTTGCTCACCGCGTTGGATCGTCAATCGCTTGTCCGCTCACGGGGCATTTATAGAAAGCGAAGTCTCTGAGTCCCATAGTGCTCAGTTCCTGAGAGGAACTCGTTTCCCGAAGTGGTACCTCGTGGATGCCGCAAACGGGAGGATCAGAGCCGAGCTTCTTGAAGCATGGCTTTTCCATGCCGAACTCCTGCCAATAAAGTCTGAAGGCGTTTCCAGAATATCAAATCCCCAAACGCACGAAAGCCCCACGCTCTTTGTCGAGGGGCTTTCTGCGACAAGGCATCAGAACATCGCGTCGTGTACGCCGAGATAGTCGTCGATGATGTCGTCATCGAATTCGACGATAGTGAAAGTCCGCCCTACCCTGCCAAACTCTTACGCTCCATGTTGACTCGGCTCGGCTCCGCTTCGAGAAGTGGGTGATCGCGTATCAGAACGGCGGATTCCGAAAGGACGATGGCGCGAATAAGGGAGTAGGGGATGAAGCTGCTTGATGCAGGCTGAAGGCTTCATGTGCGCTGTGGGAGTTGGATCGTGGCCATCTGAAACGAAGCAGCGACTTGGCGAGTGGGGCGCCCACCGATCCGCCCCGGCAATTCGGTGAGATTTGGTCGAACGTACGCATTTAGCACGCAGTGGAATGGAGTGGTGCGTTAATACTGCGTCTCCACGACGAGCAGTTCCTCATTCTTGAAAGCAGAAGCTGCTTCGCGTTCGGGATTGATCGGGGGGGTTAGGTTGTGTGTCGGGGGTGCAATGATCTTGTGTGACCAGGTCGGGCGTTTGGCGGAAAGGTGATTCTTAATATCGGATTTTCTTGTCGAGACCATGTATTGCTCCAGTTAGTGCCTTGATGTTTCGTGGGGTTACACTTAGCAGTTAGAGGCGAGAAAGAATGGCTTACTAACTGTTACTCCAGTATACTCTTTTCGAAGGCTGGAATTGGATAGGGACTTATCTAGTCCACTGATCCAGCTGATAGCACGCGAAGGCAGAGTTAGTTGTCGGCGCACTTCTCATCCTTCCCCGCTGTTTGGCTTCCGCGATGAGTTTCATTCTTCGCTCCGCAACTCTCCTGTTATGAACGTACATCTGGGCGCGGCGCGATTTCCGTGGTCGTTTTGGACCCAGTGGTAGAAGTTTCTGGCTATCGAAGGAATGATCGTCGGTCATGTTGTCACCGATCTCAATCGGGGGAGAGTTTGTCAATCGATGACCCAAAGGTTGTACTGTCTCGGTTGGAAAAGCAAGCTCGATTATCCTGAGTCGGGCGGGATTTGGGATTTGATCATAGATTTACGGCGGGCCTGGATTTCGTGGGAGGAGATCAGATATCGTTTCCCTCAATGCTTCATCTGAGTTCCCTGGGGCGTGGCCTTTTCATCTGTCTTGGCAAAATAGCGGTCAGCTGCCCAGCCTATTGTTTCGGTAATAGCAGCCGCGGTTGAAGCGTTAATGGCGTTGCCGAATCCGGGAATCCAACCGATAAGGAGCTGACTAACGAATCGCCCCCCTGCCGTTGCCGCGTAACCGACGAGCACCTCCATAGCCAAGGCTTTGGTAATTTCAAATCCGTGCTGATGGGCAATAGCGACAATCATGGCCGTCTGTATTGAAACAAGCACCGGCGCATCTGCTCCCGGAAGTTGCGCTAGCCCGGAACCAACCCCTGCGGCGGATGCGGATGCAACATGAATAATGCCGTGGATCTTCTGATTTTTCGTTGCCATAAAAGGACCTGCCTTCGACGCCTGTGGGCGGATCAACGAACAGAGGTTTGACGCTAATGTCTCGGTATACCCGCTCGAAGAGGAAGTATACGCCAGTGCGAGTTTTCCTTTAGCGACTGAACGGCAACGACTGTTACCAAGTCCCAATGGTCAACTTTGGCAGACCAGCTACGCCAGGACAATGGATCGGGCATTTCTTGCTAGGGATCGTCGCACTCTTTCTCGTCTGGTGGCTTATACATATGTTCGGCTGACGCGGCCCAAATGCATGGGCTGTCGCCCTAGCTGATTTTGACGCCGTTCTTGTCGAGGACGGTGAGAAACATCACACCATGTTCGATCACGACATTGCGCAGGAGACGAGCGTATTCCTGGTCGGCTCCAAGAGGATGAACGCTGGTATCGCTCATGAGCGTATAGAGCGACACTGTGAAGGCTTCATGCTGCTTCGTAAATAGGTTCTTCTGCCGGAGGTACAGTGTTGCATCACCTCACTTTTCCGGCACGGTATCGCCGGCCGTGGTGGCAATGGATTTCGCAGCTTCGCGAGGCAGATGTTCGAGGAAGCTTCGAAGATGCACCAAACTGTTTTTCAGATCAAAGGGTGACCAGTTGACTTGTATTCCGTCTCGGCTGCGTTCATCGCTCCGATCATTGCATTGCTGAATCCAAGCTTCGCGAGGAAGCCTTCAATTTTCCGTTTGTCGTCCTCGATTTCAAAATTCGGCTTCTGCTGCAAAGCTCCCTTCAGATACCAAAATTTGCTTGGCTTTCCATTCATTGGGCCACATTCCATAATGAGAACTTGTCTTCTTTCCAGCCTCGTGTTCAGCGTCAGCCATCTGGCGAATTGGTGCTAGCGCCGCCGGCAGCCGTTTGTGTTGTTCCTTGCTGAACCATCCGAGCGCGCCTCGGGGTAGAAGGGACTCTTACGCTACGCCCCAGAGTCCCTTCTACCCCGCATACCCAACAACTTCACATCTATCTACTGGCCTACTTTTACTCCGCCCCAGTGGCCTGGGTTTACTCCGCCCTTGACAGGAGGCGACAGGTGGTCAAGACGGGATCAAAGCTTGCGGCTCGAGAGTCGCCAATGTAGCACTTTTTCAGGCAGGTCCCGGCCATCGCGCTAGGGGGATCGTTCTGATTGGCCATGCCTCCCTGGATTTGCATCAAAGCTGGCAGGCATGACGCTTGGCTATCCACACGAGATAGCAATAGCCTCGCTTTTGGTCAATTTGCTTTCGGGGAAGCGTTAATCGATTTCAGAAAATCAGAACGGAGGAATGAATGAAAGCTGCCACAATCGTAGGCGTTTTGTTGGTCGTTGTTGGGATTGTCGGCTTCGTTTTGGGAGGAATCAACTTTACTCGCGAAAAGAAGGATGTTGACTTGGGTCCCTTGCAGATTTCTCACAAACAAACGAGCACTCTTCCGATTTCACCCCTTCTCAGCACACTTTCGCTTGTTGCGGGTGTCAGTCTGGTGGTGGTTGGAGTACGTCGCAGGTAGGTCTCGGATCATTGTGGATCGCTCAAGCTAAGGCCGATGAAGTAGGAACTCGGATGAATATTAGGTCACTGCTTGTCGAATTGCGACCGACCGCTGGGTCATGCACCACTTCGAAGAAACTGAAGCGTTCATCTGAACCCCGGGGCGTGAAGTCGCTGAAGACGGCGATTTCGTCTAAGAGTCTACTTGGACAATCTTGTGCAAGCTAATAACGAGCAATCGGTGCTCCGGTTGCGGTACGGACGGTCTTCTCTGGCCGCCCTAACACCCATATCCCAAAGCGCCGGTGTAATTGAAGCCTGAGTGCATAAACTCCTTTGTTAGATGCTGCTTTGCGGGCGGATTGTTTGAATTTTAGTCGGTGAGGAGCACGATCGGTTACATAAGGGCTGGGAAAATCCAGATCAATAGACAGAATGCCTTTCCCTGCGAAGGCTGTAAACTCTTGCAGGGTTCGGTTGCCGCTCCAACTGAACAAGGTGGATTAAGTGAGTTAATGGTTCAAGGGCATTGATTGCACTTATCCCCGCATTGAGCCCAGAACTTATGCGCACTGGTTTGCGTGGGGCTAAGCCACGATCCAGCTAGCGAGAGCACCGGCATGGGCATCCCAATGTCCAAGTGCACCGAATATTCATTCGGACAAGCGAGAAGGATAGTCAACGGCAGGCCTCGCCGTGCCCCCGAGACCGATGAAGGGCTGGGCTGCGACCACAACCACAAGTCCAGCCCACCATCCATCTGGAAACATTCCAGCAGCTCGCGGATCGCGTCCTCCCATTCATGGCCACGTTAGGCTGCCATGTGGCACACTCTTAGGACTATGCCTCCCCGAGTGCTGGCGGCAGATCGGTAGCCAGTTTCAGAAGTTCGATGGGGTGGATCGGCTTCGCCAGCATGTTGAATAAATGTCCTGCCTGCATAGCAGATTCCAACATATCGGCGGTGTCCATGTACCCGGAGAACAGGGACAACTTGCAAGCTGGGTATTCTGCTTTCAATCGAATGGCTAAGTCGATCCCGCTCATCCCTGGCAGCTTCACATCGATGACAGCAAGATGCGGCACCCAGAGTGGCACCACTTCAAGTGCTTCCTCGGCGGAGTAAACAGCTCGGCTGGTAAACCCCGCGCTGGCAAAGACCGCCGCTGTGGTGTCAGCGATGACTCGTTCGTCATCAACGACTAGAACTCTCGTTTCGTTATGTGATCCAAGCGTCAAAATACTTCGGCTCCTTGCCACGTTCGATGCCGATCCTGAGGCAGATCAAAAGCAAAGGTCGCCTCAATTGTTATGTCCTGAAAGAATTCGCGAAGATGCGCTGAACCGTCGATTTTACACTTTGGCTTCGGGAAGCCGGCCTATAAACTGCCGGAGTTTCTCAACATTCCGCCATCGATAAAGTGAGTGCTGCCCGTAATATAGGCAGCGTTGTCGGAAGCAAGGTATACCGCGAGTTGAGCAACCTCCTCAGGCTTGCCCCAGCGCCCAAGCGGAATTTCCGCCAGAATCCGGTCGTTCAACTGGGGGTCCATCTCAACATCCATGTCGATCGGAGTGTAGATAGCGCCAGGCCCAATATTGTTCACGGTAATTTGATGAGGAGCCAGTTCGACGGCGATTGTGCGCATTAACATGCGAAGGCCGCCCTTGGTTGCGCAATAAGGGGCGTTGGTCGGCATTGGAAGGTCTTCATGAATCGAAGAGATATTGATGATGCGACCGCCGTCACCCTGCGCAATCATCTGCTTCGCTGCAGCCTGAGAGCAGAGAAATGGCCCGGTCAGATTCACCGCCACGAGCTTCTGCCATTCTTCAAGGGGGTAGTCGACGAAGGCATACTTCTTCTCGATACCGGCATTGTTCACAAAGATATCGAGCTTGCCGAAAGCGGCAACTGTCTGGTGAATCAGGGCGTTCACCTGATCTGGGATCGAGATATCGGCATTGATGGCGAGAGACTTTCCCCCTATCGCATCGATCTTCGCGATGGTGTCTTTCGAGACGGAGGAATCGCCAACATAATCTACCATCACGGCGGCGCCCTCCTGCGCGAACGCGATTGCAATTGCCTGTCCGATTCCCGTTCCTGCGCCCGTCACGATGGCGGTTTTCCCCTGCAAGAGCATACTTCACCTCAAGACGTTATGCTAATCCATCGACGAAGGAAACGCTTGCGCGAAGAGGTCACTTCGTCAAGCAAGAGCCGTAGGCCGACTGAGCAGTATTAGCCGCTCATGTTCAGTTCCGCGGCATAGACTTAGTACAGGTGATGAGGTGCGAGGATGCAGGGAATTGCTGGTGTAGAAGCATTTGGAAAACCGGGCATCGCACCCCGCTGGACGCACAGCAACAAGGATGGTGTGGGCACGGCATACTGCGCATCCAGCCATCTCTGGTTTACGATCTGGAATGGGATTGTCACTGAGGTCTACTATCCTACGATTGATCGGCCGCAACTTCGCGATCTGCAATATCTCATGACCGATGGCAACACGTTCTTTCAGGAAGAGAAGCGCGATCTGAAGGTGTCGGTCGAGCGCATCTCCGATCACACGCTTGGCTATCGCTGCACGAATGCAGACCCAGACGGGCGTTATACCATCACCAAAGAGGTGATCGGCGACCCGCATCTGCCTTGCCTGCTTCAACGCACGCGGATCACAGGAGCGAGCAAGTCTTTTCTGGCCAACCTTAAGATATTCGCTCTCTGCGCGCCTCATCTTGAGGTCGGAGGGGCAGGAAACAACGCATACACTGCGATCGCCAGCGGTCAACGAATTCTGATGGCGCAGAAAGGCAGCAAGTGGCTGGCCATGGGCGCGACTGTTACGTTCTCACGCCTGTCATGCGGATACGTGGGATCGAGCGATGGTTGGACAGATCTTCAGAATTTCAAAATGGACTGGGAGTTTGACAAAGCCAGCGAGGGGAATGTCGCCCTGACTGCCGAACTAGCCTGGAGCGAAGACAAGGAATTCACCCTGGGCTTGGCGTTTGGCAACAGCGAGCACCGGGCTATCTCAAATCTTATTCAGTCGCTTGGCACGCCGTTTGAAGAACACCTCGCAAAATATACAAAACAATGGAATGATACCGCGGCGCATTTGAAGCCGTTGGCGGGATTCTCGTTCGACAAAGGCAATTTGTATAACAGCAGCTACAGTCTGCTCCTCGCGCACGAAGATAAATCCTCTCCCGGCGCACTCATCGCATCGCTCGCCATTCCCTGGGGCGAAGCGAAAGGTGACAGCGACCAAGGGGGGTATCATCTGGTGTGGACGCGCGACATGATCAACAGCGCAACGGCGCTACTGGCGGCCGGAGATACGTCCACGCCGCTCCGCGCGCTGATCTATCTCGCCGTTTCGCAACATGTCGACGGCGGGTTTGCACAGAACTTCTGGGTCAACGGAGACGCGTACTGGAGCGGTGTTCAACTTGATGAGGTCGCTTTTCCAATCCTGCTTGCCTGGCGTCTGCGCTGCGAAAAGGGCCTGTCTGACTTCGACCCTTTTAATATGGTCCGCGCAGCCGCTACCTATCTCATCCGGAACGGTCCGGTTACACCGCAGGAACGTTGGGAAGAAGCCTCCGGCTATTCTCCTTCCACACTTGCTTCGAATATCGCGGCGCTCGTCTGCGCGTCTGTGTTTATGAGAGAGGCCGGCGATAGCGAGACCGCTGCATTCATTGAGGAGTATTCAGATTATCTCGAGTCGCACATTGAAGAATGGACTTTGACCACAGCCGGCTCGCTACTCGATGGCGAGACCAACTACTACATGCGCATTCTTCCCGAGCAGGTTGGACTACAAAACCCCGCAGAGAATAAGGAAGAACGCACACTCCACATTGCCAACCATGCGCCCGGCGAACAATGCGATTTCCCGGCGCGCAACGTTGTCGATGGGGGCTTTCTAGAACTGGTTCGCTATGGCATTCGCAGTCCGGACGACCCGAATATAGTTGCAACCATCAAGGTGATCGACGCGGTGATTAAGACCGATACACCTCAAGGACCAACCTGGCATCGCTACAACCACGATGGGTACGGGCAACGCCATGATGGGGCGCCATTCACTCAGTACGGCGTAGGCCGCGTCTGGCCACTCCTTACCGGCGAACGCGGGCACTATGAGCTAGCTTCCGGCAATAGTACCGAGAAGTACATCCGCACGATGGAAGACCTCGCGAGCAATACGGGGCTGCTTCCTGAGCAGTCATGGGATGAGGTCGACAGACCGGAGATCTACGAGTGGCTGGGTAGGCCGACAGGCTCCGCGATGCCTTTGATGTGGGCTCACGCTGAGTACATCAAACTACTTCGCTCGACAGCAGATGGCAAGGTCTACGATTCCATCCCCGAAGTTGCCGAACGCTATCTAGGCAATCGAAATGGCCAAACGAAGCTGGAGGTTTGGAAGCCCACGCGGCAGGTTCGATTCATGCGTGTTGGCGAAGTACTGCGCGTGCACGCAGATGCGCCGTTTACACTTCGCTGGTCAAGCGACAACTGGAAGTCCGTGAACGATTCCAAGTCGACGCGAAATGTACTTCAACTCGATTATGTGGACCTGAAGGGCCAATCCGTCGAAGCGGGGACGCGCCTTTGCTTCACGTTTCTTTGGACGGAAGACAATCGCTGGGAAGGCCAGAACTACGAAGTTACAGTTCGCTAGCTGGCGGGAGTTTGGACGATTGAGATCCGCGGGAGGGGTTGCATTTGTCAGTTACAGGAAAGGAGAACTATTTTGACGGGAGGCAAAGCAGCTTCAATTCGTCAGCTGAAATTCACACGCTGACAGCCTTATTCCAGCGCCATTGGCGCCTCTATGTCGATGAAGGTGTTGAGCTCGCGATTTTCATGATCTCCGCCTGCTTCTTCAGCGTTTGGCTCTTTGATCCTGCTTTTCCGGCTCTACATCTGCTGCCCGGCAGCGCGGTGCGAAGACTATTGATGGGCATCTCCATGGGCGCAACCGCGATTCTTATTATTCGTTCTCCCATGGGAAAGCGATCCGGCGCTCACTTCAACCCCGCCATCACTTTGACCTATTTCCGGCTCGGAAAAATCGACAAATGGGATGCCGGTTTCTATGTTGTATCTCAATTCATCGGAGGAATCTTCGGGGTGGGTCTTTCGGCGCTTTGCCTGCGCGGAAGCCTGGCCGTTCCCACTGTTGATTACGCAGTTACAGTTCCTGGATGGGGTGGAACAGCCGCTGCGTTTTGCGCGGAGTATTTTATGGCGGCGCTCCTCATGCTGGTTGTGCTCTGGTTCTCGAATCGGCCGCAGCTCGCTCAATACACGAGCTATCTAGTCGGCGTTCTGATTGTGTTCTATGTGTTTGTCTTCGCGCCCGTTTCGGGCTTCAGTATTAACCCCGCTCGAACAACCGGCTCAGCCGTATTTGCCAACGTGTGGACTGCGGTATGGCTCTACTTTGTTGCGCCACCTTTCGGCATGATGACATCGGCGGAGCTCTATCTGCGCATTTACGGCATGGAGAGTGTCCTATGCGCCAAGCTGCATCCCGACCCGAGTTATCCCTGCCCATTCCTCTGCCATTTCCCCTTCCACCGTCACTCCTATCAGGCGGATCTCTCCATTGAAACAGATCGCCTGTAATCTTCGAAAGAAATGACCAGAGCGAAGGTCGATGAGTAATCAGTTGACGTCTTCAACAAACAGTAGTCTGCTTTTCGCATCTCAATCCATATGGCGACTCAATACGACGCGATCATAATCGGAACCGGGGCGGGCGGCGGCACGCTCGCATTCCACCTGGCTCAAGCGGGCAAGAGCATTCTTGTTCTGGAACGGGGTCCGTTCATGCCTCAGGAAAAGCTGAACTGGGACACCTCCGCTGTTTTCCTTGATAACCGGTATCACACCAAAGAAACCTGGCTGGATAAAGACGGCAAGGACTTGCACCCGCAGCAGTCCTACTTTGTAGGCGGACAGACAAAAGTTTATGGCGCGGCGATGTTTCGCATGCGTGCCGAGGACTTCGGAGTCATCCATCACAAGGGCGGCATATCACCGGCATGGCCTATCTCCTACTCCGATCTGGAACCCTACTACACCCGTGCGGAAGAACTCTTTCACGTCCACGGGGACCTTGGAGCCGCGCCTGCTGTACTTGGCGGTTTCGGCTCCTCCTTCGATCCCACTGAACCGTTCCATTCCAGAAAATATCCTTACGCCCCCCTCGCCAACGAACCCCGTATGCAGTCCATCGAGGACGATGTTCGCAAACTCGGCATCAACACCTTCCCAATTCCGCTGGGGCTCAAGCGCAACGAGGCGGACCCTCTTGCCTCGAAATGCATACGCTGCGACACGTGCGACGGCTACCCGTGTCTGGTCCACGCCAAATCCGATGCGGATATCAACTGCATCCGGCAAATCGTGCGTATGCCCAATGTCACGCTGATGACAAACTCCCGCGTGACGCGCCTGCTTACGAACAGTACCGGCACCGCCGTGACTTCAGTCGAGGTGATCCACTCCGGCGCCAGTATGACCTATGGGGCCGCCGCCGAGACCAGTACTCCACCGGCATCAAGGGGCGGCAAAACTGCCGTCTACACAGCCGATCTTTTCGCGGTATGCGCAGGCGCCATAAACTCCGCAGTTATTCTCCTGGCATCGGCCAACGACAAGCACCCAAAAGGTCTGGCCAACCGGTCCGACCAGGTTGGGCGCAACTTCATGTACCATCAGGCTGACGCGCTACTTGCAATTAGTACCGACCGCAATGAGGACAGCTACACCAAGACCTGGGGCACGAACGACTTCTACCTCAAGGACTCAGACCCAGCGTATCCATTTCCGCTCGGGCAGGTGCAGCCGGTCGGAAGTTTTCACTTTGAAATGATGAAGGGTGACGCTCCACCATTCACTCCGGATTTTGTTTTGGAAGGAATGAAACACCATGCTGTTCCCTGGTGGCTGACCACGGAGGATCTTCCCGACCCTGAGAATCGCGTCACGCTTCATAACGCTAATCCGCTCTCGGTAGAAGGCCATCAACCAGGTCTGCCGGGGGCCCATCCATCACGAGATACCGGCCGCGCCAATGAGTCGGCGCCCGTGACAAACGCCGCACCCGGGAGGATTCAGCTTTCTTACACGCCAAACAACGTAGAGTCCTTCGAGCGGCTTAAGGACCGCTGGGTAGACATCCTCAAAAAGGCCGGTCACGCCAGCGCCTCCGTTCCACTCCATGCTTACTTCAAGAAGCGCATACCCATTGAAGGCGTTGGCCACCAGAATGGCACCTGCCGAATGGGCGACGATCCCGCCACCAGTGTCCTCGACCCGCGCTGCAAAGCGCACGACCTGGATAACCTTTATGTGGTGGACGCATCCTGCTTCGTCTCGGCAAGTGCCGTCAATCCTTCACTGACCATCATTGCCAACGCAATACGCGTTGCAGATCATTTGATTGGGATGCGGCTCCTGTGAGATTTCGCGATAAGAGAACCCACAGAGTGAAAGACGAAGTTGATTCCCCCTAAGTCACGATTGCCATGCGATTGCTTCGAATCTGTGACTCATTGTCGATTCAGATTCACTGAATTCCAGTGGGTGACTTTCCACGTTGACGAAAAGTCGCCTTTGCGTTAAGTTGGTCGCTGGCACGAGGCCGGACCCTAAATCGCAGTTAAGCCGGTTATAAGGCAACCTGTCGAAGACACAGATCGATCTGAGTAGGTCAATGAGCGCGTTACCCTGTTGGCAATAGTCGAAGCTATAGGCACAACGCGGCTCGGGTTGCGGCTGCAATTGCGCCAATGTGCCTGGGGTTGACGAAGCCCCACACCTCACGGCTCGGGGGACGGCCGTTGATCAGGTCGCGCCGGTAGCTGTAGCAGCCCAGGTATAGGGGTCGGATGTGCATCACCGCCTCAAGCCGTTCGAGTTCTGCCTCAGTCAACTCGACGTACCGGTGGTACGCGCCCACGGCCAGTTTGATCCAGTCGCCGTTGCCCCAGGTGCCCCACATCAGCCACGCGAAGTCGGCCAGGCGCGGACCACGCCCGGCGGCCTTCCAGTTGATTGCTACTGGCCCGTTCTCGCCTACGATCACGTGATCCGGGGCGTGGAGGAGATTGCCGTGGACGAGCGCCTCAGGCAAACCTTCGCCGTCGTCCGCAGAGCGCACGAGGCCGCGTAGCTTCTCGAACCGCTCACGGTCGGAAGGGATGACCTTGGTGTCGACGGCATCCAGGAATGCGAGCGCTGCCATCAGGTCTTGTCGCGGGCTTCCCTCGTGGCGGGGATCATCGCCGCTGGCCCCACCGGGACGGCGGACGGACTCGTCGAATGGCAGGGTGTGCAGACGTCCCAGCAAGTCGCCCATGATGGCGAACTTCTCGCTGCCCTCATTTCCGACGGCCATGGGCAGCGGCCCGCCGGGGATCAAGCGGGTCACGAGGACGGTCGAATCGTCGCACTGCGACACGGCGTCATCGGTCGCGAGCCGCTCCGCCGGAAAGTCCTGCCGCTCAAGGAAGCGCAGGATCGCCGCATCGCCTTCCACGCCGGCTCGCGGGCGGGCAGGTGAAAACGCGCGCGCAATCCAAGGCTCGCCGTCGCGGCGATCAATGCGAAAAACGTTGTCGTGGTGATGACTGATTTTGGTCGCGGCGACCGCGTCGATGCTGTAGTGGTCCCTGAGATGAGTGACCAACCGCTCACCGGCTGGCTGATGGACCAGGCGGGTTTGGAGTTCTTCGAGGTCGGTGAGCGCTTGGGTGTAGCGCTGACCCGTTTCCTCGGAATGGCGGCGTACGACCTTCTTGAAGCTGGCTTCTTTAGTCATAACAAGCCTCCTCGGCGGCACCCTCGTCCCCCAGCGACGCGGTGCGGAGATGGCTTGTGATGTGGGTGACCGTGAGGGCAAATCCCCTTCACCAATGGAACTCCGGCTGGGGAGGATGTTCCACGGCTCGGCGACTGGTCAGCGCCGTGATTCCACCCTACCCAACCATTCCAGCTCGCGTCAAGCGTAGATATCGATATGCCGCCATCAGACAGGAATTGGCAACAACGGGCACTGTTCACCATCGCCGAGTATCAAATCGAGCTCGACTGGCCCCCAAGCTCGATGAGCTGGTTGGGCTGTTGGCGACAGTCGAAATCTTTTGATCATTCCGACCGCAGCGCCTGCGTGGGGTCAATTGATGTCGCCCGCCACACAGGGCCGACGGCGGCAATGAATCCGATCAATCCGAGAAGTGTCACAACAGCGGCATGACTCCGCCATCGCGGGCGAGTTGAATGGCAACAACACCCGCAACCAGTCGACGGACTGCATTAACAAGAAGAAGCCCGATTCCAAGGCCGGCCGTGATTCGTCTGAGCATGATACGAATAGCCAATGATCCCTAGTTGGCTCTCACGCAAGGCAATCATGGGATCGACACACAGCATGCGTCCCCGCACGGAATCCAAATGACCGCCGGTGCCCAACGGCGCAGATGAACCGTCTGCGACCATTCATCTGCGAGAATCCGATCGATTTCCGCTCGATCCGAGAGTTGTCTCGATATGACGAATTCCGCTGATCACCAATCTCTAGTGCCGTATCGACAGTGCTCCGCACGCAGAAGTTCGCCCTTGGCGGTGCTGTTGGTGCGGAGCATTGTGGATACGGCACTAGAGATTTTTGCACCAATGGAGAATCGCTAACCAATTGTTTGATGGGTCGGTGGAAGTAGGCCTGAAGGCGAGGCTATTGTAGAAAGACTATATCCGGTATAGTATTGTGAGCATGACTGACGCCTCCCCGGCACGGGACTTGTTCCCAGGCGCCCTGGAACTTATGGTTCTGCAGACACTCAGCAGAACACCGATGCATGGTTATGCTCTCGCCCAGCACATCAAGAGTATTTCCGACGAACTGCTCCAAATCGAGGAAGGTTCCCTCTATCCTGCGCTGCAGCGTCTGTTGAAGGCAGGTTGGCTCAAGTCGAAGATGGGTGTTTCAGTTCGGAATCGTCCTGTTCGGATCTTTGAGTTGACCGCTGCCGGCAGGAAGCATCTTGCCGCAGAGCTTTCGAGCTTCAGAAGAATGTTTGCCGGCATCAATCGTGTGCTCACTGTTCCCGGTTCGTGAGAGGTGAAACAAAATGCGCTGGCTCACTAGGCTTTTTTCTCGCAAATTCCGATACGACGAACTTTCCGCCACAATCGAAGAGCACTTGGCGGAGAAAGCCGATGACTTGATGGAATCAGGGCTGTCCCGCGAAGAGGCTGAACGGAAGGCACGGGTGGAATTCGGAAATGCCGTCGTGCATCAAGAACGCAGTCGTGAGGTATGGCAATGGCCAAGGCTTGAAAGTTTCGCGGAAGATGTTCGACAGGGCCTTCGCCAACTGACAAAAGCGCCTGTTTTCACGCTGACGGCGGTCGCTGCGCTCGCGCTCGGCATCGGGGCAACCAGCGCTGTGTTTTCGGTCGTCAACACTGTCATCCTCAAACCGCTTGGCTATCCTGAGCCCGACCGTCTTGTGCTTTTTCATGAGACCGGGCCTATCGGAACATTTCCGGTTACCTCTCTCCAGGAATTTCACTTCTGGCAACAGGAGCCCGAACTCTTCGAGGAAGTTGCGGCTTCAAGCGCTGGACCGGTTGCCATCAACCTGACGGGGAATCCGGCTAAGCTGCTTCACGGAATCGATGTTACGTCGTCCTGGTTTCATCTCTACGGAGCCCCAATCCATCTGGGCCGCACTTTTTCCAACGAGGAAGAAACCCCTAACAGCGACAAAACAGTGGTTCTTGGTTATCGGCTTTGGAAGGAGAGCTTTGCTGGAGATCCTGCGATTCTTGGCAAGAGTATCTCTCTTGGGGGAAATCCATACACGGTCATTGGCGTAGTCGGCGAAGGCTTTCAAAGTGATCCTGCCGCGGATCTTTGGCTTCCTCTGCAAGTTGATCCTGAAACCCCCGACCCGACGCCTTATTATCGAACGGTCGGACGGCTCAGGACTGGTATCACTTTTGACCGGGCCAACGCGGAGCTGAAGGCGACGGCAAGTCAGTTCCGCAGAAAATATCCCGCTGCCTTCGGGTCGAATAGATCGTTTTTGATGCGTCCGCTGCGGGACTCAATCATCGGCAATGCACGCTCTCAATTGTTTATTTTGCTGGGAGCGGTTGGTTTCGTCCTCTTCATCGCCTGCGCGAACATAGCTCATCTGCAGTTAATTCGTGCATCGACCCGGCAGCGTGAATTTGCCATTCGCACTTCGCTGGGGGCGTCACGCATGCGTGTCCTCCGTCAACTGCTGACGGAAAGTGTGATGCTTTCCCTCTCCGCCGGTTTGCTGGGGCTTGGGCTTGGCGAACTCGGTGTCCATCTTCTGCTCAAAGTTAGCTCTGGAAACATTCCGCGCATCGGTCCGGGCGGCTCGGCGGTGGGCCTGGACTGGCGTGTTGTTGCCTTTGCTCTTGCCTTATCGCTTCTTGCCCGTATTTTCTTTGGTCTTGCGCCGGCGCGCGGCGCATCGCACTTGAACTTGAGCAACGCTTTGAAGGAGAGTGGCCGTGCGGCCGGCGCTGGCACTGGGCAGGTGCGAGCCAGATCGCTGCTGGTGGTCTGCGAGGCGGCACTGGCGGTCGTGCTTGCGATTGGTGCGGCACTGCTGATTCGTACCCTGATTGTCTTGCAGTCGGTGGACCCGGGCTTTAGCGCACATAATGTCCTCACGCTGGAAATGGCGCTTACCGGTCCTAGGTTTCAGACCACCGGAGCTGTGGCGCAGCTTGTCAACAACGCGCGCGAAAGGATGAATGCGCTTCCTGGTGTCCAAGCCTCAGCATGGATGGTGTCGTTGCCGCTCGAAGGAGCACATCGTCTTCCCGTCAACATCGTGGGACGGCCCTCGGGAAAAGAGCAAAACGATGGCACCGTTGCGCTGGAAGACGTCTCGCCGGGGTTCCTCAGCGTATTGCAGATTCCTCTCATTCGAGGGCGTGATCTTAGCGAAGCCGATACGTCGGGAGCGCCTCCGGTCGTGCTCATCAATCAGGCAATGGCCAGGCGGTTCTGGCCCAAGGAGAATCCCATTGGTCAGCAAATTCTCCTGGGCAAGGGAATGCCGCCTATGTTTGCCGACCAACCTCGTCAAGTCGTGGGAATTGTGGGAGACATACTTGCGGACGGACTTGATACCACCGCTCAGCCTATGGCCATCATCCCCCAGGCACAAACTCCGGATGGAATCATGGCACTGACCGATCGCTTGGAATCGATTCATTGGGTGGTGCGAACGAATGTCGATCCGCACCAAGTCGCGCCCGCCGTTGCAGAGCAATTGCGGCAAGTGAGCGGAGGATTGCCTTCTGCAGAAGCTCTGACCATGCGGGAAGTCGAATCCAGTGTGACCGCAAGGCAAAACTTCAACATGCAACTGCTCACGATCTTTGCCGGCACCGCTTTGATCCTGGCCGCTATCGGGCTCTACGGGTTAATGGCTTATTCCGTACAGCAGCGATCTCAGGAAATAGGAGTCAGAATGGCCCTCGGCGCGGATCGGGGCGACATCCGCAGTATGGTCGTATGGCAGGGCATGCGATTGGCCCTGATCGGCATCGTTATTGGGATCGCTGCCGCCCTTCCGACCAGCCGCCTCCTTGGAAGCCTGCTGTTTGGAGTGAAGAGCTGGGATCCGGTAGTGTTTGCAACCATACCGGGCGTGCTCGTATGTGTTGCTCTGGTTGCCGTTTGGATCCCTGCGGAAAGAGGGGCGCGGGTCGATCCGATGCGATCTCTTCGAATGGAATAAACCACGGGCATTCCAGTGTTCCGGATCGGTGCCATTTTAGGCGCCCTGCTTCCAGCAATCTTCCTCTCGAAACGCATCAATGAGTGACTCGGCGATTTGTCGCTCATGGAGATCACAGCTGACGAGAACGGTGTCTATTGGGACTGACTGTGGTCTTCCAAGCCACGTTTGAGGTATTCCCCTGGGCTGGCTCCAACCACCCGCTTGAAGGCCTTACTGAATGCCGCATCGGACTCGTAACCGACTAATCGAGCAACGTCGACGTGCTTCTTGTCACGTTGTTCGAGTAGCTGCATCGCCTTCTGCATCCGCCACTCGGTTACGTATTCCAACGGTGTCTGTCCGAGCAGATCTTTGAAACGCAGTGCGAATGCGGAACGAGACATGCCCGCTGCTTCGGAGAGAGACTCGACTGTCCATGGCGCGCCGACACGATCGTGAAAGGCAGTCAGGGCAGTGCCGATGGGAGGATCGAAAACCGCCCGAAGCCAGCCTTGTTTGCGTTCCGGTTCCGACGCGATATACGCCCGGAGCACCTGGATAAAGAGAACTTCGGCGAGGCGCGTCGCAACGATTTCAGAACCCGGCACCTGGTCCGCCATCTCTGACGCCAGTGCCTGCATGGTGTTGTGAAGAGCAAACGTACGTGCCTGATCGGCCCTGATCAGAATGAAGCTCGGCAATAACTGAGTGATGGGTTTCAGGCTGGCGCGGTCGAAACTAAGAGACCCACACACGATGGTCGTTGGTGCGCCGCCGCCTCCGCAATGAGCTACGTTGCTCTTGGCCTTGGCCGCGACCTCACGAAAAGTCGATTTCGGTGATGTGCGAGGGCTGTCGCGCATGACGATCGAGGTGTCACGAGCCAGCAAGATGAAGTCGCCACCGGTGAGTGGAATCGGCTCCGCAACGCCTTCAACGTTAAGCCAGCAATTGCCACGCGAGAGCATGGCAAAGTGCGCCAACTCTGTCGGCGGCCCCTTCTTGCCGGTATTCGGTGCCTTCTCTTCGTTCTCCGCTCCTCCACCTTTGAGTCCCCATGGGGCTGTGGCTTCTAGCCTGTGCTGACCGAAAGCGGTTACGTGCAACGTGCGAAAGACATCTGTTATCGGGTCCAATTGCGGCCTCCTTGTTTGGACGAATAGACAAAATCTTTGGACTCCTGAGCAGTTCCCGTCCGTCTCATGAGGAATCTACTCCCATGTATCGGATGTTTTGCGATTACGAAAAGGAGCAAGTATGGGAAAGCTTGAAGGAAAAGTTGCAGTCATCACAGGCGGAAACAGCGGGATTGGGTTAGCCACAGCCAAGAGCTTCGTTGAAGAAGGCGCGCACGTCGTAATCACCGGTCGACGCGAGAAAGAGCTGAAAGAGGCCGCAGCCTTTATCGGGAGAAACGTCACGACGGTCACGGGTGACATAACGCGCCTGGAGGATTTGGACCGGCTCTATGCCGTCGTGAAAGAGAAACACAGGCACATCGACGCACTCTTCGCAAATGCCGGCTGGGGTGAAGTCGCACCACTTGGGGCGGCTACCGAAGCTCATTTCGACAAAACCTTCGATTTAAATGCGAAGGGAACATTCTTCACCGTGCAGAAGGCCATTCCCCTCTTCAAAGACGGAGGCTCGATCATCCTGAACACTTCGGTCGCAAACGTAATGGGATTGCCGACCTTTGCTGTCTATGCCGCGGCTAAGGCGGCTGTGCGCAGTTTCTTGCGTGCCTGGACCGTGGAACTGAAAGACCGCAAAATCCGCGTGAATGCGGTAAGCCCCGGACCAATCGAAACCCAGGCACTTGAGAAAGCGGGCATCCCCCCTGAAATGCTCGAACAAGCGATAGCAGGATTCGCTTCACAGGTTCCGCTCGGCCGCAGAGGCAAGCCCGAAGAAATCGCGGCAGCAGTTGCATTCTTCGCCTCTGATGAGAGTTCTTACATTACCGGCGTCGAGCTCGCCGTCGCTGGCGGCATGGCGCAGGTCTAATCGCGAGTCCTGCGGCGGGCTTTCCAGCACGGCCAGGCGCGGGACGACGCTTCTCAAACATTTGGTTCTCACACAAGATCGGAGAAACAGCATGAGTTACGCAATTGTTGGATTCGGCAAGATCGGCCAGGCGCTGGCCCACGCGTTTGCGCGCAAAAACATTGATGTGACCGTCGCGAGCCGCCGCCCGCCTGCAGAGCTGGAACCGCAGGCTCGTGCGATTGGACCGAAGGTTGTTGCCAAGTCGCTGGAGGAAGCGCTCAAGGCGGATACGATCTTTCTGGCGGTTCCGTTTGGGGAACATCGAGCTGTTGCGAAGGCGCTGCCGAGTTGGGAGGGCAAAACCATCATCGACGCGATGAATTCGTTTCCCCTCCCGCTTGAGGAACTCGACGGTCTCCCGTCGTCAGCGTTCGCAGCGAAGTCGTTCGCCGGCGCCAAGCTCGTGAAGGGCTTCAATCACCTAGGTGCGGCCAAGCTGGCGACCGATCCGGAGGTCGAGGGAGGATACCGGGTGGTGTTTTTGTCGAGCGACGATGACGATGCGGTCGCTCCCGTGGCGGAGGTGGCTAAAGAACTGGGGTTCGCACCCGTGAAGCTAGGCAAGCTGAACGAAGGCGGATGGCTTGTGCACGCACGCGGGGGCACCTGGGGGCACCTGATCTTTCAGGATGTGTTCAAGAAGCAGCAGTAATCGGTTCGTGATTGTGTGATTACGGCCGAGAGGGATGACTGCGAACGATTCCATTCATGCAGACGCACTTGACGAAGGAGGGGAGAGATTCGATGAGCAACGAAGAGAATGTGCAGGTTGTAAAAAATTTCTTTGCAGCGATAGGGAGCAGCGACAAGCAAGCACTGCTCGCGCTGGTTGACGAAGGCATTGAGTGGATCATCCCAGGCGAGGACTGGCCGCTGGCTGGAACGCATCGTGGGCACGCGGGTGTGGCCGCTGTGCTGCGCAAGGCGGCCGAAGAGATAGAGATGACATTCCCGAAGCCTCCGGAATTCGTGGCGCAGGGAGGCCGGGTTTTGGTCGTTGGAGTCGCTACTGGGAAGATCAAAGCCACCACCAGGACGTTCAAGGACGATTGGGTCTTCGACATCACTGTTCGAAATGGCAAACTGACAAAAATCCGGGAGTACATCGACACCCAAGCCTTGGCGAAGGCTTCGGCAGGAGGAGTGCAGTGAGAATCGCAGAGATTGTCGCTCGTTATCTGCTGGGCGTCCTGTTCACTGTATTTGGGCTGAACGGCTTCCTAAACTTCATCCATCAGCCTCCGCCGCCGAACCCGTTAGCTTTGCAATTCTTCATCGCGATCTCTGCATCCCACTTCTCGGCTTTCTTCTTCGCTGTCCAACTCGTTGCCGGACTGCTTCTGCTCTCTGGATACTTCGTACCGCTGGCGCTCGTCCTCTTGGCTGCTGAAATCTTCAACATCCTTGCCTTCCATCTCACGATGGCACCAGCAACGATTGGTCCAGGCATCCTAGCCGCCGTCCTGTGGGTACTGGCCTTTCTGCAACACCGACCAAGCTTTGATGGAGTCCTGAGCGCGAAGCGGTTCAATCAGGTTGACACCAGGTAATGCGGCGAACTAACGCGGAGAGCTCTGATACCTTCACGGCAAAGCAGGGCTTCTTCGATCGCACCTTGGCCCCGCACACTGACCGTCTCGGAGTCAACTGTCGAGTTCAGGCCTTACCGCGTTTCCAGCCTGAGCGAGTTCAAATTGATACTCGGTGATTTAGCGTCAACTCGGATCGCCCAAAAGTTCGTAGGCAGCAAAGGATGGTGTACTGCCGCTGCGAAGGAGCGCTCCGTAAGTTCGTTGCAACAGCGTCGTCTAGCTCAATCGCTCGGCCATGAGTTTAGAACGAGAGAGACACAATCATCGATGAGTAAACGAAGCTCTTCAGATGTCTCGGCCGCCTGTTTGAAACCACGCACCGCACTTACCAGTAAATGTGCGGCCCTGTGAGCTGTCCAAGAGTTCTCCGTAAACCTCGCCCGTGCGATCGGATTGAGGAATCCCTCAAGGGCGCTTTCAAATCTACGATACCCATCGTTGAGAGACTGTTGGGCGAAGGCATAGCTCGATTCCACTAACTCCTTGAGTTCGGGTGAGGTCTTCATCGCCTCAAACGGCAGGACCACCCCTATCTCAAAAGCGAGACGGACCTTATCTTCGGGCTTATCAAGGGTCGCTGCCTTCTTTTCAATTTCGAGCATCGTCTCGTCCACCCACTGCTCATAAGCGCCCTTGAAAATCTCTTCCTTGTTCTTGACGACTAAATAAAGCGCAGGACGCGAGATACCTGCAGCTTCGGCGATGTCATTCATATTGACGCGTTTATAACCGTACCGTAGGAAAAGACTTTTCCCAGCATCCAGGATTCTTTTCTGCTTCTCGTTGCCCATTCCTCAAGCATTGACAAAATTCGTCTAATTGTCAATAATGGACATATAGACATTGTTTGTCAGATGTCAAAAGGAGAACCCATATGTCATTTCTCGCAATGTTCAAATCAGCGGGGCCGACCGGCTTCGGTTACGGGTCGACGGCGGAGCAGGTCACCGAAGGGCTCTCGCTTGCGGGCCAGACCATTCTGGTTACCGGCTGCAACTCAGGCATTGGGCAGGAGGCGTGTCGGGTGCTATCGCTGCGAGGCGCCTTGGTGCTGGGGACCGCGCGTACTAAGGAGAAAGCCGCATCGGCGTGCTCGATGTTTCCCGGCAAGGCGTTGGGCTATTCCTGCGAGCTCTCGGACCCTTCATCCGTGCGAGGTTGCGTGACAGCGGTTAAGGCAGACGGTCACCGGCTCGACGCCATCATCTGCAACGCGGGCGTCATGATGCTACCGAAGCTCGAGAAATCGCACGGCTATGAGCTGCAGTTCTTTACCAACTACATCGGTCACTTCATCCTCGTGACAGGCCTCCTCGATCAATTAAAAGACGAGGGCCGGGTGGTGATGTTGAGTAGCGAGGGGCACCGCAGTGCGCCCGTCGAGGCCATCGAGTTCGATAACCTCTCGGGCGACAAGGGGTACAAGCCGTTGCGAGCCTACGGCCAATCGAAGATGGCCGACCTGCTCTTCGCCAAGGAACTGCAGCGGCGCTTCGCCGGCACCAGGAAGACCGCCTACGCGGTGCACCCCGGAGTAGTCGATACCAACCTGGCCCGTAACATGGGGCCGGTACTCAGCCGGGTGCTGGCAGTAATTGGGCGCCTCTTTCTTAAGTCCGCCGGCGAGGGCGCCGCTACCGAGGTCTTTGCCGCAGTGAGCCCAAAGGCAGTGCTCCTGGCAGGCGACTACCTCGCCGACTCGAACGTGATGAAGCCCCGTGCCGATGCAGAAGACGCCGCGCTCGCCGCGCGGCTCTGGTCGGAGTCAGTGAAGATCGTTCAGGCGCTTTAGAGGCGTGACGGTTGTTCTCTCAGAACCCACCCGCCCCGTTCAAAATCCTTACGGCGAACGACTCTCCGTAACGAGTTTTGCTCGGTCCTCTTGGGCCAGCTTCTTTTCCAATTGGCGCTATCAGGCGTGGCTGTTGAAAAACTCATTCTCTGAAAATGCGCGGAAAATTCATGGCACCAGAATGCCCTATAAACGATTTTCTCGGACTGGGTGGACGTTTTCTACCTCCGGATTTGAGGCCGATTGTGCAGAAATGGACTTTTTCAACAGCCACAGGCCAACGCACTCATTGAACTCTATTTGCGCCCGAAAATCAGGATCGGTATTGAAAAACGCCGCAGGGTCGAGGAATATCATTGGGCGCATTTCGTGGCGCTTGCAGCCCAACTTTGCGCATGATAAAGGACGTTATCATCCGCCAGATCTAAAGCAAACGGAGCCCGCCAGCCGCCCAGGCCCTAATTTATATGTTCCTACGGCCCTTGTTCTAAGCGTCGTTGTTAGCCCGACGACCCATTTCTCCTTCCAGCCGCCGAAAGATGGGGTATACGAAGCGCTGCGCCCAAAGATGGGCGTATACAGTCCCATTCAAAGTCAAAAACGCAGAAATCATCGAAAAGCTTATCCAGCGCGAGAGCCAAGGCGCGAAAATAAGCCGTGCGGACAGTGGCGGCATATTCCCCGGCAGTGTTTTGCAGTTTCATCGTGCCCCCCCCTATGGGATGCTGAGTTCGACGTGGAAGTTCTTCTATATGCGAGCGGGATAAAGTGAAACCCCGCTATTTCGGCCGATGCCATCTGCAGGGATTGAGCGATCAGTAACGCTCCATGCCGGTGGCTACGGGGGCAGCGTTCCCTTCGGTGGCCAGAGTTCGCGTGAAGTGCATTTGGATTCCATGTTTGGGGCGCAAAACTACCATGGCACGGGCTTCAATATCCTGCCGTGGAACCAACTGGAAGTCGTAGCGCCGTAGGATCGTGCTCAAGATCATCAGGATCTGGAGCATCGCGTAATGGTTGCCGATGCAGACGCGCGGACCTCCTCCAAAGGGAAGGTATGTAAAGGGAGAGCGCAGCTTTTCCTTTTCCTTGACGAAGCGTTCTGGCCGAAACTCCTCAGGGCTGTCCCATGCGCGCCTGGAATGGTGCGCGCCGTAGACATACACGATGACCATCGAGCCCGCTGGGAGGACGACGTCCCCGACACGATCGTCATTGATGGCGATACGGTCGACCATCCAGAACGGTGGGTACAGGCGCAACGCCTCATGGATGACCTGCGTCGTAAAAGGAAAGCTCATCACGTCCCCGTGAGACAGCAGTCTGTCGCCGAGGATCGAGTCCAATTCGTCGCGTACGCGCTCCAGAGTTTCTGGATGTGTGCTGAGGAGATAGAGTAGCCATGAAAGACCGTTTGACGATGTCTCGTGGCCGGCAACCAGTAACTGCATGCTTTCGCTCAGCACCAGCGCGTCGCTCATGCCATTGCCATCTGCGTAGCGCGCATCCATCAGGTTCTGCAACAGGTCACTGCCGTGGGGCTGAACGCGGCGTGCTCTGATGTGGTGGAGCAATACGCTATCGGCACACATGCGCATATCTTCGTGCTTCTTCAACTCGCCCGACACCGAGAACCAAGGGTTCATATAGGGTTGTAGGGTCTGGCGGACGATGAACTCCTGCACGGTGCAGATCGTATGACTGACGAGGTCTATGTCTTCGCGCTTGAGGCGCGCTCCGAATAACGAGCGCACGACCATTGCAAACGTCATCTCCATTAGCTGCGGGTAAATGTCGATTGGGCCGTTCTCAATACGATGGTCGAACTCGCGAATCGATTCGGCGAGTGAATCCTGCATAATTGCCGAGAGCGCGTCGAGCTGCTTTCGATCAAACCCCTTCTGAATCAGGCGCCGCTGCATTTTCCATGGCTCTCCGTGGGTCGTCAGGAGGCCTTTGCCAAGGAAGTGTCCCATCCGCTTCACCTGAATCTCGGACTTCTGATAGTTGTCGGAGTTGGTCTTGAGCACATGCTGAATGACGGCCGGGTCCGTTGTCACGATGGCTT
Organism: Occallatibacter sp.; assembly: GCA_049513795.1. Classification (GTDB taxonomy): domain Bacteria; phylum Acidobacteriota; class Terriglobia; order Terriglobales; family Acidobacteriaceae; genus Telmatobacter. The sequence continues at coordinate 10,387 of JBEKVS010000013.1, read as the reverse complement.
CCTTCAGGCCTCCTAGATAAAAACGGAACGTGTCACCATAATCGTCGAGATACGCGGAAAGCACTTTTATAGGATTTTGGGCCATGGCGGTCGAATCCGTGAACGAGCGCAATCGCGAAACGGCTGGAATCGATGCAGGCAATGTCACACCTCGCCGCCGACACGACTGCAGCGAAGTGGAGCGATACCCTTACAACCTGCCGCGCTGTTGTGTGTGGGACTTGGAATCTGGGACGAAGCGATCACTTCCATGTGCCGTCGCCCAGTTGCTTCAAAAGTATCAGGTGGTGCCATATCGCACGCGTCATGGTGGGATGCTGACGGTAAGGAACGCCGAACTCGTCGGCGGTTTCCTTTACGATCTGCGTGAGCGGCCCGTAGTGAGTGTGGCACACAAACGGGCACAAGTGATGCACCACGTGATGATTGAGCCCGCCCGTCAGCCAACTCACCACCGGATCGGTGGTTGCGTAGTCTGCTGTAGTAGCCAAGATGTGGTAGACGCTGTCATTGAACTCGTTGCGGCTTTCCGGGAAATACGTGTTGTCCACGGTATGCGTTGTTTGAAAGACCAGGGCTACGCTTAGCCCAACGATTAAGTGAACGAGCAAGAATGCCGCGGCGACGAGTAGAACAGGTATATGCAGCAACAGAACCGGAAGCACCAACATGTAGGTGAGGTAGAACGCCTTGCCCGCAAAGAGGACTACATATTCGCGCTGGGGGTGCCGGATTTGCCTTAGATAATCGTGCGCACCCCAGAAGAAGCACTCGAAGTCCCGGACGAGGACGTACTCCAGGGAGAAAACAGAGTACAGAATCAGTGCATAGAGGTGTTGGAAGCGGTGCATCGGACGAAGGGGCTCATGCGGCGTAAACCTGAGCAAACCGCGGCCCGTCAAAGCATCGTCCTCGCGATGCACATTGACACAGGAATGGTGGCCGCGATGGTGCAGGATGCGCCACATATACGAACTGATCCCGCAAATGTCGAAGACATAGTTGAGCGCTTTGTTAACAGAGGCCTTTGATGAGATCGCGTTGTGATTGCTATCGTGCGCGATGTTCAAGAGGAGGAAGGTCTGGGCAAGACCGCCGAGAACATAGAGGCCCAAAAATTGCCAGGCTCTGGGGTGCAGAGCGTAAATCGCCATCCAGCTTGCCGCAAGCACGCCCAGCCCTACACTGATCTTTGTCCACATAGCCAGGTCGCCCTTGGGGGAAAGATCTCGAGTAGTAAAATACTGATCGAGACGCCGACGCAACACCTTCGTGAACGATCCGTTGTCTGGGACTTCGACAGGCTCCAGGGCGGGTTCATCCGGGACAAGGTCGCCCACGGCGGTCTGAGCGGCGGCAGAGGATATTTGGGGCTGGTAGCTCACAAAGCGATACTATTCCGTGTCGAGTGACGCGACGGTTTGTGCGTGGTCTATCGCTTGGCCTAGGCATTGCCGTAGCCTGCGGGAGCGAGCATCACACAGAAACCAGCATGGATCTGGGATTTTTGCCCCAAGAACGAATGAATTGCCGAGATTGCAATCCCTCGACTTCACCTATGCTAGCATCATAGCTTACCTGTTGCGAGTATTTCCGGACGTCGGTTCTGAGAATTTGGGACGGCCCCATCCGTACTCGGGGACCAGGCCAATTCCGGTCGTTTGCCTTGCAAGGCGAGGTTTGGGGTACAGGAGATTAAGATGCGCATCGACCTACCTCTGTAACAAGGTGTCTCAAATCAGGTAGCGTCAAAAACATACATCCGCTGCCGTCAGATACCAAATGAAAGACAGCACGAAACGTTCCTGTCCGTTCCAACTATCGTTCCAAGGGGCATTACTCATCCGCTATGGTGTCGATCATCCACGAATTGGATCGGCTAGCTGAGGTACATCCGCACAGGGTACTCTTCGCCTACCTCGATTTGAACGGCAACACGCTCGAGAGCTACACGTACGCCTCTTTTCAGGAGCGGACGAAGGCGATCGCGAGACACCTGCTTCAGGACGAGCGGTTCGCCTTGGAAGACCGCCTACTACTGGCCTATCCATCCGGGCTGGAAATGATCTGCGCGTTCTTTGGCTGTGCGTGCGCCGGCTTGATCCCGGTCCCTGTATACCCGCCAAGCTCGCGCGGATTTCAGAGCGCACTGTACAAGATGACCCACATCGCTCGGGACTGCCAGGCCGCGGGCGTTCTGACAAGCCGCGAGTATCACGCGTCGCTTAAGACAAACCTTACCCGCAGCGGCGTCGCGGAGTCCGCTGTCGATGTCGACTACATCGCGGGATTGCCCTGGGTCGCCACTGAAGACTTTATCGGCCACATGCCCTACGAGGATGTTCCCAGCCCTGGGAAGATTCTGTTCATCCAGTACACCTCCGGTTCCACCACGGAGCCGAAGGGCGTAATTGTAACCCACGAAAACATCCTGCGTACCGCTCCGCTAGTGGTCGACCACACCTCTCCGGTCGTCGTTTCCTGGCTCCCTCAGTACCACGACATGGGATTGATCGGAACATATCTTTATCCATTGCTGCGTGGCGGAACTACCTATGGGTTCTCGCCTACGGACTTCATCCAGCGTCCGGTGTTGTGGTTCGACACGATAAGCACCTACAAAGCAACTGCGACCGCGGCACCCAACTTTGCATATGAATATTGCCTGCGCTCGGGACGTATTCCCAAGGAAGCCCTTGAGCAATGCGACCTGAGTTCTTTACGTGTCCTCATGGTTGCGGCCGAGCCGGTGAAGGCAGACACCTATGTTCGCTTTCTCGAAGCGTTTCAGCCATATGGGCTGAGGTCGGAAGCTTTCTATGCGGCCTACGGCCTGGCGGAAAATACTCTGGCGGTATCCCTGGGGGGACGCAAGATCGTTGCGATCAATAAAAGTACCTTTGCAAGGGGTCACGCGCGCCTGACCACGGAAGTGTCAGAGATCAGCGCATCGACGAAAGTTGTCAGCTGTGGCCGCACGCTCGATGGTATGGACGTGAGGATTGTCGATCCCGAGCGTCACAATGTTCTGAAAGATGGCAGCATCGGCGAAATATGGATCGCTGGTGTGGGCAAATGCATCGGCTACTGGAATAATCCCCAGCTCACGCTCAAACAGTTTCGGGCGAGGCTCGTCGACGATACACCTTACGATGACGGTTTCCTTCGCACGGGTGACATGGGATTCTTCAATGAAGGGGAGCTTTTTGTGTGTGGTCGCATCAAGGACATGATTATCCTGCGCGGCCAGAACTACTACCCGCAGGACATCGAAGGAGTAGTGGAGCAGTCGTCCCCGCTTGTCCGTGCGCACTGCACCGCGGCATTTCAGATTCATGAAGACACCGAGCCCGCACTGGCCATTGTTGCCGAAGTGAAAAATCCGAATCAGCTTCCCGATGCGCGTAAGATCGCGCAGGCCGTGCGCAATTACCTCAACGTAGAGGTCGCTCTGATTTCGTTCATCGCGCCACGCGCCATTCCACGCACGAGCTCGGGCAAGATCATGCGCCACAAAGCCAAGCAGATGTGGATCTCGGGAGATTTCAACGTATTGAATGAGTTTTCACGTGAGAAGGATGCCGGAGGAGCTTGTGCGAATCCGGAAAAGCAGACGCCCTTCGACGAGCTCAAGTCACGTTACAACCTCACCGGCAATGAGTCTTATAACCTCATCGAGGCTGGGCTGGATTCGCTCGATCTCGTGGTGTTCATGCATGAGATCAAGGAGTTGCTTAAGGACCGGGGCGCCGATGTCCTCGCACGCCAGGTCGACATCGGGGTGATTCAGCGCGTCAGCGTCAGGGAGCTGTTTCAGCTGGCAGAGCACCTGGAGAGCGCTCCCGAAGAGGCGCTCGAGTACCTGCGTCAATCGCTTCATGTCTTCCGCGAAGAGCAACGCGAAACCGAACGCCAGGTGATGCGCGAGGACAGGGTGCTGGTCTTCGATCCTGCCGTGCCGGAGCCCACGCCGGAGGTTCCCGTCCCCCATCAGGTGTTTCTAACCGGTGGCACGGGCTTCATTGGACCCTTCCTGATCCAGAGCCTGCTGGAGCAGACGAACGCAACAATCCATGTGCTGGTGCGTGCGTCCGATGACAAGCAGGGTAAGCAGCGGCTCCGGGCTGCCATGCATTCGATGGGATCCTGCAGCGACGGGCTGATGCAGATGTTTGAAGCGCGCGTCAAGCCGATGTGCGGCGATCTTGGCCTGAATAATCTTGGCCTCACCCCGGACGCGTGGGAGTTTCTGAGGAATGAATGCGACACCATTTTCCATAACGGTGCGACGGTGAACTACCTGTTTAACTACGAACGTATGCGCGATGCGAACGTAATGGGCACGAATGAGGCACTTCGGCTCGGGTTTGAGGGGCGTCCGAAGGAATTCAACTACGTATCAACCACCTTTGTGTTTGGCTGGGCTGTCAAGGACGTGCTCTGGGAGACCGACTTCAATGAGGATCTCGATCTGCTCGACTTCGGCTACAGTCAGACTAAGTGGGTCGCCGAGCAGGTGGTGGCGGATGCTCGTAGCAAAGGGCTGTCAACCCGCATCTTCCGGCCGGCGCTGGTCAGCCCGTCGATCACGGGCGGTGGCAACAACTTCGATATCGCAGTGCGGCTGATTGCCTTCATGGTGAATCACGGCATCGGCGTGAATGCGCTGAACCAGGTGAGCTTTGTGCCTGTTGATATCGCCGCGAACAACATCGTGGCGATCTCGACGACTGCGGCGACAGCCAACCAGACTTACCACATCGTTCGCGACGACTATGCGAACATGATGGACATCACCAACCTCATCACCAAGTCCACCGGGCGGCGGTTCGAAATCTTCACGGTCGATGATTTTGTGCCGGAGTTGATCCGCCGCTGCCGCAAGGAAGATCTACTCTTCCCGCTATTGGACTTCCTCGTGAATTCAGTCGACAACATCACTGCGATGGAGTTCAAGCGCTACGATAATTCGACCTACCAGGCGGCACGTGATGCATCGAGATGCGGTCTGGTGGATCCGTCTCTTGAGGACACTGTGAACGGCATCCTCAAGTTTATGCATCGCAAGGGAATCATATCGGTTGCGCCGCGCGAGGTCACCACTGCGGTCGCGGCAGACTAGCCGCATAGGCTGCGAAACGGCTATTCGCGCTCAAAAGTGAGCTTTTCAGTAAATTTCTGACCGGTTTGCAATGTTCCCGTGGAGGTCAGCGTCATTGTCTTCCCATCAGGCGCAACAATCCAATGGTCCTTCTGCGTGATCTGCTCGTCCCGCCGGTAGATCGCGTCAAGGGAGTGAGCATCGACCTGCATAAGCTGTACGGTATCGTTAGGCGAGTTGTGTAAGTCGTACCGTTTGCCATCGAAGCGCGCGGTGTAACTGTAGTCGTACACAAAGCGTACGCCGTCCGCGCCGATGGCGTCGATCTTCAGAGGCAATCCCTGGCGCATGCGGGTCTTGCTCACATCCTGGGCCCACTCGCCAGCAAACGGATCTAAAGCTCCCTTTGCAGCGTCTGTTCTCAACCAGATGGAGATCTGGTCTGCGCGACCGGGTCGCGATGTCGTGAGCGTGAGCTCCTTGCCATCCTTCGAGAGCACGTTGTGAATCGTCGCGACATCTGTGCCGTTTTTCTTCTCGATGACCTGAACCTGCTTTTTATTTATGCGGCGGAGTTGGACTTCGTCGAATAGCGGATTCGAGGGCGCCGGCGTCTCTTTGCCATCGGTCTTTGCGGTGAAATCCAGATGGGTCTCTCCAGTCATCGAAACGTGGACCGTGGCGGCGGTGGAAACGATCACAAGCCGGTCAGGAGGATCGAGCGATGACTGTGCTAAGACCAGCTTCCAGGAGCCCGTGCGCGGATCGGCGGCCACCGCACAAGCGGTTGAAAGTAGGCTGAACAGTGCGCAGGCTGTAAAGCGAATGGTTACGAGCTTGATGATTGCCTCCTTGACCGCCTCGTGCGTGTGACAAAACTCAGATTAAAATGCATGCCAGAGCAAGCCGAGCCACAGTGTATCCTGACCGGATACGAAACGCCACAGTTCGGTTAGATGCATTGGGCGGTTCTCGAGCCCCAGACGTAGCTTTGTAGCACTCGACCCGCTAACCACGGCTGGAAGTGAACGAATCTCAAACCATTATGAGTCTTCTGCAATCGGCGCGCTTCTGGGTTGCCACCGCCGTGTTCGTAGGCGTCCTCGCGATTCTTCCATCCTCCTTCCACTCCGAGCGGCACCTCGAAACCGCCACACGCGTGGAGGGGAGCGATGCGGAAATCGTGGTGCAGGAGCTGAAGACACGCTTCAGTTCTTTCTTCGTGGATGAGGTGGTGTTGGTCGTCGAAGGTATTCCCGCAGCGAATACCGCCGACGGTACGCAGGCGCTCTCGGATATCGTGAACGATCTCAAGGATCAGCCTGGCGTTTCGGGATTGGTTTCCTACCTCGATCTCCACGACACGATTTTCCTGGGCAAAGGAGGGGGCACCTTCGTTGTCTTGGGACTTAGCTCGCCGAACACCTCCGTCGAGTCTCTCGTTCCCGGTTTGAAAGCGTATGCGCAAACGCTTGAGTCAGAGCTTCGTCCACTTTACCCAGACGTTAGCCTTAGGTTGACCGGTGAAATCCCGCTGAACTTCGACATTCGAAAGGCAAGTGCGGACGAAGTTCGCCACAGCGAGAGCATCGCCGTTCCCGCCACGCTTGCACTTCTCCTGCTGGCGTTCGGAAGCGTCGTAGCCTCTCTCATACCGCTGGCCATCGGGCAGCTGGCAATCGCCGCTGCACTGGCGATCGCGGGCTTGCTCGCCCAGCGATTCCACCTCTCCATCCTTGTGCAAAGTCTGGCGACGATGCTTGGCCTGGGGCTCGGCATCGACTACACGCTGTTAATGGTCAGTCGCTTTCGAGAAGCCATCGCCGCAGGCTATGACGGCGCCTCCGCCTCTCGAATAGCGTCGAAGCGTGCTAGCCGCACGCTTGTTGTCTCGGCCTCTACAGTGGCGATCGGTTTTGTGGCGCTGCTGACGGTACCGATTAGTGAGATTCGTTCCATTGGCGTGTCTGGCTGCCTCGTGGCAGCAACGAGCGTGCTCCTCGCCAACACGCTCGTACCGGAGGTGCTGGGACTGATTGGCCGACGAATCGATTTTGGCCGACTGCCGTTCACGCCGAAGATTGACGCGAGCAGGTCGGACCTCTCCGGCCGGCGTTGGCGAAGTTGCGGCCAGAAAATCGTGGCACATCCCTGGCTTGCGCTTATTCTGGCCGCCTCGCCTCTGCTGGCGCTGGCCTGGCAGGGAGCGCAGTTGGACACTAGCCTTCCGAAAGGCGACTGGCTGCCCAAGGCTGCGGAGTCGGTGCGCGCACTCCATGAGCTAGAGCAGATGGATCGCGTCGGGGTTGTACAGTCGATTCGCGTCCTGATCGAGGTCCCGGGTGAATCCTTCGTGGACAGCGACCCGGGTTGGGTCGCGCTGGATCATGCGAGCAAGAGACTGGCGAGCGATCCTCGCTGCCAACGCGTCCTTTCCCTCACAACGCTTGCGGATAGCGATCGTTCGTTTCTGACTAACATTTCTCGAGACTCACTGCACACGTTCGTGAGTCGCGACGGACACACTGCGTTGCTTGAGATCATTCCTAAGACTTCGGTTTCTCTTCGCGGGCAGGTTGACTGGGTGCGCGAACTGCGCAAAACAGGAGCGCCAACGCTCACCGGTGATCCGTCTGCCACTTTGCTTGTGGGCGGAATTCCTGCTCTCAACGCTGACTACCAGACGATCATCGACCATCGAGTCATGCCGGTGATTGCGATGGTTGTCGTGGGAACTCTGTTCACACTTTTCGCAGGCTTCCGTTCGGTGGTCGTCGCGATCAAGGCGATCTTGTTGAATCTGCTTTCAGTGGCGGCGTCATTTGGAGCACTGGTCCTGGTCTTCCAGAAAGGTTATGGCAGCGGCCTGCTCGGCTTCCCCGGCGGCACGGGCGGCATCTTTCCGCTTGTACCCATTGTTACCTTTGCAATCGTCTTCGGGCTTAGCATGGACTACGAGATCTTTCTTGTGGCTCGTGTGCTCGAAGCGAGGAGGAGCGGACTGACCGAACGCGATGCTATTCCCGAAGCGATGGCCCGCACCTCAGGCCTTATCACTAGCGCGGCAGCGATCATGATCGCAGTCTTCGCGGCATTCGCTTTAGGTGATTTCCTAGTGATCAAAATGATTGGTTTTACGTTGTCAGTTGCGGTGCTAATCGATGCAACGCTGGTCCGCATGGTCATCGGCCCCGCGCTTCTGTGCCTCGCGGGCGATTGGAATTGGTGGCCGGGGGGACTGCAGAAGCCGAATCGTGCCAACAACGACGCGAATATCGCGTTATAGCAGTGGGGAAGCTATTTAGAACGTTGATGGTTATCATCGCGATGCCCTCTTATGCAATTCTTTGCAAGCGAAACCTGAATGGTTTCATAAACCGAAAATCGGAAGTTCAAATCTTCCTAGAGTCTCGATGCAGCCACCGCTATCACCGGCGAGTGTCCGTTTTCGGACGCTAGTTTTCGATTTCCGACGGAGGATTCCTGTGGTGATACCACGTAACACTGAGAATGCTAGGCAATGGAGCCGTTCGTGCACTTCTAGCGAGGAATTGATCTTTTCCCACCTCGCAAGGAGGAGTGAGACGTGCGTCTGAAACCTATTGCCCCATGGTTGATTGCAGTTGGCTACCTGACTATGGTGGTCGGAGCGCAGGAAAGTTTCTGGGATGGCCCGCAGGCGTATCTTGGGCAGGCGCACCCGTCAAACACACCTCAGGTTTTTGCGCCCGACCTGCTGACCGAGCCGGGGACGATTGCGATGGATCGAATCACCTTCTCGCGAGATCGACGAGAGATCTATTACTACCAGGCCAACGGCTGGGGCACGCTTAAAACCGCTAAGATCAAATTCTTCCGCTACGACTTTCGGCTTGTGGGACTTTATGCCGACGAAGAGTGGAGCTATCTATATTGCGACAGATAGTGACGCAAAGGATAAGAAGAGGGGATAACGAATTCATTCCATTCTGAAGATTTCCGCGGCTGGTGCGAAGGTGCAGAGTCTCGGGGCACCGCTGAACGAACCGGGGGCGAACAGCGATTTCTTTGTAGCACCGGATGAGTCGTACATGATTATGAGCGCGAAGGAGACGAAAACGGCGGAGTGCGAAACTATAATTCTCGTTTCGCACCCCTGACCTGGCCTGGGCGGTGCCGGTCAGACTGGGGCCAAAGATTAATGATGGTCTGGCTCATCGATGGGGCCAGTACGTGACGCCCGACGGCAAGTACCTGTTCTATACAAGAGGCACGAGCGCAAAGGACTCTGCGATCTATTGGGTGAGATTCGACACTCTGTTCGCGAGCCGGAGACCAAAGTAGCGTTGAGTCGATGTTTTTTGCGAAGACGCCTCCTCACTGTTTACGACTCTTTCAACGACCACGTCATCGCCGAGCCGTAAATAGACCGCTTGGTCGAGGCCTCTACACCTCAAAGAGCGGTGAGGGCTGATGTCGCCAATGCAATGAGATTGACATCATCGGACCAGAACCGGCTCCAGATAATTACAGCTCCAAGGACGCCTCCAAAGTCGAGTTCTTGAGCACGTTCTTGCTGCCGCTCGCAACGGCCTTTGGTCATGCGTGGAAGGCCGCGGCCGCTGATCTTTATGTGAACGGCGAGCCCATCTGGGACGCCTTTCAGGTCGGCATGACCGCGACTCCGTCGGGGCTTGTCAATGGAGTGACTCTGATCAGAATTGATCAGTTTTGAAACGCGGGGTAATTTATGTCTGTTTCGAGGATAGCTCCATGGCCGACCCCCAGAACCAGGGCTCCATGATGTACCTCGACCAAGTCGCAATAGCTTTTGGTGTCGAGGACGGGCGCATCACCGCAGCCTTCATCTTCCCCAATGATCCAGAGGTGTTCAAGGTCACCTTTGCGCCATCGATCACTCAGGAGCAAGCGGTTGAAAAGGCCCGCCAGATCATCCAAACACCGGCCGATCAGTTTTGCCTTGGCGCCACCCCGCCCACCAGGCCGGCCGCCGGCAGAATGCAAGAATGAGCAGATTTGGACAGACTGTCTTTTGATCCGCCCCGTACCATCGTGCCACTTCTTCTGGAGAGAAGCGAACAGGGCGGCAACCGCAATCGCGGCCCATGGGAGGCCCCACTCACGGGGCGTGAGCGGGGCTTCTCCATGTCTGTCCTAACTGGTATCCCCCGCCAGTCTCGCTAACCTCGGGCTCCCGCCCAACGAAAACCCCCACCGGCTGTGCCGATGGGGGTTCTCTGATAGTTGACCAGCGGCGGCGTGACCTTCACTGACGTCGATGGCACT